>QCUM01000043.1 GCA_003210735.1 Synechococcus sp. AG-679-D13
CGGCTTACGTCGGCAGCTGGCTGATCGATGTGGACTGACTGATAAATTTGTTAGTTCTGATCGGCCGGAAGCCAAAAACCTCTTATGACGAAGCGCACACTCGGAGGAACCAACCGCAAGCGCAGGCGCGTATCAGGTTTTCGTGTCCGCATGCGTTCCCACACCGGACGTCGGGTGATCCGTACGCGACGGAAGCGTGGGCGCTCACGGCTTGCCGCCTGATTTCGAACACACGTCGTAGACGAAAGCACTTTGATTGATGGCATTGCCGCCCTCCATGCGACTCCGGGGGCATCGATGCTTCAACAGATTGCACCGCATCGGATGCCGCCACCACGGTGTCTGGATGGTGCTCCGGGTGATGCAGGAGGAATCCCGTTACCTGCGTCCTGAACTGCGCCGACAACCGCCCCAGACCTGTCGATGCGCCTTGGTGATCAGCAACAAGGTGAGCAAGCGATCGGTCCGCAGAAACAAACTGAGGCGCATGTTCCACGAACACCTGCGCCAGCGCTTGGAACATCGCCGTGATCTCTCCGAGCGGTGGGTGCTGATCAGCCTCCGTCCGGAGGCTTCCACTGCCGAACCGTCGCAGTTGCTCGAAGAATGCGACAGTCTTCTCAGTTCAGCCGGGTTGGGGTCATGACCACGATTCAAGAGGACGTCCACTACGAGGGAGGTCCGGCCAAAGGTGATTTGATCTTCAATCTTCTCCTCGGCCTAACGCTGATCGGAATTCCTTTCGCCATTGGCGCTGCTGTGCGGGCTCTCTGGCTGCGTTTCAAGATCACCAGTCGTCGAATTTCGGTGACCGGTGGCTGGAGGGGAAAAGACAAGACCCAGGTGGTCTATTCCCAGATCAAGGAAGTTCGCACCGTTCCCCGCGGCTTTGGAGCCTGGGGAGACATGGTGCTGGTGCTCACCGACGGTGCCCGCCTGGAGCTGCGATCGATGCCGCGCTTCCGCGAAATCGAGGCTTACATCACCGAACGAATGAATAAGCGGGCCAACTCACCTGCAGAAAAGCCGGTCGAAGGGTTCGCCGTCTGAACCCCTTGTTCGTGCACACTGGCTTCACAACGCCAACACCCCTGGGGTTCTCAACGTGATCGGGTACATCTCCGACAACCTGCTGATCCCAATCCTGGACTTCTTCTATGGATTGGTTCCCAGCTACGGCTTGGCGATCGTGGCCCTCACGATCGTGATCCGTGTTGCCCTTTACCCCTTGAGCGCGGGATCCATTCGCAGTGCCCGACGCATGCGGATCGCTCAACCGGTGATGCAGAAGCGCCAGGCTGAGATCAAGAGCCGTTACGCCAACAACCCCCAGAAACAACAGGAAGAACTGGGCAAGGTGATGAAGGAGTTCGGCAGCCCTCTGGCGGGGTGCCTGCCCCTGTTGGTGCAAATGCCGATTCTGTTTGCTCTGTTTGCCACGCTCCGGGGATCACCCTTTGCCGATGTGCCTTACACCCTCAACATGAAGGTGTTGCCCTCTGACCAGATTGCAACGGTCGAACCAAAGCCGTTCAACAGTGCCAGCCACTCGATATTCATCGGCGAAACGGATCACGTCCCCGTCATTGCAAGCCTGCCGCGCGGCACCAAGATCGGTGTAGGCGAGAGCGCCACCGTCAATTTGCACACCAAGGACGGCCGGAGTTTCTCCGATGTGCTCACCGACCTTGAAAACCCTGGACGTTTCAGTCCCACCTGGTCGATCACCAAGGGTGACGACGTGGTGAACGTCAGTGAAGACGGCACCATCACCGCTCTTGCAGCGGGTGATGCAACCGTTGAAGCCAAAATCCCCGGCCTGGCAGCCCGCAGTGGCTTCCTGTTCATCAAGGCACTTGGACAGGTCGGCTTCTACGCCGACGGAGCCGTCAATTGGGACATTGCCATCCTTGTTGGTGGTTTTGGTCTGACACTGTTCCTGTCGCAGTTGCTCTCCGGGATGGGAATGCCGGCCAACCCTCAACAGGCCACAGCCAACAAAATCACTCCGGTGATGATCACCGGGATGTTCCTGTTCTTCCCTCTGCCTGCTGGTGTTCTCCTCTACATGGTGATCGCCAACATCTTCCAGGCCCTGCAGACGTTCATCCTCACCAAGGAAGCTCTCCCGGACAATCTCCAATCGATCCTTGATCAGCAGATGTCCCAAAAAGCTGTCACGGTCACGGCAACCTCTGGTGGAAGCAGCGACTCTCGCCTCCCCTTCGAACCGAAAGGCGGCAAATGATCAACGGCCTTGAGCCGATTTCCATTCAGGAACTCCGGGTGCTCGGAGGGTCGAAACAATGGACTGTGGAGGGGCATCTCGATCAGCTCCCCTCCCTCACGCCAGTGAGGGGCCAGATCTGCGCTGAACACAAAGGCAACGTGCTCGCTGTTGAAGGCGAGCTCGAGACGATCGTGAAGCTCTGCTGTGACCGCTGCCTGACACCGTTCAACCACGCGCTGAAAGCCAGACCGAGTGAGTTGATCTGGCTCGGAGATGCACCCCCTTCAGAGTCCGAGCTGCAGGAATCCGAGCAGATTGCGGCCATGGATGGACTCGTTGAATGCCTGAATCCAAGCGGTGACTTCACCCCCGTGCAGTGGGTGTTCGAGCAGCTCAACCTCCAGCTGCCTGTGGTCAATCACTGCGGAGAGCACTGCCCAGGCCCTCCTGGCCTGAATGGTTCCACTGCAGCAACGAACGACCAACAGGCCGAGCAGCTCGATCCCCGCTGGCAAGCACTGCGTCGCCTCCAACAACCATGAGCAGTTCCCGCTGGACTGAGCAACTGGATCTGATGATCCGGGCCCGAACCTCATTGATCTGGATTCGCAGCAGCGAGGAAGCCCGAGTGGAAACCCTGCTCAAGCAGACCGCTTCACGGTTGCAGCGTCAGCTGGGGTCCTGGGATTTCATTGATGGCCTGCAGGGGATCCTCAACGCCGAAGGGGTCGGCAGCCGCCAACCCATGGCCGTTCTCCAGTGGTTGAGCGATCTGAACAGCGGCAGCTCAACCCTGTTGTTGCTGAAAGACTTCCATCGCTTCTGCGAAGACCCTGGCATCGCCAGGATGCTGCGCAATCTTCAGCAGTCGCTCCGCAGCACCACCCACACCTTGGTCGTGTGCTGCGGAGCATGGACGCCTCCCGCGGATCTGGATGAAGCCCTCACCCTTCTGGACCTGCCCCTTCCCGACAACGAAGACCTGCGTCTCCTGCTTGGGAACATCAGCAAGAGCAGCGGCCAACCGCTAGATCCCACTGTTCTGGAGCAGCTGACCCGCGCCTGCAGCGGCCTCAGTGAACTGCGGGTTCGTCAGGTGGCAGCACGGGCCCTGGCTCGCCGCGGCCAGCTGGGCGCTGCCGATCTGGAGGAGGTGCTGGAGGAAAAGCGTCAGACCATCGCTCGCAGCGAGGTGCTCGAGTTCTGCGCCACCGCCACGGGAACGGAAGCGATCGGAGGCCTTGATGTCCTGAAGGACTGGCTTCAACAGCGACACCGCGCCTTCTCCGATGAAGCACGCCGGTTCGGGCTGCCGATCCCCCGCGGTGTCTTGCTGGTGGGCCCCCAGGGCACCGGCAAATCCCTCACCGCCAAGGCGATTGCCCGCAGTTGGTCCATGCCACTGCTCAGGCTTGATGTGGGGCGTCTGTTCGCAGGCCTTGTGGGAGCCAGTGAGGCGCGCACGCGGGAAACGATTCAACGGGCTGAAGCGATGGCCCCCTGCGTCTTGTGGATTGATGAGATCGACAAGGGCTTCGGCGGCGACAGCCGCAGCGACGGCGGAACAAGTCAGCGGGTTCTGGCCAGCGTGCTCACCTGGATGGCGGAGAAGCAATCACCTGTTTTCGTGGTCGCCACGGCCAACGGCGTTGAGAAACTTCCGCCTGAATTGCTGCGTAAAGGGCGTTTCGATGAAATCTTTCTGCTGGACCTCCCCAGCATCGAAGAACGGCGAAGCATTCTCAAGCTGCATCTGAGCCAACGCCGACCGGGGCTGAACCTGCCTTTGGACACGGTGATCAGCCGCAGTGACGGATTCTCGGGCGCTGAGCTCGAACAGACCGTGATCGAAGCCATGCACCTCGCTTTTGCCGAGAGCAGGGAACTGAGTGAAACCGATCTCATCCGTGCCGCCTCCCAGCTGATTCCACTGTCGAGAACCGCGAGGGAACAGCTGGATCAGCTCAAGCAGTGGGCATCCAGCGGCAGGGCGCGACCGGCTTCCATTGCGACAGGTAACGAAGCCTGACCCCAGGTAACGAACAAGACGTCTTATCAAGCTCGTCGCAAATGATCTCCCTACGGTCAATCAAATCGTTCCGATCTCTGTGGGCAGCTCGAACAACATCGTCAGCCAGCTCTGCGTGGCCTGCCTTGGTGCCGGTGTGATCACAACCGTTGCTGTTGCTCAGGGCCAGAACCCCCTGACCGCTCTTGGCATCACGGTGTTCTCAGCTGTGGCCGCAGTGATGGTGGGCCAGGTTCTCTGAACGGCTTGCCATAGGCTGCCGGCGCCAATGCCGCCGGACCCGTGCTCGATCAGCGCCTTGTGCGTGACAACCCTGAAGTCATCGCCTCACAGCTGGGGCGTAGGGGCAAGGCCGTTGATCTGACCAAACTGCAGCTGATCGCTCAACAGCAACGCAATCTCGAGGAGCAGCGCAGCGGCCTTCAAGCGGAAGGCAACCGTATCGGCAAGGAAGTTGGTCTGCAGATCAAGTCCGGAACGGATCCCAAAAGTGAAGACATCGCCAATCTGCGCAAGCAGGGCAATGCAATCAAGCAAAAAGTGTCCGTGCTGGAGGACGAGGAGAAACTCCTCAGCTCACAGCTCAAGGATCAGCTGCTGACCTTCCCTAATCTTCCCGCTGAAGATTGTCCGGACGGCACAAGCGAGAACGACAACGTTGAGGTGCGCCGCTGGGGAACGCCGCGTGAAGAGGAGGGGTTGGAGGAGCACTGGCAGATCGCGGAACGTCTGAAGCTGATCGACACCGAACGCTCCGTGCGGATTGCCCAGAGCCGCTTTGTGACCCTGATGGGGCAGGGAGCCCGGCTGGAACGGGGCCTGATCAACTTCATGCTTGATCTCCACACCAAAAAGGGATACCGCGAGGTGTTGCCCCCCGTGCTGGTGAACACCGCCAGCCTCACTGGATCCGGCCAACTTCCCAAATTTGCCGAGGAGAGCTTCCGCTGCGCAGACGACGACCTCTGGCTGACCCCAACCGCGGAAGTCCCTGTCACATCGCTCCATCGTGACGAAATCATCCCCGCCGATCAGCTGCCGCTGCGCTACGCCGCTTACAGCCCCTGCTTTCGGCGCGAAGCCGGCAGCTATGGAAGGGACACCCGAGGGTTGATCCGCCTTCATCAATTCAACAAGGTGGAGCTGTACTGGTTCGCCCACCCAGACCACTCCGAAGAAGCCCATCAGCAGATCACCGCCGATGCTGAAGCAGTGCTGCAGGCTCTGGAGCTTCCCTACCGGGTGCTGGACCTCTGCACGGCGGATCTGGGTTTCTCAGCCCGCCGCACCTATGACCTGGAGGTTTGGCTTCCCGGTGCAGGCGCCTATCGCGAAATCTCGAGCTGCAGCGTCTGCGGAGACTTCCAGGCAAGACGCTCCGCCATCCGCACCAAAGAAGGCAAGTCCACAAAACTGGTTCACACTCTCAATGGCAGTGGTCTCGCTGTGGGACGCACCATGGCGGCTCTGCTTGAGACGGGCCAGCAACCCGATGGACGTGTTCGCTTGCCATCTGCTCTGGTCCCCTACGTCGGCTGCGAGCTGCTGCAGCCAGAATGACGCGATGGCGAGATTGAAGCAGACATGAACGTGTTCGCAGCCCTGGCCGTTCTGGCCGTGCTGATCGTGGTTCATGAGGCCGGACACTTCTTGGCAGCCACGCTTCAAGGCATTCGCGTCAGCGGTTTCTCGATCGGTTTCGGACCAGCCCTGATCAAACGCCAGCGTCGTGGGGTGACCTATGCCATTCGGGCGCTGCCCCTGGGCGGTTTCGTGGCCTTTCCCGATGATGATGAGAGCAGTGATATCGACCCAGACGACCCGGACCTTCTGGGCAATCGCCCCATCCCCCAACGCGCTCTGGTGATTGCCGCTGGGGTGCTGGCCAATCTGCTACTCGCATTTGTCGTGCTGTTCGGACAGGCCGCCATCGTCGGGCTGCCTGCACCACCGGACCCCGGAGTGCTGGTGGTGGCTGTCCAACCGGAGGGGGCGGCCGAACAAGCCGACCTGAAGCCAGGCGACAGGGTTCTGGAGATCAACGATGTCGCTCTGGCTGCAGGCCAGAGCGGAGTGCAGGCGATGGTTGAACGAATCAAACAGGCCCCCGGTGTGCCACTGACGCTGCTGCGAGAGAGGAATCAGCAACGCGAAAGCATCACGCTGCAGCCGTTGAATCAGCAGGGTCAAGGCCGCATCGGGGCTCAGCTTCAGGCCAATCTCAGTGGCGTCATCCGACCCGCGAAAGGGCCAGGCGAGCTGCTGGGTCGGACAGGGGAGGAATTTCAACAGCTGTTGAAGCAGACCGTTGCGGGATACGGCGGCCTGATCACCAACTTCAAGGCAACAGCCAGCCAGGTGAGCGGACCGGTGAAAATCGTTGAGATGGGCGCTCAGCTGAGCGAACAGGGCGGATCCGGCCTGGTGCTGTTCATGGCTCTGATCTCGATCAATCTCGCCGTGCTGAATTCCCTGCCTCTGCCCCTTCTGGATGGTGGGCAGATGCTGCTGCTCCTGATCGAGGGTTTGCGCGGAAAACCCGTCCCGGAGCGTCTGCAGTTGGCGGTGGCGCAGTCTGGGTTTTTGCTGATCGTTGGGCTGACGCTGGTTTTGATTGTTCGCGACACAAGCCAGTTGTCCGTTGTGCAGCAACTGATGGGTCAGCGCTGATGATCAGGTCTGTCGGCATGTAAGGTTGACCATCCAATCTTCCGCCGCTCCAGAGCTGCATGGCCAAGAAGTCGATGATTGCCCGCGACGTCAAGCGCAAGAAGCTGACTGAGCGTTACGCGGCAAAGCGTGCAGCACTGATGGCGGCTTTCAACGCTGCGAAAGATCCGATGGATCGCCTGGAGATTCATCGCAAAATTCAGGCCTTGCCCCGCAACAGCGCACCCAATCGCATCCGCAATCGTTGCTGGGCCACTGGCAAACCCCGTGGTTACTACAGAGATTTCGGTCTTTGCCGCAACCAGCTCCGGGAGCGGGCACACAAAGGTGAACTTCCCGGTGTGGTCAAGTCCAGTTGGTAATCAACAGTTTCTGTCGCTAGTTCAAATTGAACCAGGGAGGCTTCCATGTCTCCCTTTTTTTGTCCGAGATAACCGCGAAGTGTCAAGATATCTCTGTCAAGCGGACATAAACAGACGTGCAAGGACAAACCCAGTCGATCTCCTTTGATGGACGAGAGATTCGACTGACCACAGGCCGGTTCGCCCCTCAGGCGGGTGGATCTGTTCTGGTCGAGTGCGGTGATACGGCCGTGCTTGTGACCGCAACCCGATCAGGCGGTCGCGACGGTATCGATTTTCTCCCCCTGATTTGCGACTACGAAGAGCGTCTATACGCAGCCGGTCGCATCCCTGGCAGCTACATGCGCCGGGAAAGCCGCCCGCCTGAGCGCGCCACGCTCACTGCCCGGTTAATCGATCGGCCGATCCGCCCCCTGTTCCCCTCATGGATGCGGGATGACCTGCAGATCGTTGCCACCTGCCTTTCTCTGGATGAACGAGTTCCGGCCGACGTGTTGGCTGTGACTGGCTCGTCGATCGCCACCCTCCTGGCAGGGATCCCTTTCAACGGCCCCATGGCCGCTGTGCGGGTCGGATTGTTGGGCGATGACTTCGTGCTCAACCCCAGCTACCGCGAAATGGAACGTGGCGACCTGGATTTGGTTGTAGCTGGCACACCCGACGGTGTGGTGATGGTGGAAGCAGGTGCCAACCAGCTGCCGGAAGGGGATGTGATCGAAGCGATCGACTTCGGTTACGAAGCGATCTGTGAACTGATCAAGGCCCAAGAGCAGCTGCTGAAGGACCTGGGCATCAAACAGGTGAAGCCTGAAACACCCACAGAAGACAAAACGGTTCCGGCCTACCTCGATAAACAGTGCACCAAAGCGATCAGCGAGGTGCTCAAGAAGTTCGAACAGAGCAAAGAGGAGCGGGACACCGCACTGGACGCCGTCAAGGCAGAGATCTCGGAAAAGATCGCCGGCCTCAAGGAGGACGATGCTGTGCGTCAGGCCGTGACAGCCAGCTCCAAGCTGCTGGGCAACAGCTTCAAGGCGCTGACCAAAACCCTGATGCGCCAACAGATCCTGAAGGATGGCAAGCGCGTGGATGGCCGCGGGCTCGACGAGGTGCGAACCATCAGCGCACTGGCCGGTGTGTTGCCCCGCCGCGTGCATGGCTCAGGTCTGTTCCAGCGGGGACTAACGCAGGTGCTGTCCACCGCAACTCTGGGAACACCCAGTGATGCCCAGGAGATGGACGACCTCCACCCCAACACCGAAAAGCTCTACCTGCACCACTACAACTTCCCTCCCTACTCCGTTGGCGAGACCCGTCCGATGCGCTCTCCCGGTCGGAGAGAGATCGGCCATGGAGCCCTGGCCGAGCGGGCGATCCTTCCTGTATTGCCTGAGAAGGACACCTTCCCCTATGTGGTGAGGGTGGTGAGTGAAGTGCTGAGCTCCAACGGTTCCACCTCCATGGGATCGGTCTGCGGAAGCACGCTGTCGCTGATGGATGCAGGTGTTCCCCTCAAGGCACCGGTGAGTGGTGCCGCCATGGGTCTGATCAAAGAAGGGGATGAGGTTCGAATCCTCACCGACATCCAGGGCATCGAGGATTTCCTCGGTGACATGGACTTCAAGGTGGCGGGCAGCGAAAAGGGAATCACCGCCCTGCAGATGGACATGAAGATCACCGGACTGTCGGTGAAAACAATCGCCGAGGCCGTCAACAAGGCCCGCCCGGCTCGTCTGCACATCCTCGAGAAGATGCTCGAGGCCATTGATACCCCACGTGAGGGGCTCTCTCCCCACGCTCCGCGCCTGCTCAGCTTCCGCATCGACCCTGAGCTGATCGGCACGGTGATCGGTCCTGGTGGCCGCACCATCAAGGGCATCACCGAGCGCACCAACACCAAGATCGACATCGAAGACGGCGGAATCGTCACCATCGCCTCCCACGACGGTGCTGCCGCCGAGGAAGCCCAGAAGATCATTGAAGGCCTCACCCGCAAGGTGAATGAGGGCGAGGTGTTCTCCGGTTCGATCACGCGGATTATTCCGATCGGTGCCTTTGTGGAGATCCTTCCTGGCAAGGAGGGCATGATCCACATCTCCCAGCTGTCGGAGGCTCGGGTTGAGAAGGTCGAAGACGTCGTGAAGGTGGGCGACGAAGTCACCGTGCGCGTTCGCGAAATCGACAACCGCGGCCGGATCAATCTCACCCTCCGCGGTGTACCCCAGAGCGGTGACAGCACCGCAGTGGAGCCTCAGCCCACCCCGGTGGCACCGCTCAACTGATCAGGCTTCAGACCTGAAAGCCGGGATCAATCTCGGCCATGGCCCGCGTCGCACGCTCACCGAGCTCGGCGTGGGCTTTTCCATGGCTTGCAATCAGGCAACCCGCCTGGCGCACATCGCCGGTGTTGTAGGTGAGTTCAGCTTGATCGGCATGGGTGAACCGCCCCCCTGCCGCCAGCAGAACCGCCTCAGGCGCAGCCATGTCCCAGTCTTTCGGAGCACTGCGGCCGGAAAGGGAGATGTAGAGATCCGTCTCGCCACGGAGAATCGTGGCGACCTTGCACCCAACGCTTCCCACCGCCTTCGAACCGCCCAGCTCAAGGGCGGCGATCAGTTGTTCCAGGCGATCATCCCGGTGGCTGCGGCTGGCGACCAGGATCAGATCCGACACCTGGCTGCGGGGGCTGAAGCGCACGGGAGAACGCTGTCCCTGACGGTCTTCACACCAGGCACCCTCCCCGATGATGCCAATCCATAACTCATCAGCCTCAGGCAGGAGCACAACCCCGATCACTGGACGCTTTCCTTTCACCAGTGCCAGATGCACGGCGTATTCACCCGTGCCCTGCAAAAAATCCTTGGTGCCATCAAGGGGATCAAGAATCCATAGCCATTCGGCTGGCAGGGGCTGGCCCTCCGTGAGCTGTTCCTTGGCGGTCTCCTCACTCAGCAGGGTCCAATCCGCCTTGGGGAATGCAGCCGACAGGCCATCCAGAAGCCATTGATTCACCGCCAGATCAGCGGCGGACACAGGGCCTTCACCACCGTTGTCGACACTCAGTGCCTGGGGGAAACCATGGGGCGGTTGCTCACCCCGCGCATAGGCCCTCAGGATGTCGGCGGCCCCCCAGCTGAGGCGACGCAATTCGGCAAGCAGTGCGTCCTGGCTGACACCGGAGGGCAGAACGGCGGGGCTGGGCATCAGAATCGATTCAAGCGCTGGCCATTGTGATGCAGCGGGACGAGCCTGCGGCAAGCCATCTGTACCTGGTGGGAACACCGATCGGCAATCTGGGGGATTTCTCTGCGCGGGCCAAAGCACTGCTGACGGCCGTGGATGTGATCGCCTGTGAGGACACCCGTCACAGCGGGCTGCTGCTGAGCAACCTGCAGGCGCGGGGCCGGAAGATCTCCTTTCATCAGCACAACACCCGCACCCGGCTTCCCCAGCTGCTCGAACTGCTGGCGGAGGGCAACAGCCTGGCTGTGATCAGTGATGCCGGGCTGCCGGGCATCAGTGACCCGGGGGAAGAACTGTCCGCTGCCGCAAGGAGCGCTGGTTTTCCGGTGATCTGCATTCCCGGGCCCTGTGCCGCCACCACAGCCCTGGTGTGCAGTGGCCTGCCCAGCGCCCGCTTCTGCTTCGAGGGGTTTCTGCCTGTGAAAGGCCGGGAGCGAAAAACACGGCTGGAGGCCATTGCCGCTGAACAGCGCACCAGCGTTCTGTATGAAGCCCCACACCGATTGATCACCCTGCTGGAAGAGCTGGATCAGCTGTGCGGAGCCGATCGGCCGCTACAGGTGGCACGGGAGCTGACCAAAAGGCATGAACAACAGGTGGGGCCAACGATTTCAGCAGCGCTGGAACACTTCGGAACGCATCGACCGCAAGGCGAATTCACCCTTGTGCTGGGGGGCTGCCCAGCGGAAGCTGAGATCGAGCTGGACGATGCCACCCTGCTGGATCGCATGAATGCGGCCATGCAGACCGGCACCAGTGCAAGCTCGGCCGCGCGCCAGCTGGCGAGTGAGACCGGCATCTCCCGGCGGCGGCTGTACGGACTGATTCACAACAACGCGGCAGACTAAGGCCAGTCGAGGCCTGCCTGTTGTTACTGCGCCTGCGTCTGCTGCTGTTCAGCCTTGGAACAGGGACGCTGCTGCTGTTGCTGCTGTGCCTTGGGGCTCAGAACCTCTCAGAGCGTCACAGTCTCCAGGTTGGATCGTTCCGTTCGGCATCGCTGCCCAGCGGCTTTCTCGTTGGCGTTTCGCTGGTGATCGGTGTGATCAGTGGCGGCAGCGCCATCGCCGTGCTGATGCCGCAACCAAGACGTGACTGAACCGCTTCCCCTCACTGGGGGGAATCAGTCTTTTGCTGTCTGATCCAGAGCCATCACACTTCCGTCCATCACCAGGCGGGTGATCCCACGGGCCAGCAGATAGTTGCTGGTGAGCCCGAAAACACCGGTGTCGGGCACCTTGATCACACGCTGGCTGCGGCCGCACTGGCGCTTGGCCGCACGCGGACTGGCGAAGAGGCAGATGCCCTGCAGATCCAGCTCTGCCGTATCCAGAGCTCCGATGTCTGGGAAATCCCGCAGCGGGCGGGCATCCAGTTCCACAACTTTGTCCACCAGCATGTAAGCGCTGGCTGGGAGCAGATCCGGCGCGAAGGGCTTCACGGCATCGGCGGAATGGCCACCCATGTCTGCCACTCCCGCCAGAGGGACCAGCTCCGTAAACACATCCGCAGCAGAGGAGTCCTCCTCGTCGTCGGTGTCGACATCGTCCTCGGCGAAATCTTCCGCATCATCGAGGGCCAGGGTTCCTGTTTCCTCAGACTCCGGATCGGAGTCGCCCGCCTCCTCAACGCTGGGGGCTTCAGTAACCAAAGGACTCTCCGAGACAGCCGCCGGCTCCGGAGCGGAACTGGCCTCTACTGATGATTCCTCAACCGTTGCTTCCTCGACGGGCGCTGCAGCGGTGGTGCCATGTTTCTGGCGGCTTGCCTTCAGAGCGGCATAGGCCTCGGGAGGCAGCAGCGATTTCACGGTGCGGCTCACCGTGTTGGGACTGCATCCGAAGGCTGCCGCCAGGGCCGCTGTGGATTCGCCGGCCTTGTAGCGACCCACCAGATCCTGCTTCTCGCTGTCGCTGAGACGACGCGGAGCCATCGTTGCCATGCAGAGCCCATCACCTTAGAAGCACATCCCGGATCTCACCTCGATCGGGCGGGCAACTGGCAAACTGTGCCCGTGCTCCCTTAGCTCAGCTGGATAGAGCAACTGCCTTCTAAGCAGTCGGTCGATGGTTCGAATCCATCAGGGGGCGTCAGTCACACCAAGGCTTCTCAGCCAAGCACCACCCGCCATCCGGCGGGTTTTTTAGTGGTGGGACCACTCTGGGTCCACTTTGGGACCACTTTTTACGGGGAAATGAGAAGTGGCGTCAGATCAAACTGGACGGGACAGCAATAACCATTGCGGGTGATTGGTGCAGGGTATTGATCACATTGGAGCGCCGATCAAGGCAATACAAGATGCCACCCATACACATCTCTATGCAGACAAGACTGCGGGAGGTTGATCTCTCAGCAACAGCTCACTGCTGGGCAAAATTGACAGCGATGGCGATTGATCGACGGGGCAGAACAGGAAGCAGTGACTGTGAATTCTGGGCCAATCTCTAAAAAGTAGAACCACCCCAAAGACTTGGCCTGCACTTGTGAAACTTGGTGAAAGGGCCTAATTACAACCCCCTCCCCCAAATGGGGGAGAGATCAGCGCCTCAAAAATCCCTCGAATGGGTGATGGAAGATGTTGTGATCGGGGCGATGGTGATGGTGTTCTCAAAAGAGCACATCATGAATACCGCAGTAACCGATACCAACATCCAACATCCAACCCCAATTGATGCTCCTGCTGGTCATGGAGTGCCAGGGCAGCAGATTCGAGTCAAGTTTTACCCAGGCTTGGGTTATGCACCTTGCATCAATTTAGAGACCCTTAACGGAGAGAATCATCTAAAAGCTGGCTGATCGTTTACTGAATAATGTTGGTTCATGCTCGCGATGGCATTGAACCAATTTTTTTGAGTATTGGCATTTAGCAATATCAGGAAATCAGGCTGATCAAACATATATAAAAATGATCCCTTCTTTTCTTCTAGAATAAGAAAGATCTGCTCTTTTGACTTGATCGATTTACTTAGAATCAAGTTTTAATAGCTGGCTCGAAGGAGATTTGTTTGCCCTACCAGCTGGAGAGCCATTAGCAGTGCTGCTTTGCTGTTGGTGGCATCGAGCCTCAATCTTTTATCTATACCGATCAGGGGGTTAAACCTTTTGTCTATATAAAAGCTGGCAGCGTTGGCTTAGCTCTGATCAATGCCGTGCAGTAGGAAATTGATCTGCCATTGAGATCAGCAAAGACAGTGCTTCCTCACCAATCATTGACCGTTGCTCTCTAGGGCGCATCCCCCAACTGAGGGAGAAACAGGGTGATGGATTGCAAGCGATATCACTCCTTCGGGGGATGTGATGCGCTGAGGAATTCAAGAGGCTGTGTTCAAAGAAGAAAGCACAGCT
>QCUM01000044.1 GCA_003210735.1 Synechococcus sp. AG-679-D13
CTGGTGAACAACCAGTACAGCCGCAACGACACCGAAATCGCCCGCGGTCGCTTTCGCATGAAGGGCGACGTGCTCGAGATCGGCCCCGCCTATGAAGACCGGTTGGTGCGAGTGGAGCTGTTTGGCGATGAGGTTGAGGCGATTCGCTACGTCGACCCCACCACCGGCGAGATCCTCCAGAGCATGGAGGCGGTGAACATCTATCCGGCCAAGCACTTCGTCACCCCGAAGGACCGGCTGGATTCAGCCATTGGAGCCATTCGCCAGGAACTGCGCGACCAACTCGATTTTTTCAACAGTGAAGGCAAGTTGTTGGAAGCGCAGCGGCTGGAACAGCGCACCAAGTACGACCTGGAGATGCTGGGCCAGGTGGGGTATTGCAACGGCGTTGAGAACTACGCCCGCCATCTGGCCGGCCGAGAGGAGGGCACACCGCCGGAGTGCCTGATCGATTATTTCCCTGACGACTGGCTGCTGATCGTCGATGAAAGCCACGTCACCTGTTCACAGCTGCAGGCGATGTACAACGGCGATCAGGCCCGCAAGAAGGTGCTGATTGATCACGGTTTCCGTTTGCCCAGTGCAGCCGACAACCGACCGCTCAAGGGTGCGGAGTTCTGGGAGAAAGCTCGCCAGACGGTGTTTGTTTCAGCAACGCCGGGTAACTGGGAGATGGAAGTGAGCGGCGGGGAGGTGGCGGAGCAGGTGATTCGCCCCACCGGTGTGCTGGATCCGATTGTGGAGGTGCGCCCCACCACCGGCCAGGTGGACGATCTTCTGGGGGAGATCAGAGACCGTGCGGCTAAAAATCAACGGGTGCTGATCACCACTCTCACCAAGCGGATGGCGGAGGACCTCACCGATTACCTCGCTGAGAACAAGGTGCGGGTGAGGTATCTCCACTCGGAGATCCATTCAATCGAGCGCATCGAGATCATCCAGGATCTGCGGCTTGGCGAATACGACGTGCTGGTGGGGGTGAACCTGCTGCGAGAGGGTCTTGACCTGCCGGAGGTGAGCCTGGTGGCGATCCTCGATGCCGACAAGGAGGGTTTCCTACGAGCCGAGCGTTCGCTGATTCAGACGATTGGTCGGGCGGCCCGCCACGTGGAGGGCAAGGCACTGCTGTACGCCGAAAACATGACCGATTCGATGGCCAAGGCGATCGAGGAGACGGAGCGGCGCCGCACGATCCAGCAGACCTACAACGAGAAGCATGGTGTGGTGCCAACAGCTGCTGGAAAGAAGGCCAGCAACTCGATCCTCAGCTTCCTGGAGCTTTCGCGGAAACTCAAGCAAGACGGGCCCGACGCCGACCTGGTGCAGGTGGCTGGCAAGGCGGCCCGTGCGCTTGAAGAGGATCCAGATGCAGGCATGGCGCTCGAGGCGTTGCCGGAGCTGATCGACCAACTTGAGACCAAGATGAAGGATGCGGCCAAAAAGCTCGATTTCGAGGATGCGGCCAACCTGCGCGACCGGATCAAACAGCTGCGCCAGAAAATGGCGGGTTAGGTCTAAGCGGTGTAGCCCAGCTCCTCCAGCAACGCGCGATCTTCCGGTGCGCACCCTTCGATCACCTCAGATGGAAGTTCATCGCTCCAGCCACCGGCCTGGCCGCGGCGCAGGTTTGATTCGGTTGAGATGGTGCCGGGCTCGCGACCGCCGCTGAGGATCTGAAAGCTATTGGTAGCCACTGCGGCTTCAATCTGATTGTCGCTGATGCTGCTTTGGGGCAGTAGGTGACTCACACAGTTGCGCAGGCTGTCGACGCCGTCGGAAAGCATGTCCTCGTAGCGCACGGTGTGCACGGGAATCCCCAGGTTTTCCGCTTTTTTGACAGCACGGCAGCTGCCCGCCCATCTGGCCAGGAGTTGCGGAGCCTCCTTGTGGAGGTCCAAATTGATGGCGCCGGCTTGGGGTGATTCGTTTTGGATCCGCTCTCGATGGTGGAAAGCGGAAACGGCAACATCGCGACCATCGCGGAGGATATGGATGAATCGGGCCCCTGGAAACAGCCGCTTCAGGGTGGGGATGTGAAAGCTGTTGGCAGGGGTTTTGTCCCCTAGCGCGAGGATCGATTCTGTTGGTGCAGCAGCGTTGCGAATCATGATCTGGAGGATCCATTGGCGCATCAGGCCAAAAAATTCCTGATCCGGCACCGGCTCGTAGAACCCCTCACCCTCGTAAATCCGCTGTTGCACCACCTGCATCATCTGGTTGTAGTCATATCGGGTCTGGGTCATCGGCATGACGAGTTTGTCGATGAAGTGCCCTTCCCCCAGGCAGTGGATGCCTTCGATGCTGTTCAGGCTTTTCTGCAACCAGGTGGTCCCGGATTTCTGGGCACCCACGATGAAGAAAACCTGCATGCCGCATCCAAAAGACAGCCCCATCCTGCCTGTATTTGCCAGTGGCTTGAAGGCTCAATATCACGCGGTTTCAGGCGGTCGTTGGCCTTGGCCAGTCCGGATTGGAAGGCGTCTTGGTTTCGCGGGTCGGTACCAGTCTGGATCGATGGCCTTCAGGGCTTGGAAACCGGACTCTTGGCCACTTCGGATTGACCGACGGCACCTCTTTGGTGCATGATCATTCTGCCGCGCGAAACATTGTTTGGAGCGGTAAGTTGCGGATGTAGCTCAGTGGTAGAGCATCTCCTTGCCAAGGAGAGGGTCGAGAGTTCGAATCTCTTCATCCGCTTGTAATTGACTTTCGGAGTAACAGCGGCTGAGATTCGCCACTGTTGCGTTCAAGCTGACTCTGTAAGCGGTAACTATTTGTGGTCATCAGATAAAGCCGCTCCACATCGCTTAAAGGCAGACTTTCCTGCCAAGCTTCCACGATGTCCCTGAGCATGGCTCGGGCAATTCAATCGAGGCTCCTTCGCCCGAAGCCATCCCATGATTCCGAGCCCAGAAGGCATGCTGGTGAAACTTCCGTTTCAGCCTCAGTCAACTGCGGTTTGGTAGATAGCTGGGGCCGATACCCAGCTATCTCAGTCGTGGAGTGCCGGACAGGTCACGAGTCAGGCAGATCGGCACGTCGGTTTGAGCTCAACGGCTAAATCTGCCGTTAAGCAGGATTTTTTAGAGGCAATGTCAGGTTGCCTCTGGTTCGTAGAACTCCACGACAGATTTATCGAGGGCATTAATCATTGGCTGCAGCAATTCTTCATAGTTACGCCACTTCTGGGCTGATGACTTGTACATTTTGTTGCGTACCTGGCCAACAGATGCGGTTTTAACGCGTCGTTCGAGTTTATGGAATTCTAATACCTGATCTTCCCATTGTAAACCGCAATAATTGATTAGAGCCTTGGAAATTACTTCCTGTTCATTGACAAGATCTTCATACCAAAATTCAATCATTGGGATGCCAATTTTCCGCCAATGTTTCATCAGTCGCCAGTAGTTGTTGATCTCGCTGGCGAGATGTTCAAGGTCAAAGGCGAAACCCATGCCGCCATATTTAGCACCAAAATTTTGTTGAAAATTGGATAGTCCGTTGTCTCTAGGGTCTCGCATCACATGAATGATGGGCGCTTCTGGGAAGATGCGATGGATTAGGCCAACATTCACAAAATTGTGGGGTAGTTTGTCGGCGGTGAAGCGTGCTCCTTGCCCTTCTTCTGGCAGCCTTTCGATATAAGCATTGGCCATTGAATCCAGCATGCGTGGTGTGAAGGAGTCAGCACATTCCGGATAGGGTTTGAGCTTAGGGTAATTCTTATTTACAAAGCGGGATATTTTGGGGATGCTGGGAAGTTCACCGCAGGGGGCAACCAATGAATGGGACCCAATAATCGTTTCTGTGAGAGTGGTGCCTGAGCGAGGCATCCCAACGATAAAAATCGGCTTGGGCTTTGTATCAAGAATAGTGTTACCAGTTTGTGGACCTTTGGCGGATTGAAAAAATCGGATATTCCGATTGCAGCGCACTGTAAATTCGCCGGGATTGTATTTAATTTTTTTGCGGTTAAGTGAGTTTGCTTCTCGGAGAAATTCAGCGGCGTCCTTGTATTCTTTGCGCCTGTCACAGGCTATTGAGAGTGCGAAGCAGATGTTCTCTTTTTGTTGTTCAGGGGTGAACGGATTGCGTGCAATTATTTTAAGCTTTTCGATAATAGCATCGTCGGGCTTGTAATTTTTTGAGTTAATTAATTGCACGGCAACCATGATATTTGTGTCTAGCAATTCCAGTAGGTCAGCATGGCTCTCTTCGATGCGACCAAGGGTCAGCTTGATGTCAGCTTTCCTGTGTAGAATCTGTTTATAGAATCGACTACCTTTGTCTATGCTTTCATAAAGTTCAAGTGCCTCGGCTTCTTTTTCTTGTTCGCAGAGCAAGCCTGCTCTCGCTATCTTAATTCTTTCCTTGTCTTCGATTTTTTCATCTAGTTCATCTATAATGGCACTTGCGTCTTCAAATTTAGCCAATTCAGCCAGATAATCTGCCTTATTAAATAATAGATAGTGAGGTTTCTCTTCAAACATCTCCAGCATTTGATTTGTTGTTGCAAGTGCACGGACCCACATCTGCCGACTTTCAAAAAGCTGTAATAAAGCAGAGCGAAGATTCAATTGATCTTGTTCAGTTTTGAATTCCTCAGGATCTGCCTCGAGTGGTATTGATTTTAGATCCTTAACTGGTTTGAGATGGTCCTGGATGACTTTAATTGCTTCTCCATACTGAGTGAATTCCACTAGAGCGTTGAAGTATGCAAGTCGGTTTTCTAATGATTCCGGATCGCTTTCTAGCGTTGTACGTAATTCATTCAGTACATCCTCGGATTGGTTGAGTTTGATTAGCAGCTTTTTCTTCGCCTCCTTAGCCGTCAAGTGTTCTGGGTCGAGTTTCAGGCACTCGTCGTAAACCTCAAGTGCTAGGTCAAACCGGTGCAGGCGTGCCAGGGCACCACCTTTGTTATTGAGATGGCTGGGTTCATCAGGCTCGAGCTCGATAGCACGATCGTAGTAATGCAGTGCCTGATCGAAATTGCTCATCATTAAGTGGGCATTGCCTAGTCGGTTACAGTCCAAAGCGTCGAAATTGTCTTCCCCCAGCTGTTGGTATAGGCGAATGGCAGGTGCTCCTTCATTGCGAAGCAGATGTAGGAAGGCTCGTTCGGAAAGCAGTAGATCAGGAGTGTTGTATGTCCAGCCTGCTGACTCGTTCAGATAGTGCTGCACAAGCGGGCTGGATTGGTCAGATTTGATCCTGGCAATCAGTTCAAGCAGCTTGAGGTCATCTATTTTGTCCTTTTCAGGCACGTTGAGTGCCGCTTTTAGAACGTCAGCGTAATTCTGTTGTTTGAGTTGCTCGGTGAGGGTGATGATCGAAATAGTCATGCAGTCGAGAAACCCAGCAACAATTGACTACGTTACGGGAGACTCGATGGAGAGTCCAGTCTTAAGACCAAAAAAAACCCTCGGGAATTTTCCCGAGGGTTTTTGTGCTTCATTTAATGAAGATCAGACGAAGTTGATATCACTCAATTCGATTGCAGCACCTTTGCCACCTGAAACACGGACGATGGTGTGCTTGCCACCCATGTTGGATGAAGCTGCACTTGGCAGCAGAGTCGCTGCTCCAGCACCAGTGGAGATTGCAGTCAGTGCACCGTTGTTGTAGCCAGCCATACCAGACATGATGTAGAGACCATTGTCTGTGCCCGCGTTATCGAAGAACAGAACTCGGAAGGGAACATCCTTCGCATCGGAACTGGCTTGAGCAACTGCGTTGTCACCAAATCCGGCTGCTTCAAGAACATCTACAGAGAAATCGGTTCCAGAGAAGAAACCATTGCCTTCAGTAGTGGTGGCGTTCAGGCGAGGCAACCAGTTTGCTGCATTAGTAGGAAGTCCTCCACCAGCAACTGGTTGAGAAGAAAGGTTGTTGCTGTTATTGGCCCAGAGGTATTTGGTGTTGAAGGTACCAACAACATCACCTTGCTTAGCTTGTCCATCGACAAAGGCAGTAGCAAGTTGACCCACTACAGGGAAATCGGGACAGGTTGTTACTGCGAGGTCTTGATCTTCCAGAGTGATCCTGTCAACAACGGTGCCTTGGTTAATGGTGTCCTTAGCAGTAGCAGTTTCACTTACTGCAATTTTTACAACTAGCTGTCCTCTAGCTGTAAGGAAATCATCTCTGGTGCGGGCGGTGTTGTTTACACCAAGCTTCTGTTCGATGTTTAGAATGTTGGCTTGACCATTAGTAGTCGCATTAACGGTGTTACGAACCGTAGTTGCCAGGGTGAGCAGATTACGTGCTTGAAGGCTTTCGTATGTGACGAATTTTGCGTCAACAAAGCCATCACCATCGGTGTCATAACGAGCTGCAGGAAGATCACCAATTGCTCTTCCAGCAGCTCCGGTATAAAGGTAAGGATTCCAAGAATTGTTTCCTGAAGCAGTTTTCTGAGTGCCGGCGTTTAAACCAACCTGCTTCCAGGCACTGAAGTAATCTTCAAGATCCAGGGTTACTTTTGCTGTTGCACCAACAGCATCTGCAGGAAGAGTTTTCTTCTGGATTTGATTTTCAGTAAGTACAAGATCGGTTAAGACCATGTAAGCCTTACCAGTAATCGTCTGATTGAAATTAGCTGTACCGAAATTCATCGTGTACAGATTTCTATCGTTGCCGGTATTTTTTACTTTGTTGTATTCAGCGTAATGGTTTTTGACGGTTGCGTTTGTTACGTCGTCATAGGTAAGTACCTGACTCTTTGTGCAACCAGCTTTAGCGGTAGCTGTTAATTGCAGGAAGCTAAAATCTCCTTTTTGGAATTTAGCTGTCGTGGAAACAACTACATTATTAATAGCGCCTTTGAATGTGCGAACTGAACTGTTGGCAGAGAGAGAGCTCTTCCACCAGAATCCTTCGGCAGAGGCGAAAGCTTGGCCAATACCGTCCTGACCAGCAGCTCGTGCTGCTCCGTTAACAAATGTCGCCCCCTTGCGGGTCAGACCAACAGCTGGAGTACTTACTGCGTAATCGGCATTTGTGCCAAGAACATTTCCTGCAGCGACTTTCCCCATTAAGTCGGTGTTATCGATAAGGAGTCGCGCAACCGCAAAGGCGTTCAGAGTTTCTGTTTTAAATGCATCAAGTTGAGCAACTGCAGTGGGCTGACAAGCTTGTGAATCTGCAACAGCCTTGACTTTAATGTCTCCAGTCCAGCTGCTTGCGCTGGTGAACTTATCTCTTGTGACGGCCCAAGTAGTTGTTTCGAATGCAATATTCTGGATATTGATGCTGTCGTCGCAGAAGCAATCGTCATTGTCGACTCCTGCAACACCATCGAGATCCAGCTTGTCGAAATCTTCGATCAAGACACCACCGGATGCACCAACCACAAAGGTGTCGGCTCCAAGGCCACCTTTAACGGTTTGGCCGTTGCCAGCTGTGATGACGTCATCACCTTGGCCGCCATTGATAGTGAAGGCACTCTCTGCGCCAGAAGCGTCGATGACGTCATCGCCAGCGTTGCCATTGACTGTGGTAGCGCCACTGAATGTGCTGCCAGCAAGTGTGATGGTGTCATCACCTTCGTTGCCGCGAATGGCGCTATCGGTGACAGCTGCGTCAACGGTGATGGCGTCATTGCCCTGACCACCCATCACACTGCCGTTGGTGACGGCATTGGCAGCGCGTGAACCAGCTTCTTCAACGGCAAATACACCAATTCTGATGGTGTCTGTGCCGGAGTTGCCGTTGACGGTGCCCCCATTGATGTTGGCGACATGGATTGTGTCGTCGTCTTCGTTGCCCTTAACAGCACCGGTCAGCTGAACGAGGCCGTCTTCGATTTGGATAACGTCGTCGCCAGGCCCGCCCAGCAGGCTGTCGCCGAGGCTCATCGGCATGCCGGCAAAGTCGTCAGCATCATTGATGTTGTTGCCGTCGGTTCCGTCTTGCGCAAGAACAAGAATGGTGTCATCACCTTCTGAGACGCGAATCTCTGTGCCGGTGACGTTCTCGCTGTCGGCGTAAATTTCAACAGCGTCATCGCCAGCGGCGAGATCAACACTCAGACCGTCTTCGCCGCCGCTCACGGTCAGCTTGTCGTTGAGGTCTGAACCGGAGATGGAACTGGCGTCTGTGACGACACCATTCAGCAGGATGGTAGCCAAGGGTCAATTAATAGGCTGTATCGAGAGGTTATAGGTTGCGCTACGTGGGGTCAAGCTAAGGAGGCGATTCCGGTGTCAGATCCCTCAATGGCACAGCTTATTGCGTTCTTGTGTGGTCTTTTGGCTGATTGTTGATGCTCGGAGCCGAGCTTTATAGAAGGCGATGCCCGCTGAAATTTCCGGCTTTTGCGCTTCCGGCTTTGGCTCAGAACTCCCGCAGCGACTCTGTCCTGTCTCTTAGTCCACCCATTAGCAATTGCAGGTAGCTCACTTTTCGCAGTTTGATGTTTGCGGTCAGGCTCATGCCCACCTGGAGCGGAAGGGATTGTCCATCTTTCAGGACAAGTGATTGACTTTTAAGCTGAATATCAACTGGAAAGCGATAACCAGCTAGGCCAGTTGTTGGGTCTGGAGGTAATGCATCTGAACCAATCTTGCGTACAACTCCCTTTAAAACGCCAAAATCAGTTGCGCGGTACGAGTCAATGGATAGATCGGTGCTCTGCCCGTTATGGATAAAACCGATTTTGTTGCTGGGAACCTCCACACGTGCCTCCAGGGTGTCGATCGGGACGATCGTCATCACTGGCTCGCTGCCCTGTGCCACAAATCCGCTGGCAGTGGGCTTGAGATCAAACACGATCCCTTCAACGGGTGATCGGATCTCCTGATAACGCAGCTTGACCACCTGGCTGGTTCGCTGACTGCTGAGGTTGGCCAGATCGCTCTTCAGTGTTTGGATTTGTTGGTCCAGCTGAGAGAGCTGGCGTTCACGATCGACGGTGATTTTTTCGAGCTGACCTTCCACCTGCTGCACCCGATCCTCCTGTTGGAGCAATTGGATTTCCGGTGATGCTCCCTGTTCTGCGAGGTTGCGATAACGCCCAAGCAACTCTTCCTGCAGAAGCAGGTTTTCTCTTAGAACCCTTTGCTCAGTGCTGTTGAGCTCGAGGTAGCGGATTCTTTCCTCCTGCTTCAGTTCCAGCTGTTCCTTTTTCAGAGCAATGGTCTGATCCAGGCTTTCCCGTTTGTCGAGATCGGCTTCGGTGTCGAGCTTCAACAGAATTTGATCTTCTTTGACCCGTTCGCCTTCGCGTACAAGGATGTCTTCCACCACGCCACCGAGTGGCATCTGGATGTCCTTCACCGATCCCAGTGGTTCGAGCTTTCCCGGTGCCACCACCACCTCGTCAGTTTTGGCGATGGCCAGCCAGGCGATGGCGAAGCCTGCAGTCCCCAGCATGGTCCAGATCACGGCCTGCAACCAAGACTTAGATGGCCTCAGTAGTTCGCTGGTTTCAGGTGCAGCGTCACGCCCGAGTGGTCGTAATGCACGGTCGTTGTTGTCGCTGTTGTTCATTCCGACTCCTGTTGGCGATACAGCGCGTAGTAACGACCTTTGGCTGCCATCAGTTCTTGATGGCTTCCCTGTTCCACCACAGCACCTTGGTGCATCATCACGATTTGATCCGCACGCTTCACCGTGCTGAGTCGATGGGTGATGTAGAGCACGGTGCAATCCTGCAATTCTTTTCGCAGGTTTTCGCTGATTCTCCGTTCGTTTTCGTAGTCGAGGGCACTGGTTGCCTCGTCCATGATCACCAGTTTCGGTCGGCTCAACAAGGTTCTGGCGATGGCCACGCGTTGTCGTTGTCCTCCGCTTAAGGCGGCACCCCTTTCACCCACATCACTGCTGTAACCCTCCGGTAACTCCATGATGAAGTCGTGGGCACAGGCCACCTGAGCTGCTTGAACAACATCCTCACTGCGGGCATCCGGTGCCGTCAGCGAAATGTTGTCCTGCACGCTTCCAGAGAACAGCAGCGGATCCTGGGGAACGATACCGATCTGTCGCCGCAGCGAATAAAGCTCCACTTTCGCGATGTCGTAGCCATCAACCAGCACACGGCCCACCTGCGGCGCATACAGCCGAGACAGCAGTTTCATGAGAGTGCTCTTGCCGCTGCCGCTCTGGCCAACGATGGCCACGAACGTGCCCGGCTGAATTTCCAGATTCACGTGGGTGAGCACATCAGGCTTGTGTGGCGCAAAACGGAAGCTCAGATTTTCAAACTGAATTCGGCCGTTCACCGCTGGCAAGGCAACTTTCCCCTGATCCACCTCATCCGATTCCATTGGGGTGTCCACCACATCGCCGAGTCGCTCGAAGCTCACACGTAATTCCTGGATCCGTTGCCAGATGCCGGATAGGCGCAGCAGCGGTTGGGTGACATAGCCACTGATGATTCGGAAAGCAATCAGCTGGCCAAGGCTGAGGTCTCCCTTCAGCACCATCGAAGCACCGATCCAGAGCACCAGAAGTTGAGAGATCTTCTGCAGAACCGTGCTGATCTGGTTGAGCGTGGTGCCGGTGATTGTTTTTTCGAAACTGCGGGCGATGTAGCGGTTGTAATACTCCTGCCATTTCCAGCGGCTCACCATTTCCACGTTCTGCGCTTTCACCGTTTGGATGCCGGTGAGCACCTCCACCAGATGGCTCTGTGTTCGGGCATTTTCCTGGGCTGCGTTGCGGAACTGTTTGCGGAACAGCGGAGCGCCAAGAATGGTGAAGGTCACCTGGATCGGCACCACCAGTAACGCCACGATGGTGAGCTGCCAGCTGTAAAGGCACATCACACCGATGTAGATCACCGAAAAGGCGCAATCCAGAACGGTGGTGAGGGCTTGCCCGGTGAGGAAGTTGCGGATTTTTTCCAGTTCGCCGATGCGGGTGGAGAGTTCGCCAACGGGTCGGCGATCGAAATAACCCAGAGGCAGGCGCAGAAGGTGATCGATCACTTCCGAGCCCAGGCGCATGTCGATGCGATTGGTGGTTTGCTGGAACAGAAACGTCTTCAGGGAATTCAGCACTCCTTCAAAGACGGTCACCGCGATCAGGGCCATCCCCAACACCTGCAGTGTGTCGAGGCTGCGTTGGCTGATCACCTTGTCGATGATCACCTGGATCAACAGCGGATTGGCCAGGGTGAAAAGCTGCACCACAAAGGAGGCAGCCAGCACCTGGATCAGGGCGCTGCGGTGCCGCTGAATCGCAGGCCAGAACCAGCTCGGCCCGAAGCGTTGTTCCTGGGTAGCGCTGGTGCGTTCCACCAGGGCCACGTCGAAACCGTCCGGGGCGAGAACACGCAGCTCTTCAACACTTACCTCTCTCCACCCTTCCGTCGGCGAGGCCAACAGCAAGCCAGCTTCGTTGCTCGCGATGGCCAGGGCGGTGCGTTGGCCAATTCTCAAAATTGAGGGAGTCTGAAGTTGTTGGGCCCGCTCGGGAGCCATCCGGCCGCCTACAGCGTGAAGCCCCAACATCGTGGCCAGCTGACCGATCAACTGGAGGTTGATGCCTTGGCCGCGCTTCATCGCATCGCCAAGAACCCTTTCGATTGAGTCACGCCGCAGTTTCAGCCCCATCAGCTGCGCCAGCATCTGGAAGCAAGCCAGAAGTTCTTCGGATTCACTGTTGGCACGGATCAGTTGCAGGCCGCTGCGGGGGTCCTTCTGTCCAAATCCGGCTGTGGTGGCCAGCGGTAGTCCCGCCTGGGCGGGCTCGATCACCGCCAGCGCTGAAGACGATTCAACGATTTCACCTGGAGTGGGATCCACTGCCGCCTTGGCCTCATCTTCAATCGGGCTTAGAAGCCTCTGGAGCATTGCGGCAGGAAGGGCGATCAGCCGCAATGGCAAGGGTGGCCGGGCCTCGATCTCGACTTGGATTCCATCGGTGAGCTCTTGGCCCAGGCTCAGATTGCTGTTGGCAGAGGCCACAAACACACGCTGATCGTTAACGATGGCGCGTTGCACGGCCTCTGCGTCAGGGGAAAGCAGCGTGGCCTCATCGCGAACGTCATCCAGTCGGCTGGCCAGAGGCGGCAGATCTTCGGCGCTGGAGTCCAGTACTGGTTTGAGCAACCTTGCCAGCTCCGCATCCCAGATCCTGCTGGTGCACCACTCAAAAAATTCAGGCGTTTCCTGCAGGTGTTTCAGCAGTTCCTGATCGGACAAGACAGCGGCTTTGAGCATGGTGCTGGCGTGCACCGTTTCGCAGGGGTCTGCTGAAATCAGCGACGCCAGGCCAATCACATCACCCGGGCCAAGCTTGCGTAACGTCGCCGGTTGATCTCGTTCGCGGGTCAACAGCCGAGCTTGCCCCTCCAGGATCAAAAGCACCTGGTTGGGTAGAGCAGTATCTGCCGTCAGTGGTTGTCCAGGCCTGAAGCGACGATGCCGTGAAGGGTCTCCCTTGAGGGAGACCAGTACTGCCGGAAGTTCGTTCTGATGCTCTGACATGGCTGAACTGATGGTCATGACTCGCCTCTCTGCCCGCTGCTGATGGGTGCGGCCAGATCGAGAGATGCCAGCCGCTCATCCACCATCCGGTCCACTTCCTGTTGGAACAGTTCGATGCACATGCGTTGTTCCATGGCGGCATCGAACTGGGTGGGCTGGAATTGTTCGAGTCGCACGATCAACCAGTTGTTCTGCACCTGCAGGGGTTCGAGAAGTGTTCCTGGGCTGCAGCTGCGCAGTGGTTTGGCGATGGCTGGCGGAAGATTGGCGATCGCTATTGGCCCGAAACGCCCTTGTCCCTTTTCCGTTCCACCTTTTCGTAGCTGAGTCGCCAGGTCCGCAAACGTGGCTTCATTTTCATTGAGTCTGAGAAACAATTCCTGAGCCAAAAACTGATTGGGCACCGTCAGCTGGCTGTAGGTGACCTGATCGAACTGTTCCTTGCGCGTGAGGAAATGCAGTTCGGCTTTGGGCTGGTGGCGCTTCATGCTGGTGCGACGGATGCGCTCAGCAAGAGCGGCTTGCCATTGCAGATCGGTCTGGCTCAAGTGCTGGCGGCGCATGTGGGCCTGCAATTGTTCTGAAGCGTTCAGGTTGTTGCGCTTGCGATAAGTCGCAACAGCTGTTTGGAGAGCCTCAGCATCAAGTGGATCTGGATCTAACAACGCCTCTTTGACCTCCGCGCTGATCAGATTGCGCAGCATCCCGTGACGACGTAACAACGCGAGCGCTGTTTCATCCAGGCAGTTCAGAATCTGTGAGGAGGTTTCCGTCTCGGACACAGACCAGAGCAACCT
>QCUM01000045.1 GCA_003210735.1 Synechococcus sp. AG-679-D13
CGGTCAAGACGTTTCTGCTGCACTGACCTTTCCAGGTCGGACATCACGCGCAGTCGGCACAAAAAAGCGGGTCATCTCGACCCGCTTTCCGTTAACGATCGAATCAGCCCGAAGCTCAGCGACGGCGGTTGCGGGAACGCTGCTTGAGTTTGCGCTTGTATTTCTCTACGGGAGTTTCGTGGTGACGAATACGGCGAAGGTCAGAGAAGATGCCGGCTTTGGCCACGGAGCGCTTGAAACGTCGCAGCGCTGATTCGATTCCTTCGTTTTCGCCGACTGTGACCTGACTCATCCGTTTCCCGAGGCTGAGAGCAAAAAGTGATCTTAACAGCCGGGCTCTGGAGAATTGCTCCTCGGTTTCAGTCGTTCCGGCCTGATGCGAGCCCGATGAGTGGTGAGGGATGACTTCGGAGATCAAGAAATGGAACGGTTCGTTCCCTTCATGGATCAGAACTGGGATCGTCGTTCACATGGGACTCCTGCACTGCCCGATCTGCATCGGCCTGGCCGTTCTCTCGGCGATCCGCTTCTCGGCCCATGCGGTGATGGCCTATCAACTCGAACGCGGCCGAGCGGCCGCCTCAGCCCATCCGGCCACCTTGTTGGGAACGGTCTTCGGCATTTGAACGCAAAAGGGCTGAGCTGCAGATGTTCTTGGGTATTTCCACTCAGCTACAGCGAAAACGTCGCCTGCAGCACTTTTTATGAAGCGATATTAAGTAACGTTTAACCACTAAAAAATAGATGCGTGGAAATTCTTGTTGCCGCAGCCATCTTCATCCCGTTATCGGCGCTGGTGATGAATGCTTTCTCGGGTGACTCCGAGGACGATTTCGATTTCCTCTGATGGAAGCCAAACTCCTGGCATTGATGGCGTTCGGTGCCTCCGTCATGACCCTTTGGGCTTGGTTGACGGCAAATCTTTCGCTGAAGGGCTCTGACCAGCACAAGCCAGACAGCCGCCGTTGATTCTGTAAGGAGCCAAATGGCCCCTGAGGCAGTGGTTGCCTCGAAAAAACAACGTCTGCCCCAGTTCCCTCGCGTGGGCATCGGTGAGCGGAAGCTTGAGCCAGCGATCAGGGACATCCCCCTTCAGATCCGCTCGATTGGCGATGGCCTCCTCTCGGCGCTCCATCTCATCGCGATCGTTCTTGCGGTAGACGGCCTCCACCTGCATCTCCCTGGAGCAGTCTTCACAGGCCTGAACCGTTGGCTTCCGTCGTGCCGTGTTGTGGGACAACTTGTCGCTGGGCACTTCCCGTTCATTGCCGCAGCTGCAACGGCACCACCAATAGGCATTGCCGGATTTGGTCCGCTTATCCGAAGGGCGAATCACAGTGAGTCGGCCGTAGATCTCGCCGATTCGGTTACGCGGTTTCGATGGCAT
This sequence comes from Synechococcus sp. AG-679-D13, assembly GCA_003210735.1. GTDB lineage: Bacteria > Cyanobacteriota > Cyanobacteriia > PCC-6307 > Cyanobiaceae > Parasynechococcus. The sequence goes on from QCUM01000045.1 coordinate 1,388, forward strand.
GACAGCAGGGAGCTGAATGGCAGGCAGCGTTCAAGCGGAATCCTGATCGCTGAGTTCGGAAAACTTGGCGGCCATGGTGGGATTGCGGCGGGTGAGTTTTTTCACCGTCACGTCCTGCGCCTTGTCATTTGCCAGGCGCAGGTTGCGGTCGGCTCCCAGGAGTGCGTCTTTGGTCTTCTGAAGATGATCGATTGATTTATCGATTTCATCAATCGCGGTCTGGAAGCGGCGAGAAGCCAGGTCGTAGTTGCGGGAAAAGGCGTTCTTGAAGCTCTCCAGATCATGTTCGAAGTTGGTCACATCAATGTTCTGGGCCTTCACCAGCGCAAGTTCAGCCTTCACCTCCTGAGATTTGAGGGCTGCGTTGCGCAGAAGTGTGATGAAGGGAATGAAGAACTGAGGCCTGATGACGTAGGTCTTGGGGAAGCGATAGGACACGTCAACGATGCCTGAGTTGTAAAGCTCGCTTTCCGGTTCGAGGAGCGAAACGAGCACGGCGTATTCGCAATTCTTCTCGTTGCGGTCCTTGTTCAGTTCCTTGAGGAAATCATCGTTCTTCTTCTTTGTTGCCGTGGTGTCCGACTCATTCTTCATTTCAAACATGATCGAAACGATCTCGTTTTCAGCGTCATCGCTGTCGCGGAAGATGTAATCCCCCTTGCTGCCTGTGCGGGCGTCGTTGTCCTTCTCGAAGTAGGCGCGGGGAAAGGCAGCGGCGCGAATGCGATTGAACTCCGTTTCGCAGTGCTGCTCCAGGGTTTCACCCACCATTTTCGTGGAGAGGCGGGCCTTCATATCCCGCAGGCGTTCGATCGACTGATCGCGATCGTGGATCTGGATCTCGTAGCGCTCCTTCATCGACTGGGCAGCCAGCTGATGCTTCAACTCGCTCTGGCCGAGTTCACTGCGCAGCTGATCACGTTCCCGTTCGACCCCGGTCAGCGCTTCGGTGACCGCCAGCTTGGTCTGGATGCCACTGGCATCCAGTTGCGCCCGTAAATCACGCAGTTCGCCCTCCTTCTGAAGGGTGATGGTCTGAATCTCCTTCGCAAATCGGCTCTCCGCAACCTGGGCTGCGGTGGCGCTGGTGTCCTGCAATTGTCGAAGTTCTGTCGCCAGAAGATCGCGTTGCTTCTCGGACGCTGTCACCGCCTGCTTCACCGCCAGCTGCTGTTGAACATCGCGGCTCCTCAGTTGTGCTTCGAGCTCCTGGAGCTCACTTTGTTTCTTTGCCATCGCCAGTTCGATGGCCGTGCGTTTGTCCTGTTCCGCCAGGGCCAGGCGTTTGTTGAGCTGCTGCTCGAACTCCCTGTCGCGCACCTGTTTCAGGATGTCGGCATAGCCGGCCTCATCCACCTTGAAGGCCTTGCTGCAGTGCGGACAGATGATGTCGTGCATGTCGATGCGGCGGAAGGATTGCTACCAACGGGGCAATCGAGATTGTGCCGAGATGACAGCACTCACGACAGCTTGGCCCGCTCTGCTTGCGGACCCCCATGCTCTGCTGGAGACCGTGCTCATTGTGGGCATCACCAGCTTCGCCGCCATAGGCTTTCTGGCGGGGCTGCGTGAGATGACGCACGACATCCGCCAGTTCCGCCGCGCCAAGGTCTGAGCGCGGGCGATTCAGTTCTGCAGCAGGATCTCAAGCTCCGCCAGTCGAGCCGCATTCACCCCGAGATCGGACTCCCCAAGTCGGGAGACTGAGCGGGCCTGGATGGCACCGTCATCCGCGAGCAGCTCGAGATCATCCACAAAGCCGAACAGGGCACTGCTTGCTTCCGCGTGCAGATAGCGGTCGCTTTGATCGACCACCACCGTTCTTGGCATGGCAGCCACTGCGGCCGCCAGAACAGTGAAATCAGCCTCAGGGTTGTCGCTGAGCCAGCGGGAGCGACTGCAGTGGGCGGTGCTTTCGCAGGGGCTGAGTTCTCCGGCATGCACACCAAGCTCCGGGGGAACGGGTCCCACAAGGTGAAACAGCATCAGCACCGGCAGCAACAGGCTTGCAAGAGCGGCCATTCGGTTCCGTCAATTCAGCAACGGGCTGATTTCAGCATGATCCCGAACGTGAGCTGTTGTTTTGCGGCGCTTTGGCCGCATCAGAGGTCTGATGGAGTCAGAAGACCTGTTTCGTCGTGTTTTGCATTGAACGCCAGGATCCCGGAGGCAGCTGGGTGAAGGAGCTCTGTTTCAAGACAGAGTTCAAAGCATTCGTGAGTGCCCGCACCAAGTCGATGGCCACGCTGCGGACGTACCGGATCGTCAACGACAGCTGGAATCAGGTGGTGGCGGTGGTGGATGTCAGCAAAGGCCGCAGTTGAGCCGGCCTCTCAACGGCGGCGATCCCAGCTGAGCATGCCGATCCACAGGGCAAACATCAGCCCCACCGGCACAACGATCACCAGCAGTTGGTTGATGACAAAAAGACGCACTTCCGGATCCATGGACTGCATCATGGGACGGAACTGATTCGTGGCTGTGCCAACTCCCGCCTGGTTTTTGCTGGCCTGGGCCGTTGTGGCGTTCGCTTCGCTGTTGAAGTTCTGGTCTGTCACCGCTCCGTGGAGAGCCAAAAAGGGTGAGATGCCTCAGGAAGATCAGCAAGAGACAGAGGCGTTTCGCCAGTCCCTGGAGCGGCGATGGGACCGTAGTCAGCGCTGATCTCCAGGCAAGTTCAGTCTTGACATCCGCGATCGGTCGATTGAAGCCGATTCATGAAATTAGTGGTCAATATGAAAGTCTTGTTACCAAGATCTGAATCTGAATGTCACTCATTTCTGAAGTGCTGACCAAACCAACGAATTGGTCAAGACCTTTTTAGGATGCGGAGAAAGTATTCATCACTTTGGACGGAGCAGGCCAAAATCTTGAACGTCGCTATCGACTGGTCCTCTGGAGTGAGACGGATCAGTGGATGCAGGTTCGATGTGCTGATTTGATTGAAAGAAATAGAAAAAATGATGCCGCTTGTTTATATCTTGAATTCCGAATGAGGGATGCAAGCTGATCAGCTTGCGGGTTTGCTGGGTGGAAGAGAAACAGCAACAAATAGAGCAATACTGATATCGGCGATGGCAATCAGAATTTCCGTGACAACTTCCATGACAGCACTAGCGATTGTTTTGATCGAGAGCCGGAAGGTCGCTCGGACGCATGAGTGCGAAGACGACGGCTGAGGTGAGAGCCACGGCGGTGGCCACCATTCCAAAAATTGCGGTTGAGTAGTCGCCCACCAGAGCACCTCGTATAACTCAACTTTACACGTTTGTAACGCGTTGTAAACCGATGTTCTCAGAATTGGACGGAATGCCAATCAGGAGGCGCGTCGCAGGTCGTGGAGCCCTTCAAGCTGCTGATGCACCTGACGCAATTGCTGCAGGATCAGGTCCGTGCCATCCAGCTTGGCGAGGTCAAGCAACATGGTTTCGATCTGGTCTTTGCTGCGGATGAGAACGCGGCACTCGGGTGTACCTGGCTCGTATGACATAGGAACGATTTCGGTGCTTTATCCAAAGCTGGACCGAAGCTAGGTGCTAGCGATTGGCATCTGCTGCAACAAAGCTTCCCCCTTTTGCACAAGGGTCTGGGCGTACTCGGTCCAGAGACCCTGCCCCCAGTAGCGGAAGCAGCTGGTTTCACTGAGCAGCAGGTACAGAAGACACGCCTGATAAGCAGCGTCTCCGGTGGTTGAGGGTTGCTCGGTCACGGCGTCATCCCAGCGGGCGTGGAAGTGGGCACTGAGCTGCTGTATCGGCTCCAGAACGTTCTCGTATCCCTTCACCCAACTCAGGTCATTGGTCCACGACGCCCCGTCAATGTGGAAGCCATCGTCTTGGCCATGCAACTGGTCGATGGCCTTCTGCACAGACTGTGGCGAGATCGGTTCAGACACCGCATTCCAAAGGCGGTGTTGCTGCACCGCCTGAACGGGTGGAAATTTCGCGCTGTCGAAACCGCTGGCCTCGAGCAGTTCCAGGTATTCGCTTCCGTTCACCGCAACGCAGCCATCACCTGAGTCCCGGGTGCGCTGGTTGGCTTGCCGAAACGCTTCCGGGAACTCGTTCATCATCACGCCGCCGTTTTCGCCATCGGCGATCTGGCTCACGAGTGAAGGAAGTGTCCGCCCTCCCAAGGTCTGCTTTTGCAGTCCCATGGCCTCGTAACAGGGCTGCATCTGCCCCACCAGTTTGGTGTCGGATCCCTGGGTTTTGATCAACACCGTGATCTCCGCGCTGTCGCCATGGCTGTTGCGGGCGACCAGGCGGTTGGGTTGATATTTCTGCTGCTGACTCAATGGTTCGCCCTGAAGTGTTTCAACGCTGTGCTCCTGCACCAACAGCCAGCGGTAGCCGTGGTCCTTCAACGCCGAAACAAAGGCATGCAGCGTGTCGGGATGGTTCGGCAGGTGCATCTCCGGTGGCGAAAAACCCCGCACCCTCTGCAGTGCCTCGCAGCCGAACAGATCAGCGAACTGGTGCTGCCAGGCACTGATCTGCAGCTTCAGATCGGGGATCGGCGTTGAGGGCGCAACCGCGTGGCTCCAGAAACTGCCAAGCCATTCGACGTGGCGTTGCATCAGGGGGTCACTGGTCAGGTAGCGAAGGGCAGCGGTGATGTCGTCCCGACCCATCTGGTCCACGCCCCAGAGCAGGTTGCCGGAGTAATCCAGCATGATCCGAGGCTTGCATCCTTGTTCAATCAGTTGCGGGATCAGATCCGCCATCCGGCGGTAGCACTGAGCGAACGGTTCGGCGTTGTGGTTGTCCCCTTCGCCGGGGTGGTCAAGCATGTACTGCAGATGCGAAATCAGCGCACCATCTACGCCTGCGGGGATGGTGGGCTGGTGCATGTGCAGGGCACAGGCGAATCCTGAGCGCATCTGTTCCAGGTTCAAATCGCTCTGGCCAGTCCATACCGGAGCGTTGTTCTGCATCGCCACCCGCAGCTCTGCTTCTCTGCCGGCGATGGGCGGGATGGAACGCAGCATCAGAAAGCCGAAGTTTGCAACATCCACTCCCTAGCTCCGATTCACCCTCCGGCTGATCAATGCCTGGAGTCATGTCATGTCTTGCGCACGATTGCAGCACGACCATCAGCTGAGAATTTTTTGTTGATGACTGGTTTGTGTAACAACAACTGCTGACGCTGCGTAACAGCTTCTGTGGACCTGCTTTCTGATGTTCTTAGGCTCAACACCCGCCTTCCTGTCATGGAGTCATCGTTCAATCCAGGTTCCAACAAGTCGACCGATGCCCTTGTCTCCCAGTGGTGGCGGAAGAGGGTTCAGACGTTGATCGATGATGGCCGCCCTGAGGATGCAAAAGGGTTGTATCTGGAATTCGGTGAGTATCAGTCGAAGCGGCTTGATTCAGGACAGTAGTAGCTGCGAATGGGCACAAAAAAGGAGGGTTCCCTAAGCCCTCCCGGATCGACGCATTACCCCTCACCGGGGTGCACACAGTGTTACAGAGCGAACGATGGCGTGCAGTAAGTGTTGATACCCAAATGGCTGGTCAGGCAACCAGTTCCGTCTCGATGTCCCAACAGTCGGACCCTTTCGATGTCAGCAGGCAAACCAGGTTCTGATCGTTGCTTACAAGCCGATAGGTCTGACCTGATGCGTCACTTTTGGCACGGGCGTGCCAGAAAGCCATATCGCGTGTGGGGTGTTGGTCTTCATTCATCCAGCCTTGATCAGTGAGGACCTGAATCGTGATCATTCACTACTTGCAGATGCCGTCAGGTTCGTTTGTTCTTGCCCACGTTGTTTGATTGGCCCGAATGTCTTCGGGATTACGTCATCCAACGCAGCTTTTCTTAATGCATAAAAAAACCTGGACTTAGTCCAGGTTGATGACTGTGTTGGTCTGAGTCTGATGATCAGGCTTTGGTCGATTTCTGAGTCAGCACGGCAGACATGGTGGCGGCAAGCAACATGCAGCCGGCCACAGCAAGAAATCCCATGGTTAGTTTGTGTGTGGTGAGGAGATGCAGATCTTTTCGTGATTGATGCTTCTGCGATGTCTCCTTTGTCACACGTTTGGCGGTCGATCATCTTTCGCCTGAATGACGTCAGCCTGCTGAGTTTCGTCCCGTCGGTCCTGGCAGGACGAGCAAAGAACCTGGCCTTTGTGCTTCCAATAGGTCGCCATCGAGCGTTCGATGCGCATGCCGCAGTCTTTGCAGGAAAACAAAGGCATCAGTGCGCCATGGGTGAACAGTTCGAATAACAGCTCGGATGAAAAGTGCGCACCAACGTTGTTTAAGGCTCCAACCGCTCGGTTTGCTGTGTCGTCGACAGCCGTTTGTGGTGAACCTAATTTTCAGAGAGAAGCAACCACCGCATGCTGGATCGATATCCCCAGTTCTGGAGTGATGCCTTCGACTTTCAGGGTCGGATTCGACGCATCGACTACTGGACGATCGTATTGCTGAATCTTGTGATCGCTTCGCTGCTCAGTCTGATGAGCGGCTCCCTCGCCTGGGTGTTCGGCGTGGCTGTGATCGTGCCCTTCTTCTCGATGCAGATTCGCCGCATTCGCGATACGGGAAGGGCCTGGCCCTGGATCTTCATCAGCCTGGTGCCGTTGATCGGACAGTTATGTCTGTTGTGGATTTTGATCGGACCTTCCGATGATCAGGTCAGGTCTCCGCGGTGATCTTGAACTCGTGAAACAGGGCTTCCGCTTCGGCGTATTCCGACTGTTCGCGAAGCACAAACAACTGGCTCTTCCACCAGTCCCATGTGTCCATCTGAATCAGCTCGTCCAACAGCTGGTCTTTCATCGATCCCCATCGATTGGTCGAAGGGTAGAGCGCCGTTTCGGCTTGTCATGCAGGCTTTACATGGCGCTTCAGAGCTGTTGGAACCAGCATTACTTTGGTGGATGTCAAAGCGTTCTGAACGGATGACAACACGTCCGAGGCGGAAGCTGATATGGGTCGTTGGCCTGCTGTCGTTCGCTGTTCCCATTGGGGTTCTGGCGAACACCACCAAGGTGGAGAGCAGCTATTGCCTTTCGATTCGAGATCAGATCAGTGTTTCGGAGAAGACTGCGCAGGCGAGCGTCAGGAAGATCAAAACGGCGCCGAACAAAGCGCTTTGGTGCGACTACAACCGCAGGTACAACGCCCTGTATGAGAAACACAACGGCCTGATGCGTGATTACGCCCGTTGCCGACACCTTGAGGAGCAGGGGGCGGACTACAACCAGCTGATTGCTGAGTACGAGTACAACAAGCAACGCCTACTGACGATGAAGGGCAAAGTTGATATGGCCTGCGCCGCTGGCAACGACTGAGCCAGGCAACCGGATCACCTCGGACAGCGGTTGCTTTGTGATGAAGAAGCGTCACCGCTCCTGGTCGGATGGCGCTGGCTTTGCCAGACCTGTTGAAGTACGCGCAGACCCGTTCATGGCTTTGGCTCGTTATCGCAGCAGGCGTTCTCTGTCACAGCGCTCGTTGCAACAGGATCTGCAGGGGGCCCGGGACGCGCTGATTGCCTTTGCTGGTTTTGAACCGGCTGGTCACCCGGTTCCGTCGGCGGTGCTGCAACGACCATCAACCGGTTCAACGCTGCGGGGCTGGCCGCAGTGGCTTGAGAGGGCGCGGCACTGGTGGGCATCCATGCGTCAGCGATGAAGACATCTCTTGTGACCGGTGCCAATCGCGGCATCGGTCTGGAGTATTGCCGTCAGCTGCAGGCCCGGGGAGATCAGGTCGTGGCGGTCTGCCGCGAGCCAAGCCCGGAGCTTGTGGCCTTGGGAATTCGCATCGAATCCGGTGTTGAGTTGACCGACGCTGATGCCGTTGCCGGACTCTTGCTGCGATTGAAGGGCCTGAAGCTGGATCTTGTGATCCTCAACGCCGGGATCCTTCAGTCGATGGGGTTGTCCGATCTCGATGCGGAGGCGATCCGGCTGCAGTTCGAGGTGAATGCCCTGGCTCCGTTGCAGCTCAGCCGGGCCTTGGTTCCGCAGATGCCCCATGGCTCAAAGCTGATCTTGATGACCAGCCGGATGGGTTCGATCGACGACAACAGCTCCGGTGGTTCCTACGGCTATCGGATGTCGAAGGTGGCTCTGAACATGGCCGGCCGATCCCTGGCTGTTGATCTGAAGCCGAACGGCATTGCGGTAGCGCTGCTGCATCCAGGGCTCGTTCGCACCCGGATGATCGGCTTCAACCCCAGTGGAATCGCTCCGGAGCAGTCTGTTCAAGGGCTGCTGGAACGGGTTGATGCCCTCACCCTTGAGACCAGCGGTTGTTTCTGGCATGCCAATGGCCAGTTATTGCCCTGGTGATGGCTGGGGATTGCGAATCCGGTTGCACACCATTGGTGGTGTGCGGCCAAAAAAAAACCTGCCTCGAGGGCAGGCCGGGTGATGGGGAATCAGATCCTAAGCCTGCAAGGCGCCACTGGTGGTGCCTGCAGCAGGAACAGCTCCAATTTGTGAATGTGATCAAACACAAGAGGTGAGTGTTGATACACACCACATCTGGGATCGGAGCTGTACGATTGCATTAACATCACAAGATGTGGTGCAAACAGGCGGGGTGATGGGGATTACCTGAGCCTTCGAATCCGCTCCATTCGTGGGGCGGTTTTTTGTTTGCACCAAAGTTTTTATAACCCCCTCTTTTGCGTCGGCAAGCGCCAGCAGCCGCGATTCAGCCAGCTTTCGAGCTGCCCGAATTTGACTTGCCTCGGCCTGAAGTTCCACCATCACTGCACCGCTGGGTTGAAAACGGTCTGATTGGGTTTTGATCCACGTCACTGGTCCGGCCGTGATCGTTCGGAACAACGGGTCACCAGCAATGTGGAGGCATTGCTGGCAGAGAACGATGCCTTGCGTCGGGAGGTGGCTCGGCTGACGCGGGAACTTGAGCTGGTCCGGCGCTGGCGTTCAACCCGAGAGACCAGCTCAGGCGAGGTTCCCATGCGGGTCCGTCCAGCCCAGGTTGAGGCCTGGGGTGCTGCCCTGGCAGGGCAAGCCGGTTGGAGTGGGTTGCGGCAAAGCGCTTTGAAGGCTCTTGTCGATCAGCTCAATCGCGACGGTTTTCCGGCGCGGCTGACGCTGCAGCAACGGTTGGATCGCCTGGCACCGGGTCTTGGCACGGACCTGATGGCCGCCATTGGCTCGAGGTCGAATAAAAAAACGGCAGCTGTTCTTGCCGCTTTCTCTCTCTATGGGGTGCGAGCCAGTGAATGGCTGGATGAAGACCCCCGTCGGGTGGTGGCGGATCTGCGCCAACGGATGGGCTCCGGTGCAGCATCCGGACGAGGACGGCGCACCCGCAGTGACCGTCGCCACTCGGATCGTGTTGATGACCGCATGCCCCGTGATTCCCGTGCTGCCGCGCTGGCTGTGCTGGGTCTGCATCCGGGAGCCAGTCAGGACGCAATCAAAGCAGCCTTCCGGCAGCTGGTGAAACGGCACCATCCGGATGTTGGGGGTTCTCCGGAAGATTTCCTTCGCGTGAGCGAGGCTTATCAGCAGCTCATCCAGTGAGGTCTGTGATGCCGATCGAATTCGGATTTGTCTTCATCGGTGCCGGTATTGCCGTTGGTCTTTCATTCGCGGTGGCCGTCTGGTTCGAGCGTTCCAAACAGAAGGATCTGCCTTGAAACTCTGATTTTTGATCCCACCTTGGTTAACGGCCGGGATGGAATGTCAGGCTTGAGCGGAGAGTTGAACACTGCAGCCATGGCCGATGCCGAGCGCAAAGGCAAGCGCTACTGGATCGACGAAATCTCTTTCCTGGAGGCGCGTCTGAACGGCAGCCAGGGGCAGATCGATCAGGATGATCGCGCCGCCTGCGAAGAAGCCCTGAAGGCAGCGCAGGCCAGGTTGGCGGAGTGCAGCGACTGAATCAGCTGCGGCAATGGCGCCGGCGGCCGAGGGGTTCGATCCAGTCTTTCCTTACCTGCTGATGGTGGTTGATCAGGGAGGGAAGGCGGCACCCCAGTTGGATTTCGCCCTCATCCATCAACCGGCCCAAACGCAGTACGGCCGCCTCTTCCGGACGGTTGAAGCTGGACTGCTGCGCCGTCAGCCAGCTGACCTCATGCTCGGTGATCACACCGGTGGACAGGCTTTCGAGAACGATCTCCCCAACAGTCATGAGAGCTTTGTAACGGATTCGTTACATCCTGGCGCGCCGCGGCCGTCACCGCGGATCCGAATCGTGTTGCTTGAGGGCTTCGTGGGCGTTGTGCAGGCCTTTGACCTTCGTGCAACCCGAGGGTTTGCACACCAGATACTGGCCCTGGCCAATGGCATCGATGGTGGTGCCTTTGGAAGAGGCGTAGATGCGGCTTTTGAATTCCATCAAGTAACTACTGATGTGATCGCCGGCGCTGGATGCCGTTAAGCTCCGCGCCGCAGTTCGAACTGCACTTCGGCTTGGTTTTTCAACCTGAGCGATGAAGACGGATCGAGGCAGGGGGTGAGATCCCTGCCTTTTTTATGCCCTATTCCGGCAGCGATTCCACTGCCTTGTGCATGAATCGTTTCACAAGTGGCATCGGCCAACCTTCCCGTTGCAACGACTCCGCAATGGCATCCACCTGGCGGGAAATGTCTTCGGCGATCAAATCCTCCAGCAGATTTGTGGAGTGGTCGCTCGGTTGACTCATGGACAAGGTGATGGGTTCCATTCTTTCTTTAACCGTTCACCCTTCGCAGGGGGCCGGCTCTTAATCCAACCAGCTGAATCAGCTCACGCTTACCTGATCTGGGTCTTATTCGTGAGCATCCGCATAACTTCCCATGGCTCTTGCGGTGTGAGTGGTTACAACTCAAGAGTTGTTGCTTTAGCCGGATGGTCATCACCACCGCCGCTGCTCAATCGATCGGCTCCTGGATTCAGGAAGGGGTTCACAAACCATTCCGTGCCCTTGCCTGTCCTCTGATCAGCGGAAGCCGAAACCGTCACGGTTGAGATCATCCGTCCACTGGCGGGAGAGTCCTTCAAGGATGCGGGCAATGAACCGGTCATCGGCTCCGGTTTCCTTCTTCAACTCCCGCAGGATTTTGTTAATGGCCTGGCAGGCTTCCGGGATGTGTTGGTCCAGGTGTTGCTTGCTCGGTTGATAGACCATGGCCACAAAAAAGCCCCACCATGTTGATGGTGGGGCCAGCGTGGGTGTTGAGACCTGAGGGCCTAGATCACTCTTCGACGCCTTCAGCAGCTTCGCTGTGGGCAGCCGCATCACCGGTGGGGAGCAGACGGATGGCTTTCTTGCCGAGTTTGATTTCAAATTCATCGCCCGGCTCGAGGTTGAGCATGGCGGTGTAGGCCTTTCCGATCAGCAGGTTGCCATTGCCCTGCAC
>QCUM01000046.1 GCA_003210735.1 Synechococcus sp. AG-679-D13
TTGATAACGCCATTCGTTAAGTCATTTGCAACAGCTGCGCTGTCTCCGCCGTAATCGCTATCGCCCCACGTAATTACAGATCCATCTTGCTTTAGAGCTGCAAAAGCAGATTGTGTGCTGAAAACATCGGTAACTCCGCTTGAAATTTGTGCGGCAACATCATTGCTGTTTCCTCCTCTGAAAGATGATCCCCATGTAACAACTGATCCATCATCTTTGATGGCAGCAAATGCTTGTGTGGTGGAATGAATTCTTGCTACGTTTGAACTTATCTGATCGGCGACATCACTGCTATCGCCTCCTTCATATATTGCACCCCAAGTCGTAACGGATCCGTCCGTGTTAATAGCTGCAAAAGCTGATCTATTTGCCCATTCTTGGTGAGTACGTCTAGGAGTAGCCCTGTCAATTAATGTAGTTTCAGCTTCGTTAGGGAATATGCCATTGTCAAGCGCAGTGGTTGATGAGCTGGTTGTTATATTGTCTACTATAAATTGTTTATGTTGATTGTTGGTGTAATTGTTGTATGAAGCTATGTCAGTGTTTTTCGATATCGATGAGTTGCTTGTGGATAGTTTACTTTTTTGATTGGAGGTTTTAAAAGTGACAAGGCTGCTGAATGCAAGGTCGTAATCTTTTGAAGGCATTTGTGCCGAGCGGCTTTTTCTGTATGTGTTAGTCAGCCATGCTGAATGATCGTGCAAAAAGTCCATGTCGTTTCGAGCTCAGCATTTATTGGTAGAATAATAGACAACTAAATCAGTAAATTCTGCAGCTTTTGCCTGAGATGTGACCGGCTACGATTGTCTTTCTGGCAGCCGTTCCAGAGACCAGACAGTCCGATGGCGAGATAATCAGCGGTCAACAGTGCTGCTGTTTATTTGGCGCCTTCAGTGACCACCATGGCGGAGAATCCACCGCCAATGTTCTTCAATGCTGCTCGGCTTGGCGTTTTCCCACTATGTGTAAGCAGTGAGGCATCGGTGTTTCTTGGAGATGCGTTCACCGATGTGACGCGGGAAGGCCAGGATGAATCCCTGGGTTGGAACACCGCTGGGGTGTTCGTATTTCATCTGGACCTGTTTCCCGTTGTCGTCGACCTTCGGGAATACCGTCCGGTCTCAGGATCTTTCTTGAAACCAGGGCGCGGTTGGTCTGGTTTGTCACAGCCCCACGATGTTTTTGTTTCGCCTTGCAGGGATAAGGTGGGACAGAACCATCCACCCCATAGCACGTCCCTCAGCCGTTCGCGGTCCTTGGCTTCGTAGCGGACACCAAGGGGACGCAACAGCCGATAGACGGAATCACCATCTATTAACCGCAGGTTCAGCTGTGTCAGGTCTTCGTCGACGCCAGACCCTTTAACCCATTCCTGAAGGTGCTTCAGGTTGATGGTGTTTTTGCAGGTTCCCGCCTTGGTGGATGTCCTGGTGTGGACAGAAGCTTTCTTGTGTGAAGTTCTGGGAAGACTTGAAACCGCCGCGAAATCGAGTGTGGCCTGGTGTGTGCGGCAGGCGAGTTCATGCCGCTTCCGGGCGATCTCTGAAAGTGCAGCGGTTAGTTGGTCATCAGGCTCAGGAAGTCCAGCTGCTTCGTGGCGACGTTGAGCCTGCTGGCGGTGATACGAACGTGTTCCTTTCGGGAGATGGTCGAAGCTGGTGAAGAGAGGACAGGTGCGCTCAAGATTGGCGAGTTCGTCAGCTGTTAAATCCGACAACCGGACACGCGGAATCGCATGTTTTCGGTTTTGCGCTGCTGGTTGACTGTTTGATGCTTTCGGATCGCTGTCCCCGGCTGGGATTGCTACATCTGGTGTTTGCTTATCTCTTCGGACGCTTTGGGTAGTAGTGGGGTGAAAGCAGGGCGTAAGCCGGGTTCTGTTCACACCTCCAGGGAGGGTGGGTGGTTATCTATCTGGGACCGCCGTTACCGACGGCCTCAAGCGGCGCGTTTAGGCGGAACGGGGCTGATGGCCAACCATCGTTCCTTGGCCTTGCTCCCAGCCGGGGTTTACCGAGCCAGCACCTCTCGATGCTGCTGGTGCGCTCTTACCGCACCCTTGCACCCTTGCCTGTGCCGGCGAACCGGCCATCGGCGGTGTGTTTCTGTGGCACTTTCCTCACGGTCACCCGCACTGGGCGTTACCCAGCAAGCCTGGCCATCGGGGAGCCCGGACTTTCCTCAGCCGATCCTCGAAAGGATCGACCGCAACCACCTCGCCTGCTTTCAGTCTTCATCATGCCTCGCGGGCATAATCAAACCACCTGGGTGATCAACCCCTGGGGCTGTAGCTCAGCTGGATAGAGCGACGGTTTCCTAAACCGTAGGTCGTGGGTTCGAGTCCCGCCAGCCCCGTCAGCTCAGCAAAAATCGGTAATCGCCGCTACATCTGGTGGGGTGGGCAGAACGCTCACCACCGCTAGGGTTGTTGAAACCGGGTGGGTGCCATGACCCAGTTACACGATCTCCGGCTGCGACTCCTTGTCCAGCAGGAAAGCGAAAGGATTGCCGACACCCAGCCCACAGATCTTGATCTGTCAGTTGTTCAGGCTCGCTGCCTGTGCTGGTTGGCACTGCTGGCTGAAGCCCATGAAGATCAAGCTGGAGATGCGGAGCGCCGGGGTGACACAGAGCAGGCGATGGGCTGGTTCGCCGATTCGATGCGGTTGCGGGATGTGATCGGCGTGGTGTCGTCGATTGAGATTCCTTTGCCTGGAACAGTGCAGGAGGACGTTGATGGTGAAGACGCTTCCGGTCCTCTCGCTGCCTGACGGGTGCCATAGTGGATTTCAGATCGAGGATCTGAAGTGCCGGAAGAGCCTTGTCAATGTCCGGACTGTCAGAGGTTTTATCGCGAGCACGACCGGTTGATCCGGGAGTTCCCCACGCTGCGGCAGCAGCAGGAACTCAATTGGGCTGCTTTGCAGTCATTCCGGACTTTGTCCGGCAGGGTTCTTGAAGATCTGCAGAAGCAACAGGGTTTGCGTCAGCAGCCCGAACAGGGAGCAGCGCCTGCAGTGTCAGGTGCAGCGACCGATGACTCTCCAGATACCCTTCAGCAGGCTATGGCTGACCTGGAGAACATCAATGCCCATCTGTTCTCCATCGAGGCCTTGATGGAACGTGTGTTTGATGTGCGAGTTCCCGAGGAAATCGAGCAGAAGTTCCGTGAACTTGCTGGTGAGCTGGCTCCGGATCCTCTCAACGTTGATCGGCTGCGTTTGAATCGCCTGCTGCACCAAACTCCCGACCTACCTGACCGCAGCTGATCTCGAAGGAGTGCTCTGGCGTCGGCACAGCTTGGCGATCATTCCTTCTTCGTCTGCTTCCACCACGTTGATGTCCAGGCCTGGAAGCCATTTCAATTCAAGCTTGAGCTCTCCAAGCAGAGCAATATCGTGTTCGCCGATTCCACCGGTGAGAGCCAGAACATCCGCACCGCGCAGGCTGGCGGCCATGGAGCCGATCAGCTGCAAAAGCCTGTGTTTGAAAACGGCGAGAGCCCTGATCGCACCGTTGTGTCCTGCCAGTGCCTCAGAACGGATTTCCTGCATGTCTCCGCTCAGGTCTGAAAGGCCCTTGAGGCCGGATTGTTCTTGAAGGATGCTGGCGATCTGATCCGCGCTATATCCCTTCCGCATCAAGTCCAGCAGCAAGCCGGGGTCGACGGAGCCGGATCGTGTGGCCATCACCAATCCCTCCAGCGGGGTGTATCCCATGGTGGTGTCGATGCAGATTCCTCCGCGGATGGCGGCAAGTGAGGCACCCGCGCCGAGATGGGCGCTGATCAGCCTCAGCTGCGCGGGATCCTTCCCCTGTTCGCGCCATTGCCTCGCGATGGATTCCGAAACGTGTTGATGGTTGATCCCATGGAAACCGAAGCGACGAAATCCCCCGCAGCGCAGCTCTGTCGGGATCGCATAGCTACTGGCAGAGGCCGGCAAACTGCTGTGAAGGCGGTGTCAAAGCAGGCCCACTGGGGAACCGCTGGAGCCCAGCCGCGACTCCATGCCAAACCACGCAGTGCCGGTGGGTTGTGCAGGGGAGCCAGAGGAATCAGCTTTTGCAGCGTTTTCTCCACGACCCGGTCGATCAAGGTGGGAGCGGTGAATTGCTCACCGCCGTGAACAACCCGATGGGCGATCAGGTCAATGTGCTCACGGAAAGGCTTGAGTTGCGGCGCTAGCCAGCTGTCGAGGACCCAATCCAGTTCATCGCTGGGCTGGAGGCTGCGGCTCTTTTGCCATGGGCAAGCCCCGGTGGGATCCACCAGGGCTGTCTTCAGGCTGGAACTGCCGAGGTTCAGGACCAGGCAGAGCTCGTTCATCAGCGCACGTCGCAGGTGATCTCAACGTTGAGCGGATCGACGGACCAGATGTTCTGGCAGTACTCGGCGATGGAGCGGTCGGAGGAGAAGAAACCGGTCCGAGCTGTGTTCAGCAGCGACATTCGATTCCAGTGCATCCGGTCGGTCCAAGCCAGGCTCACCGCCTCCTGGGCGCGTAGGTAGTCGGCAAAGTCCGCCATCACGTAGAAGGGGTCATTGCCGGTGAGGTTGTCCAGCAGCGGTCGGAACAGTTCGCCATCGCCGTTGCTGAAGTGCCCCAGCTCGATCAAGCGCAGGGCTTCCTGCAGCTCCGGCATGGCTTCAATGAAATCAGCAGGTCGGTAGCCGCCCTGCTTGAGGGCCGTGATTTCTTCCACGGTCTTTCCGAACAGGAAGAAATTCTCACCACCCACCAGATCGCGGATCTCAACATTGGCCCCATCGAGAGTGCCGATGGTGAGAGCCCCGTTCATGGCAAATTTCATATTGCCCGTGCCGGAGGCTTCCTTGCCTGCGGTGGAGATCTGTTCGGACAGATCAGACGCCGGGTACACCTGTTCCCCAAGTTTCACGTTGTAGTCCGGCAGGAACACCACCCGCAGCCGTCCATCCATGTCGGGATCGGCGTTGATCGTGTCAGCGATGCCGTTGATGAAACGGATGATCAGCTTGGCCATGTAATAACCCGGAGCTGCCTTGCCGCCGAAGATCACGGTGCGGGGAGCTATGCCGTCTGCCCTCCCGTTCTTGATCCGCAGGTACTGGGTGATCACCTGCAGGGCATTGAGATGCTGGCGCTTGTACTCGTGGATGCGCTTCACCTGAACGTCGAACAGGCTGGCTGGGTCCACCAGCACGCCGGTGTTGCGATGGATGTAGCCGGCCAGCTTGCGTTTCACCGACAACTTGGTGCTTCCCCAGAGCTCCAGGAAGCCCTGGTCGTTTTGATGCTCCTCGAGTTTGCGCAGGTTCTCCATATTGGAGATCCAGTCCGGACCAACATGCTCATCCAGCAACTGGGAGAGTTCCGGGTTGGCCAGCGCGACCCAGCGGCGGGGGGTGACACCGTTGGTGACGTTGGTGAATTTTTCTGGCCAGAGGGCTGCAAATTCCGGCAACAGGTCGGTTTTCACCAAATCGGAATGCAATGCCGCCACACCATTCACATGGTGAGCGCCGATGGTGGCCAGATGGGCCATGCGAACGGCCTTGCTGCCGTCCTCGTCGATGATCGATAGCTTCCGCTGAATGGCGTCATTGCCGGGATACCTCAACCGAAGCTGCTGGAGGAAGCGGCGGTTGATCTCATAAATCAGCTCCAGGTGGCGGGGGAGAAGGTTGCCGAACAGGTCGAGATCCCATTTTTCCAGGGCTTCCGGCAGCAGGGTGTGATTGGTGTAAGCGACGGATCGGGAGGTGATATCCCATGCTTTTTCCCATTGCATGTGGCGATCGTCGATGAGCAGCCTCATCAGCTCTGCCACGGCGATAGCAGGGTGGGTGTCGTTCAGCTGGACGGTCCAGTACAGGGGAAAGTCCTCAATCGGCAGCCCCCGGTTGTCGAGGCTGCGAAGCATGTCCTGCAGGGAGCAGCTCACGAAGAAGTGCTGCTGTTTCAGCCGCAGGCGACGGCCTTCGTCGGTGCCGTCGTTGGGATACAACACCTTGGAGAGGGTTTCGCTGCCAACCTTTTCTTCAACAGCTCCGTAGTAGTCGCCGATGTTGAAGGCGTAGAAGTCGAAGCTTTCGGTGGCATCGGCCCGCCACAGCCGCAGGCGATCGCAGATGTTGACGCGATACCCCAGCACTGGAACGTCGTGGGGGATGCCGATGGCATGTTCCGCGGGAATCCAGCGGGAGCGGTAGTTGCCCTTGTCGTCGATATAACTCTCCGTTCGACCGCCGAAGCCCACGAAGCAGGCCTCATCTGGCTGAGGCAGCTCCCATGGCCAGCCGCCCTTGAGCCATTTATCGGTGATCTCAACCTGCCATCCGTCTCGGATCAGCTGATCGAATATTCCGAACTCGTAGCGGATGCCGTATCCAGTGGCAGGAATCTTCAGGCTGGCCAGCGACTCCATGTAACAGGCGGCGAGGCGTCCCAGGCCACCATTCCCTAGTCCTGGCTCTTCCTCCACATCGAGGATCTGCTGCAGCGATTCGATCCCGAAGTTGCGCAGTGCTTCTTCGGCTTCCTCCTGGATGCCTAGGTTCAGCAGGTTGCTGTTGAGCTGCGGGCCAATCAGGAATTCCGCGGAGAGATAGGCCACAGATTTCTGCGGATGCGCCCGCATCGCCTCAGTGGTGGCGAGGTAGCGCATCATCAGGCGATCGCGCACCGCGTAACTCAGCGCCATGTAAAGGTCATGGCGGCTGGCGGTGGGTGCGAGCTTTCCGAGCGTGAAGAACAGATGCTCGGTCATGCCGTCGAACACGCTCTTGGCATCGAGGCCGGCCCGTTCTGGATCGTCGTAACAGCCAGGGGTCGGCAGGCGCAGATCGAGGGGTTGAGAGGACGTCATGAGTGACGGAAGAAGGGACGGGAAAGTACGAGGCGATTGGAGCGTCTTCTGTGGCAGGAAATCCCGGAGCTCGTCATTGCTCTCGAGTTCCAGGCAGTACCTCTGTTTGAACGGAAGGTAGCCGTCAGATGTCTTTCTGCACGTCAAGGTCTTCGGATGCAGGTGTGTTTTGCACGATCCGGACCATTAGTGAGGAGTCTCAATCCAAATCCACCACTAATCTCTAAAAAAAGTGTTGCCCAGCTCCATGCTGTTTCCTGCTCTGCTGAGCGAAATCAGCAGCCATGACTTCGAAGTCGCCGAAACACTGATCGGTGTGCTCCGTTTCGTGCTGATTTTTGTGGCAGCCCGAACGCTCGCAGAAATCCTGGTTCGTTTTGAGTTGCCGACAATTCTTGGCGAGTTGTTGGCCGGCGTGATCATCGGCGCTTCTGGATTGCATCTGTTGGTGCCGCCGGAGACCCAGGTGGAACTCAGTAATGCCTTTGCCAACGCCGTAGGGGGGCTGGCTCACGTGCCTCCAGAGGAGGTCTCGTCGATTTACAACGAGGGCTTCGGATCGTTGCGGTCCGTCTCGAATCTTGGGCTCTATTCCCTCCTGTTCCTAACGGGTCTGGAGAGTGAGCTTGAAGAACTGATGGCCGTCGGTGCTCAGGCGTTTTCGGTCGCTGTGGCGGGGGTGGTGCTTCCCTTTGCCCTCGGCACATTCGGCCTGATGGCGTTGTTTCATGTCGACCCGATTCAAGCGATCTTTGCCGGTGCCTCTATGACGGCGACCAGCATCGGCATCACCGCCAGTGTGTTCGGCGAGTTGGGATATCTACGCACCCGAGAGGGGCAGATCGTCATCGGAGCAGCAGTTCTCGACGACATTCTGGGCATCGTGATTTTGGCGGTGGTCGTGTCTCTGGCGGCTGGTGGCAGCCTGGAAATTGCTCCGATCATCCAATTGGTGGTTGCGGCAGTTCTGTTTGTGGTGGTTGCCCTTCTGCTGAGTCGCAAGGCTGCTCCCGCCTTTGATTGGATGATCGATCAGCTCAAGGCACCTGGGGCCAAATTGGTCGGGTCCTATCTGTTGCTTGGAGCCAGCTGCTTCATTGCGACGGCCATTGGATTAGAGGCAGCCCTTGGTGCATTTGCGGCTGGTTTGATCGCCAGCACCTCAAAGCATCGCCACGAGATCCAGACGGCTGTCACACCCATCGTTGGTCTTTTTGCAACGGTGTTCTTTGTGCTGGTGGGTGCGGGGATGGATCTTTCAGTGATTAATCCTTCCGATCCCGAATCCCGTTCGGCCCTGGTGATCGCAGCCTTCATGTTCGTGGTTGCCATCATCGGCAAGGTCGCCGCCGGTTGGGCGGTGTTCGGCAAGCAGAAAACGAATCACTTGGTTGTGGGTCTGGGCATGTTGCCCCGCGGCGAGGTTGGTCTGATCTTTCTTGGTCTGGGCACAGCAGCCAAGCTGCTCAGCCCAGGTCTGGAAGCAGCGATCCTGCTGATGGTGATCGGCACCACATTCCTCGCGCCGGTGCTGTTGCGACTGGTGTTGAAGGACAAGCCGCCAGAAGATGGCAATCAGGTGCCCGAAGAATTTGTCGCGAATCCGTTGGGGGAAGCGTCCTAAATCAGTCTTCCCCGCCGCTAGCGAGCACCAGAAGTGCACTCCAGCCCACGGCTACAACACCCAGGCTGGAGGCCCAACCTGGGCCGAGGACCCAACTCAATCCAAGCTGCGTCACCACGCCAAAGGCGAGGGCCAGCAGCAGGCTGCTGATCACCAAGGTGGGCTGCCGCAAAGATTCAGGCAGCTTGCTTTCCTCCAGGCTCGATTCCAATTGGCTTAAAGGTGCACTGAGCGGCACATACAGGGCTAAAGCCCAAAGCAGTCCGCCACGCCACACGGCCGCATCGGCCAGAGGGCCGCTGATCACCTCGTAGCTTTCCATCCAGCCAGGTTCAATGCTGCTTAGCATCGCGCTACTTGCAGTTTGCTGTGGATTGCATCACATGGAGCCATCTCGGCCATGCCGTGCACACGGTTCAACAGCACCCTGTTCAGGACCGATCCGATCGCCCTGCGTTGCTGTTGGTTCATGGGTTTGGCGCCTCCACCGATCACTGGCGTTACAACATCCCCGTTCTGGGGGAGAGTCACTCTGTGTATGCCCTGGATCTCTTGGGGTTCGGCCGCAGCGCCAAGCCGGGAGATTTGAGTTACGGGGGAGCCCTCTGGCGTGATCAGCTGGTTCATTACGTGCGGGAGGTCATTGGCCGTCCCACGGTGATTGCTGGAAATTCACTCGGCGGTTTTGCTGCATTGGCCGCTGGTGCAGCGTTGAAACAGGATTGTGCCGGTGTGGTGCTGCTGAATGCGGCTGGCCCTTTCAGCGATGAGCAAAAGCCTCCTCAGGACTGGGCAGCCATCGCCCGCAAGAGCATCAGCACGGCTCTGTTGAAAAATCCATTGCTGCAACGGCTTCTTTTCGAGAATCTGCGCCGTCCCGCCACCATCCGCCGCACCTTGAACCAGGTGTACGTCGACAAAACGAACGTCGATGACTGGCTGGTGGAGTCGATCCGTCGGCCATCCCTGGACCCCGGAGCGTTCGGAGTGTTCAGGACAGTGTTTGATATACCAACCGGACAACCCCTCGATGAGCTGTTCGCAGAGCTCACGGCTCCTCTGTTGTTGCTATGGGGGATTCGTGATCCCTGGATCAATGCTCCCGGGAGACGGTCTACTTTTCAGCGTCACGCTCCAACTGCCACCACGGAGGTTGTTCTGGAGGCAGGTCACTGCCCCCACGATGAAGTGCCGGATCAGGTGAATGCGGCGTTGCAGGAGTGGTTGAAAAACTTGGAATCACCGCCGGCACCGTCAGGGAAGGATCCGGTAGCTATCTCATAAGAAACACTTCCGTTTCGCGGCGAATGCCGATGACGCTTACGCAGCTAAAGGTTCCTTACAGCCACTGGGAGTACCTGCATCCCACCAGTGGCGATCGGCTGCGGGTCATCCCCGAACGTGGTGGCCTCGTCAGCGCATGGCGCTGTGGTGATCGAGAGGTGCTCTACTTCGATGAGGAGCGCTATGCCGATCCCTCCAAAAGCATTCGTGGCGGTATTCCAGTGCTGTTTCCGATTTGCGGCAATCTTCCGGATGATCGGTTCGAGGTGGATGGCCTCGATCACACACTGCTTCAACATGGCTTTGCTCGTGATCTGCCCTGGCAGATCCAGTTGCTGGATGATCAGAGCGGTGTGCGCCTGAGCCTCACCAGCAGCGCTGACACCCTCAAGGCCTATCCCTTCCCTTTTCTTTTGGAGATGGAGATACGTCCTGTTGCTGACGCTCTGGAGATCACCACCACGATTCTCAATCGTGGACAGCGCCCGATGCCCTTCAGTTTCGGACTGCATCCCTACTTTCATGTGAGTGATCTGGGGCAGACCCGGCTGACCGGACTCCCGGAGCGCTGCCTCAATCATCTGGAGATGGCCGATGCCGCCACAGCCGATCAGCTGGCCTGTTTGCCCCAAGGCGTTGATTTCCTCTGTCGGCCAGCGGGTCCCGTGACGTTGATCGATGACAGCAATGGACGGCAGCTGCAGTTGCAGCATCAGGCCCCTTTGGATCTAACGGTCGTTTGGACTGAGCCACCCCGCCGCATGGTCTGCCTTGAGCCGTGGACCGGGCCACGCCAGGCTTTGATCAGCGGCGATCGCAAGCTGGAGCTGGCACCGGCCGCAGTGCAGACCCTGCGCTGCCGTTATGCCATCGGCTGATAACCACCCATCACCGTTGTGTGGTTTTTGGCCCCATGAGCAGGCTTCCTCTCAAGATTGTTGTTATTGACGACGATCCCACCGGTTCACAGACGGTGCACAGCTGTCCGTTGTTGCTGGCCTGGGATGTGGCATGCCTGCGTCGGGGTCTGCGCCACCCCTCACAGCTGCTGTTCGTGCTCGCGAACACAAGGGCTCTGACGCCCGTTGAAGCAGCCCGTCGCAATTGTGAGATTGTCGATTCCCTCGCAGAGGCTCTCACCCTCGAAGACATTCCAGAGAGCTCGATTTTGCTGGTGAGCCGTGGCGACTCCACGCTGCGAGGTCATGGGGTGCTGGAGCCGGAGGTGCTGGCAAAGGAATGGTCGCTTCGCTTTGGTGCGATCGCCGCGACCTTTCACATACCCGCCTTTTTCGAGGGTGGTCGTGTCACCAGAGATGGGGTTCATTTTCTGCAGGACCAGCCTGTTCACACAACGGTTTTTGCCCGCGATCAACTGTTCGGGTTCAGCACCAGTGAGCTGGCCGCGTGGTTGGAGGAAAAGAGTGGAGGAAGCATCAGTGCAACGTCGGTGTTGCGTCTGAAAATCGAGCAACTTGAGGGCGAAGAACCCGACCTTGTGCGTTGGTTGGAGGCACTGGGAGGCAATCGTTCTGTGGTGGTGGATGCGTCGCGGGCTGAGCATCTTCAGTCCCTTGGCGTTGCCATCCGGCAGCTGCAGGGTCGCAAGCGCTTCCTGTTCCGTTCTGCGGCAAGCCTTCTCAACGGGCTGGCGGATTCCGGTTCTGAACCTCTGGGGCCGCAGCCTCGCGATGCAAAAGCTCTAACCGGATTGCGCCGGCGGGATTGTTCTGGCAACGGCTTGCCAGGACTGGTGGTGGTCGGTTCCCATGTGCGACTGGCGGATCAACAGATTGAACACCTGTTGTTGGACCCCAGGTGCATCGGTGTGGAATTGCCGGTGGCACGGGTGGCACGCATCCTCGAGGGTGGAACGCCCGATCTGTTGTTGCCGGATCTGGAGAAGGAATTGCAGGGATTCATCGAGGCAGTTCTGCGCTCCGGCCGCACTCCGGTTCTGTTCACCAGCCGCGGTGAACTGCATTTCGGCTCCGGTGAAGCGGCTGCTGAGCTGCGCCTCATTTTTGGAATGCAGCTGGCGAGAGTGATGGCCAGGCTGGTGGCCAGCCTCGTGCCCCAACTGGGCTATGTGATCAGTAAAGGTGGAATCACGACAGGAACCCTTCTGCGGGATGGGTTTGATCTCTCCTCTGTTGATCTTGAAGGGCAGCTTCTGCCAGGTTTGTCACTGGTGTTGGCGATGGTGGGAGCAGATCACTCAGCAGAGTTTTCCGCAGCTTTGCCGGTGGTCACTTTCCCAGGAAATCTCGGTGAGCCTGAAACACTCAGGCAGGCCTGGCTGCTGATGGAGTATGGGGCCTGAAGATTGCTGGTCACCATCTGCAGTTGTTTTCAATTGAAAATTGAAGTGCTGACTGCATGAGAACCT
>QCUM01000047.1 GCA_003210735.1 Synechococcus sp. AG-679-D13
TATGGGCCAGACATTTATCAGTGGTGGAACACTTTTTGTTAATGGTTCTCTTGGTGATCTGACTGATGTTGTTGTTAGTGAGAGGTCGACATATGAACTTGGAGCAGACGACACGGTGGGATCAATTGCTGGTGGTGGATCAATTGTTTTGAACACCTCTCGATTAACAGCCGGTGGAGCGTCTGACAAGACATTCTCTGGAGTGATTTCGGGTGCTGGAGATTTCACCAAAGTTGGCTCGGGGGTTCTTACTTTCTTGGGAGACAACACGTATTCGGGCGCCACAGATGTTAATGAAGGCGAATTGAATGTTCTCGGAGCGGGTCCAACTTCGGCTACGTGTGCCGATGGAGCAAGTTCGACTCTCTGCGAATCCGGCCCAGGCGAAGGCGGCGGCCCAGGCGATGGTGGTGGCCCAGGCGAAGGCGGTGGCCCAGGCGAAGGCGGTGGCCCAGGCGAAGGCGGTGGCCCAGGCGAAGGCGGTGGCCCAGGCGAAGGCGGCGGCCCAGGCGAAGGCGGTGGCCCAGGCGATGGTGGTGGCCCAGCCGAAGGCGGCGGCCCAGGCGAAGGCGGTGGCCCAGGCGAAGGCGGTGGCCCAGGCGAAGGCGGCGGCCCAGGCGAAGGTGGCCTAGGCGGAGAAAGACCTCTTGGCGAAGGTGCTGATGGAAATAGGGAGTTGGTGGATTCAATTTTGATGGCCCAATCCTCCGCTACCAACTCGGTGCAGACGGTTGTGATGCCTGTCGGCACCGGCGATGGAGGAGCTCCAGGTGTCGGCAGCGGCTCCGGCGTAGGCGGTGGTCCAGGCGTTGGTGGCGGCCCCGGCGAAGGCGGTGGCCCAGGCGATAGCGGCGGCCCAGATGGCGGTGGTCCAGGCTTTGGTGGCGGCCCGGATGATGGTGGTGGCCCAGGCGATAGCGGCGGCCCAGATGGTGGTGATCGCCGCGATAGCGACGGCGATGCGGCTGCCGGCGCTTCCAGAGACGTTGCCAGTTCAGATGCCGAGACCAGCGCTGAACTGGAAGGCGCAGATCCCGCTGCACTCACACCACCCAGCCTGACGGGTGATGGTTATGAGGTGAGCCTGTCGCTTGAGTCGTCCTTCCAAATGGCCGATACAGGGGCACCTTCAATCGGATCTGGTGGCGATTCCTCGGGTGGTGCTGTGGCATCGAGTGGAACGGTGCGTCCAACAAGTGCAGTTGGTTCAGAGGCTGGTGCGGCTAGCGGAGCTGTGACCGAAGGTCGTGCCAGCGATGGTGGTGTAGCTGAAGGTGGTGTCAGAGAGGCATCGAGTACTGGCGACGGTGAGAGCGCCAGCACTCCAACTGCAGCGGGGGGTGAGAACGCTGAGAGCGGTGAAGGTGCCGCTAGCGAGGCCGCTGAAGCGGGGGACGACAGCTCAGATAGCGCTGGTGATGATGGAGCTGCTGGCGATTCAGCTGATGGAGAAGAGGGTGCAGATGAGGGCTCGGGTGACAGCGCAGATGACAGTGCAGATGAGGGCTCGGATGACGCTGCTGAAGAGGATGCAGAGGGGGCCAGTGGAGAGTCCGAGGAAGGAGAAGGGTCCGATGACAATGCAACAGGAGACGATGCTGGGGGCGAGAGCGGAACGAGCGAGAAACCCAAGAGTCCGTCAGCGGCGGTTGCAGTGCAGCGCGTTGACGCCAAGCGTGCGAGCGAGAACCTTGCTTCTGGTGATGCGAAAGCGACATCTCGGACGTTGCAGGGTTTGAATCTTCCCGATTTGAGCCGTCGGAGTACACCAACTCCGGCGGCTATCGCCAACTCTCTGCAACAGGTGCGGCAGCGAGTTATGTCCGGAGCACCGCCCCGTTGATATGGAGTTATTGGGCCATTTGAGAGAACTTCCTTAGTCTGATTTGAGTTTGTTTTTCTCCAAGACGTCGATGCAGCGCCACGCCGGTGTGATCACGATGCTGTTCCTGGGCCAGGCTTTGGCATTGGTTTTTGGTGTGGGACAAACTCCACCAATGCATGCTCAGGACAATTCAGCACTTCCGGAAAAAGCGAACACTGCTTTGCCCCCTGAGTTCAATCGAGAGGGGTACAACCCGGCTGTTCTGCATCTGCAGTTCACACAGCTGCCGAAGGGAAGAGCCACAGCATCTGGCGGTGATGCTTTCTTGGACATCACACTTATTCCTTCTTCCGGCGAATTGGAAGGCGTTCGTGTTGAGCTGACAACCTCAGTTTTTCGTAATCAGTTGCGCAATCTATATGTGCAACTTTCCCGCCAAGATTCACTCAATATAGATAATCCGCAGTCACCCTCGCGTCAGCTTTACGCGCTGTTGTTTGAATCATTAACGCCAATCCTTAAGAGAGAAAACGTAACAACCTTGTTGATCGCTGCTGATCGTGGTTTGCAGGCTGTTCCATTTGCCGCCCTGAGTGATGGGCAGCGTTATTTCGGGGATCGTTATGCCTTCTCCATAACGCCATCGTTGGCGTTAACTGATCTCAGTACCTCCGGTGATCCAGGTCAACGGCGTTTGGCCTTGGGTGCTTCTGAATTCAAAGGATTGGCGCCGCTTCCATTGGTGCCCCAGGAACTGAACCAAATCGGACCTGATATCAATAAAGATCTTTTCCTGAACCAGGAGTTCACGCCTGAACGTTTTCTTGAGAAAGCTGGTGAATCGGCTTACAACCAACTCCACGTAGCCACCCATGCTGAGTTCAAGCCGGGTGGCCCAAAAGCCTCTCAATTGCACTCTGGAATCGGACCGATTTCCATGGGCGAGTTGGCCAAGCTGCGTCAGGAACGCCAAGGCGTTCCGTTGGATCTGGTTGTTTTCAGTGCATGCCGAACTGCGCTCGGTGATGCCAATGCGGAATTGGGATTCAGTGGCCTGGCGCTGCAGGCAGGAGCGCGCAGTGCGGTTGGAACACTTTGGTATGTCGACGACGTTGTGACGTCGGCCTATTTCGTGCAGATGTACAACTATCTCGATCAAGGCATCCCAAAGGCTGAGGCGATGCAATTGACTCGTCAGGCATTTGTGCGCAACCTCGTTCGCCTCGATGGGGATCAGGTGCTGGGCATCAACGATCGGCCGTTGTTGTCGAACCTCACGCCCTCGCAGCAG
Source organism: Synechococcus sp. AG-679-D13 (assembly GCA_003210735.1). Taxonomy (GTDB): domain Bacteria; phylum Cyanobacteriota; class Cyanobacteriia; order PCC-6307; family Cyanobiaceae; genus Parasynechococcus. Next base: position 3,117 of record QCUM01000047.1, read on the forward strand.
CGACGTCTCAGAGCTGGGGTGGATAACCCATTTTTCTGGGCTGGCATTGAGTTGATGGGATCCCCTTGGTAGCTAAGTGTTCGAGATTCTGCGTGTTGTCTTGAATCGATCCCAACGGAAGAGTTCGAGTAATCGCTCTTCCTGTTTGGAAATCAGCTGATGGGTGCTGAGTGCAGCGCTGATTAGTTGAGATGTGATGGCGGCCAACAGCACTCCATTGCGGTGGTGGCCTGTCGCAAGCCAAAGGCCTGGGATTGGTCCTTCTCCGAGGAGAGGCCCTTCATCAGGGGTGCAGGGCCGGAAACCCCACCAGCGTTCCATTGGAGGCCATTGACTGGCTGCCGGAAGGAGTGATGTGATGCCAGCTTGGAGTTGACTCTGCCCGTCAGGGGTGAGTCCATCGCGAAAGCCTGCGTTGCGTTCACTGGTTGCGCCAACTACCACCAAGCCGTCTTCCCTTGGAACGAGATAAGTCCCGGGGCCAAAGATCACGCGTTTTAGAGCGTCGCGAGGCCCCTGCAGCGACAGCATTTGTCCTTTGACAGGTGTCACCGGAAGTTGGGGTACGAGCTGCTGGCTCCAGGCGCCACTGCACAACACGGCTTGACGGCAGGGCAAGTCCTGAATGTCCCCCTCAGCGGTTTGCACCATGACCCCCTTGAGATGGCCATCGGAATCTTTGAGCAGATCTTGGACTTCTGATCCCTCCAGAAACTGCACCCCAAGGAAAACGCAGGCGCGTTCGAGGGCTCGCATCAGCCTTCGGCGGTTGTCAATCTGACCGTCCTGTTCAAACAGCAGGCCTGCAGTCCAGGTGGGATCAAGACCAGGCACCTCTCTGGTCAGATGATCGGCGTCCAAATGTTGTCCGAGAGATGCCGTGGGATAGGCATCGCGTTCTTCACGAGTCCGAAAGGGCACCACAATCCCGCTGGTGCGCAGTCCACAAGTCAGGCCACTGTCTGCTTCGATTTGTCCTATCCATCGGGGAATCAGGCTGAGGCTTTGACGGCCGAGGTCAAGCAACGAACCGCTGAGACCTTCGGCGTGGGGAGCGAGCATCCCCGCCGCAGCGAAGCCGGCGGCTTCGCTGCGGCGTCTGCTGATCACATGGACAGCGCAGCCACGACGGGCGAGCTGATGGGCGATGGACAGGCCCAACAACCCTCCTCCGAGCACCAGCAGTGGTGGTGAATGGCCTGCCTCGGTCATGGCGGGACGGGACGGTCCAGGGGCGTCGTGGGCGACAGCCAACGTTTTGGCTATGCATTCACTCTGGCCATGCTGTCAGCTTTTTGAACTTGATTCCATAGGATTCGGGCATCTGGTTCGAACCCGGGACGCATGGCCGACGCAGCAACACAACCGGCATGGGAAGCCGTGATTGGTCTGGAAACCCACGTTCAGCTGGGAACCGACAGCAAAATTTTCACAGCCGCTTCAACAGCCTTCGGCGACGACCCCAACACCCACATCGATCCAGTGGTTTGCGGCTTGCCTGGCACCCTGCCGGTGCTGAATCAAAAGGTTCTGGAGTACGCGGTCAAGGCGGCGATGGCCCTCAACCTCAACATCGCCGAGCACAGCAAGTTCGATCGCAAACAGTATTTCTATCCCGATCTGCCCAAGAACTATCAGATCTCTCAGTACGACGAGCCAATCGCCGAAGAGGGTTGGATTGAAGTGGAAGTCGCTGAAAAGGGGAAGGACACCTACTTGAAAAATATCGGAATTGAACGCCTTCACATGGAGGAGGACGCCGGGAAACTCGTTCATGCCGGAAGTGACCGTCTGGCGGGATCCACTCATTCCCTCGTGGACTACAACCGTGCGGGGGTTGCTCTGGCAGAGATCGTCAGCAAGCCGGATTTACGCACTGGTCGAGAAGCGGCGGAGTACGCCTCGGAAATTCGCCGGATCATGCGTTATCTGGGTGTGAGCGACGGCAACATGCAGGAGGGGTCCTTGCGTTGCGACGTCAATATTTCCGTTCGCCGCGGGCCGGATGCGCCTTTCGGAACAAAGGTGGAGATCAAAAATATGAACTCTTTTTCAGCCATTCAGAAGGCTTGCGACTACGAGATCAAGCGTCAGGTGAAGGCGATTGAGTCGGGCGAGACGATCGTTCAAGAAACCCGCTTATGGGATGAGAGCAAGCAGCTCACCAAGAGCATGCGCAGCAAAGAGGGTGCCAGTGATTACCGCTACTTTCCTGATCCCGATCTGGGCCCGATCGAGGTCAGTGCTGATCAGCGCGAGGCCTGGCGTTCGGAACTTCCGGAGCTGCCGGCTGCCAAGCGACATCGCTACGCGGATGATCTGGGGCTCTCTCAATACGACGCCCGGGTGCTCACCGATGAGCGACCGATGGCGGATTACTTCGAGGCGGTGGTGGTTGCCGGTGCTGACGCAAAGCTTTCGGCGAACTGGATTACTGGAGATATCGCCGCTTATGTGAACAGCAACAGGCTGAGTTATGCAGAACTGCCGTTCCGGCCGGAGCAGTTGGCAGAAATGGTTCAGCTGATTGATGGCGGAAAGATCAGCGGCAAAATTGCCAAGGAGATCCTCCCCGATCTGCTCGATAAGGGCGGCTCTCCCAAGGCGATCGTTGATGAACGAGGTCTCGGAATGATCAGCGATCCTGGCGCCATTGAGGAGATTGTTGATGCACTGCTTTCGGCGCATCCGGACGAAGTGGAAGCCTTCCGTGGTGGCAAGACCAAGCTGCAGGGCTTCTTTGTCGGTCAGCTGATGAAAAAGACAGGCGGGAAGGCTGATCCGAAGCTGACCAATCAGATTTTGAGCCGGAAGCTCAAGGGGTGATGGAAAATGTCGTAGCGATTCCCGAGGCGTGGCGCGCTTGGCTCCGAAACAACCGCGACCGTGGCTGCGATCGTGAGGGGTTGATCAAGCGAGCGATCGATGAAGGCTACAGCCGCATTTCGATAGAGGCCGTCCTCGATGCGGCGGTGCATCAACCCCCTTCTAATTGGCTCAGCTGGTTTGAGGCGCCGCTCACCCGCGCCGACCATCAACCCCGGGCCTGGCGATTGGACACGCCTCTGGCTCAGGTTTATGAGCTGCCGGGCCTGTTGGGACGCGATGAATGTGATGAGGTGATTGCGGCGATCAACGAGTCGTTGCAGCCTTCCACTGTGACCCGCGGGAGCAGCGATTACCGCACCAGCCGGACCTGTCACCTGCGCCAGAACCGTCCTGAGCTGGCCAAACGCTTGGATCAACGCTTCGCTGCGTTGCTCGGCGTGGATCCCGGATTGTCTGAGCCGATCCAGGGCCAGCGTTATGACCCTGGCGAGTACTTCAAGGAACACACCGATTGGTTTGCGCCAGGAACCAAGGAATTTGAGAAGAACACGGCAAAAGGAGGCCAGCGCACTTGGACCGTAATGATCTACCTGAATGCTGTGGAGCGTGGAGGCGAGACCTGTTTTAAGCGTCTGGGTCGATGCTTCACTCCGCTGCCCGGGCTGGCCTTGGCCTGGAACAATCTTCAGGCCGATGGCAGTCCCAATCGCTTCACCCTGCATGAGGCCATGCCAGTGGAAGAGGGCAGCAAATGGGTGATCACGAAGTGGTTCCGGGAGAAGGCGGGGCGCAACGGTTGACTTGATCGATTAGCGCATCTGTCGTGCCACGGTTGTTGATCACAACGTCCGCGAGGGGCCGTTTTCGCTCCAATGGCCACTGGGCATCAAGCCTGGTCTGAGCCTCTATTTCGCTGAGGCCATTGCGACGTAGCAGGCGATTGAGCTGCTGTTGTGGTTCGCAGTCCACCAGCCAAACCTCGCTGCAGAGGGTTTCGAGCCCTGCCTCGAACAGCAGTGGAACCATAAGCACCACCACTGGCGCGTTCTGGAGGCGTTGCAATTCCTGTTGAAAGCGTTGGTGCACCAACGGGTGCACGAGCTGTTCGAGCCATTCGCGTTCAACGGGATTGTTGAACACGATCCGTGCAAGTTCAGCGCGGTTCAGCCCGGAAGCATCACCCACAACTGCGCCGTAACGCGCGACAACAGCGCATGCGGATGCGCTGTTGGGCGCCAGCGCATCTCGGGCATAGCGATCTGCATCGAGCACCGGCCAGCCACGCTGTTCAAGCAGACGCCCCACCGTGCTTTTGCCGCTGGCGATGCCGCCGGTCAGGCCGATGCGTCGCTGCATGTGCCGGAGGAGGATGGAACCAGTCTCTCCTGGCGGCGCTATGCACTCCTCCTGGAAGCCGGTGTCCGGCGGCGTCACTGCGCCGCAAGGATTCAGGGCTGCGGGTTTGGCCGTTGGCCTGAAGCCCTCAGGGAAGCCGGATCTGGCTTTGCTTCTGGCCCCAGAGGGAGCGGTCTGTGGCGGTGCCTTCACAACCTCCGTGGTGCGAGCTGCATGCGTGGATCTCTGCTCGGAGCGGTTGGAGTCCAGCGGTGGGCGAGTGCGTGCTGCCTTGATTAATTCCGGCCAGGCCAATGCCTGCACTGGAGATCGTGGTCTGATCGATAGTCAGCGGGCCACGGCAGCCTTGGCCGATCGATTGGGACTCGATGTTGAGGAGGTTCTGATCTGCTCCACTGGGGTGATCGGTGTACCGATTCCGATGCCGACGCTGTTGGCGGGGTTGGATCCCCTGACCATTGCTCTGGCCGATAACGGTGGCGAGGCAGCGGCCCAGGCCATTCTCACCACGGATCTGGTGGAGAAGCAGGTGGCTCTGGAGGCCGATCTCAACGGTCGCCGCGTTTGCATTGGTGGGATGGCCAAGGGGTCCGGAATGATCCACCCCGACATGGCAACGATGCTCGGCTTTTTCAGTTGTGATGCAGGGGTGGATCCTCCGCTCTGGCAGGCCATGGTGCACCGGGCCGTGAAGCGCTCGTTCAATGCCATCACGGTGGATGGCGATACCAGCACCAACGACACGGTGCTGGCTTTCGCCGCAGGCGCTGCCCTGGCTGACGATCAATACGGCGCGCTCGAAGAAGGACTCACCGCTGCGATGCAGCATCTGGCGAAGGCGATCGCTCGGGATGGGGAAGGCGCCACCTGTTTGATTGAGGTGCAGGTGGAGGGAGCCGTGGATGATGCATCGGCTCTTTCCGTGGCACGCACTGTTTGCGGTTCGTCTCTGGTGAAGACTGCCGTTCATGGACGTGACCCCAACTGGGGCCGGATCGTGGCGGCTGCGGGTCGTTCCGGGGTGATGTTTGATCCGGAGGTCGTGGCTCTCTGGATCGGTGAGCACCAATTGATGCAAGCGGGCCAGCCGGTTGCCTTTGATCGTGATGCCGCCAGTGCATCCCTGCGGGAAGAGACGGTGTTGATACGCCTGCTCCTGGGGTCTGGTCCAGGATCTGGCATCGGTTGGGGATGCGATCTCTCTGATCAATACGTGCGTATCAACGCCGACTACACGACCTGAGGGTTGGCTGTCTTTCCTGGCTAGGGCGCGACTGTCAGACTTGTTACAGGCGTGTTCACTTCTCGCATGTCAGCTGACATCGACCATCAGGCTGCCGCGGCTCGCCGGACACGGTTCTGGGTGGTTCCTTTGGTGGCGGGCTGTTGTTTCAGCCTGGGTTACGGCATCACCCATCGGTTGATGGCAATGCAGAGTTCCGTCAGGGAAATCAAGCCAGAGAGCTTTGTTCCCCAGAGTTTTCCGGGAAACAGCCTCAGCAACCTGCGTAGCAGAAGTGGTGATCGCAGTCCGCTGCAGGTTGATCTGGCTGCGATCGATGCGCGCGAAGCAGCGGAGAAGACACCCCAGCTTCAAGCCAAGCCCATTCTTCAAGGAGATGGCACGCCTGCGCTTGCGTTGCAGACGTCGCCAGTGGCACCCTTGGCAGCACCAAAGCCCACCCAGCCTGGATTGGATGAACCAATACCGGCCGTTGAGCTGACGCCAGCTTTTGAACCTGACCCGATCGAAACGGTCGAGAGCGAACCGGCTGTTGCAGGGGACGAATCACCTTCCCCCGAGCCATTGGTGTTGGTGGAGACACCGCTCTCTGAACCGGTTGCAAGTCCATTGCTCGACATTGCTCCACCGTTTGAGCCAGAACTCACCGAGGACTTCTTCCTGCCGGTTGTTCCGCAGGCACCTCTGCCGCCGACCCCCTGATCCGAGAGCAGATCTGCCAGAGTTTTCCTTGATTGCGGTGAAATCCATGGGGTCTTCAGACGCTTTCATCCGCGCGACCATCAACCGCCTGGGCGCTCGCATCGGCCATGGTCTTGCCGATGCAGCTGCTGAGATGGCAGTGCTGGCGCAGGATGCACCAGATCGGCTCCGTCAGGAATGGGATCTGTTCCAGGAGGAAGTGCGGGCTGAAGCCGATCGCCTTGAGCGCGATGACGGCCAGGCAGAGCCTGCTGATGCAGCGTCTGACATGACTGTTTCAGACCCTGAATCACCACCGGTGGACCAGACGCCGCAGGCAGTGATTGATCGGTTGAGGGCTTCGGTCGCGGAGATCAACCGCTTCCTTGAGGTGCGCTCTTGATGACGGGGCTGTTGCGTGCGCTGCGCATCTGGCGTTCGGTGCTCACCCTGCTGCTGTTGCTCTGGTGGGACGCCCAGTCCTGGACCTATCCGGGTGGTGCCAATGCGGAGTTGCGGGAACAGCGCCAGCGCCAGCGAGCCCACTGGCTGACCGCAGAATTGCTGCGGTTGGGTTCGGCCTTCATCAAGCTCGGGCAGTTGCTTTCGGCCCGGCCAGACATCCTGCCCGCTGGCTGGGTGGCCGAGCTCGCCGCTTTGCAGGACAGTGTTCCCGCCTTCGGTTTTGCCGAGGTTCAGACTGTGCTGGAGCAGGAGCTGGGCCAGCGCTGCGCTGAAGTCATTGATCTGGACCCTGAACCCCTGGGAGCTGCCTCTCTGGCGCAGGTGCACAGGGCCAGCCTGCGCAGCGGTCGGCAGGTGGTGCTCAAGGTGCAGCGCCCGGGGCTTGATCGGTTGTTCCGGCTCGATCTCGATGTGATGCAGCAGGTGGCGGCTGTGCTGCAGCGCCATCCCAGCTGGGGGCGGGGCCGAGACTGGCCAGCCATGGCACGGGAGTGCCGCCGGGTGCTGCTGCGGGAATTGGATTTCCGGGTGGAGGCCCAGTACGCGGCTCGGTTCCGCCAGCAATTTCTGGATGACGAGCGCATCCGCATTCCAGGTGTGGTCTGGGAGCTCAGTAGCCGCAGAGTGCTGTGTCTCGACTATCTGCCTGGGATCAAGATCAACGACCGCGAGGCTCTAATTGAGGCTGGTATCGACCCCTCAGCCGTCGCGGAAATCGGCGCAGCCAGCTATCTCAAACAGCTGGTGCGTTTCGGCTTTTTCCACGCCGATCCTCACCCCGGCAATCTGGCCGTCGCCTCGGACGGGGCTCTCATCTACTACGACTTCGGAATGATGGGGCTTCTTTCAGATGCCCTGCGTCGCCGACTCGGTTCGATGATCCGGGCCGCGGCTGCTCGGGATTCCTCGGCGTTGGTGGAGGAGATGCAGGCCGCTGGCGTCATTGCCCGTGAAATTGATGTGGGACCGGTGCGCCGGCTGGTGCGTCTGATGTTGAACGAAGCCCTCACACCACCGTTCAGCTCGAATGTGATCGACAAACTTTCGGGTGACCTTTACGACCTGGTTTACGGGCAGCCCTTCCGTCTGCCCGTCGAACTCATTTTTGTGATGCGGGCTTTATCCACCTTTGAAGGAGTGGGCCGAAGCCTCGATCCCGCTTTTAGCCTGGTGGCGATTGCCAAGCCCTACCTTCTGCCCCTGATGACTTCCAGCGGATCCGGATCCAGCGATTTGTTCAATGAAATCGGTCGCCAGGTGGGAGCACTCAGCAGTCGTGCAGCCGCTCTTCCTCGCCGTCTGGACGAGAACCTTGAGCGCCTGGAGCAGGGAGACTTACAGCTCCAGGTTCGTCTGGGTGAATCAGACCGTCAGTTCCGTCGCATGACATTGGCGCAGCAATCGATCGGACAGTCGGTCCTGCTTGGTTGTCTGGCGCTGGCCACGGCGATTATCGGCGCCAGCGTTCGTCCGATCTGGGCAATCCTGCCGGCAACGGCCACGCTTCCCGTTGGGTTGGGTTGGTTCCGCATGCAG
>QCUM01000048.1 GCA_003210735.1 Synechococcus sp. AG-679-D13
TGATCTGTCCGGCCCGTGTGGCAACCGACAGGTCAGCGATGGTGGTGTCTTCGGTTTCACCGCTTCGGTGGCTGATCACGCTGGTGTAACCGGACCGGCCGGCCAGGTCGATGGCTTGCAGGGTTTCGGTGAGCGAACCGATCTGGTTCACCTTGATCAGGATCGAGTTGGCAGTGGCGTCATCGATGCCCCGCTGCAGTCGCTTGGTGTTGGTTACAAACAGGTCATCGCCGACCAGCTGCACCTTGCCGCCAAGCCGCTCTGTAAGCAGCTTCCAGCCCTCCCAGTCGTCCTCTGCCAGGCCGTCCTCAATCGAAACGATCGGGAATTTCTCCACCAGCTGCTCGAGCTGACCGACCATCTCGGCGCTGTCGTAGCTGCCGCCGTCAAAGGCGTAGCGGCCGTTCTCGAAGAATTCAGTGCTGGCCACGTCCAGAGCCAGAGAGATCTGGTCACCGGGCTTGTAACCGGCTTTCGTGATCGCTTCCACCAGAATTTCACCGGCCTCGACGTTGCCCAGGTCTGGAGCAAAACCGCCTTCATCACCAACAGCAGTACTCATGCCTCTGGCGCTGAGCAGTCCCTTCAGGGTGTGGAACACCTCGGTTCCCATGCGCAGGGCTTCGCGGAAGCTGGGGGCACCATGGGGCACCAGCATGAATTCCTGGAAGTCCAGGCTGTTGGCAGCGTGGGCGCCACCGTTGATCACGTTCATCAGTGGTACTGGCAGCAGGTTGGCCATCGGCCCACCGAGGTAGCGGTACAGGGGAATGCCGAGGCCGTTGGCAGCGGCTCGGGCGTTGGCCATGCTCACCGCAAGGATGGAGTTGGCACCAAGGATCGATTTGTTGTCGCTGCCGTCGAGCTCTTGCATCGCCGCATCCACGGCGGCCTGGTCGAGTGCGGACAGGCCGCATAAGGCTGGAGCGATTCGCTCCTCGATATGGGTCACCGCTTGGCTGACGCCCTTGCCCATGTAACGATCGCCGCCGTCCCGCAGTTCATGGGCCTCATGGGCGCCGGTGCTTGCACCGCTAGGAACAATGGCCCGACCCATGGCGCCACCTTCGAGCATCACCTCCGCCTCAACGGTTGGATTGCCGCGGGAATCGAGTACCTCTCGGGCCACGATGGTGTCGATGACGAGGTCGAGCGAGTCGATCACGGTGGGCGGGGTGTAAACCGAGCGATCTTATGGGTCGCCCTCTGCACTCCCATTGTGATCGTTCGCACCCCGGCAGAATGGATTGCGCAAATGTCTGGGATTTAGCCGTCCATGCGGATGCTGCACACCATGCTTCGGGTCGGAGATTTGCAGCGTTCCATCGCCTTCTATACCCAGGTGCTGGGGATGCAGCTGCTGCGCCAAAAGGAGTATCCACGCGGTCGTTTCACCCTGGCGTTTCTGGGCTATGGGCCGGAATCGGAGCAGACGGTGCTGGAGCTCACCCACAACTGGGACACGAGTTCCTACCAACACGGTGATGGCTATGGCCACATCGCCCTTGGGGTTGACGATATCCACACCACCTGCGCCGGCATCACAAACCAGGGCGGTCGGGTGGTGCGGGAGCCCGGGCCGATGAAACACGGTTCCACGGTGATCGCGTTCGTTGAAGATCCCGATGGCTACAAAGTGGAATTGATCGAGTTGTCCTCCCGCGCCGCTGCATGACCGGAGCTCAAGCCAACCGAGGCAGCCTGACCCAGGAGCCCGACCGTTTTTCTGATGCCGCCTGGGATCTTTTGCTGTCCGGCCAGGATGTGGCACGGCGCTGGCGGCACGACCAGCTTGATGTGGAGCATCTGATTCAGGTGCTGTTTACCGATCCTGCTTTTCGTCGCTGGGTCGAGCCTCTGCCAATCCAGACCGATGCTCTGTTGGACCATCTGGAGGATGTGCTGGCTGACCAGCCTTCGGCTCGCGTTGACGATCTGTTCATTGGCGAAGACCTCGAGCAGCTGCTGGACAGTGCCGATGGGGTTCGTGCCCGTTGGGGCGAACGCCTGATTGATGTGCCCCCGCTGATCGCGGCCATGGGGGTGGATCCGCGCATTGGATCGGAGCTGTTCAGCGCGGTGGGATTGCCGTCGGACCGATTGGAGCGACTGTTGCGCAGTCCGGTGCCGAAGGCTCCTCCAACGCCATCCCCGTCGGTGGCGACGCGCCCTGCCGCAGCAGCAGCAGCGCTTTCCTCAGGGCCTGTTTCGGTCGCAACGGTGCCGTCTGTTCCTGTTTCAGCAGAGTCGACTCCGAAAGCATTAGGTGCTTCGGCGCTGGAGCAGGAGCCCTCGGCGCTGGAGTCGTACGGCCTTGATCTCACTGCAGAGGCGGAAGGCGGGGCTTTGGACCCCGTGGTTGGACGCGATGGCGAGATCCGCAATCTGATCAAGGTACTCTCGCGCCGCAGCAAGAACAATCCGGTGCTGATCGGTGAGCCTGGCGTCGGTAAGACCGCGATCGCCCAGCTTCTGGCCCAGCGAATTGTTGCCGGTGAGGTGCCGGACTCGTTGCAGGGCCTGCGTTTGATCGCGCTTGATCTCGGTGCGCTGATCGCCGGAGCCAAGTTTCGCGGTCAGTTCGAGGAACGCCTGCGAGCAGTGCTGGAGGAGGTGAGTGGATCGGATTCCGGTGTGGTGCTGTTCATCGATGAGCTCCACACCGTGGTGGGAAGTGATCGCAGTAGCACCGATGCCGGCAGCCTGCTGAAACCGGCCCTGGCCCGCGGAGATCTGCGCTGTATCGGCGCCACCACTCCTGAGGAATACCGGCGCACGGTGGAGAAGGATCCGGCGCTCAATCGTCGTTTTCAGCAGGTGTTGATCCGGGAGCCTGATCTGGAGCTGAGCCTGGAGATTCTGCGGGGTCTCAAGGAGCGCTATGAACTCCATCACGGTGTCACCATCACGGATGACGCGCTTCAGACCGCCAATCGACTGGCGGACCGTTACATCAGCGACCGCTGCCTTCCGGACAAGGCGATCGATCTGATTGATGAGGCGGCGGCTCAACTGAAGATTGAGGTCACCTCCAAACCTCAGGTTGTGGAGGAGGCCGAAGCGGATCTCCGCCGGGTGGAACTTGCCCTTTTGGCGGCTGAGCAGGCGCCGGAGGAGGAGCGCATTCAGCTGCAGCGCAACCGTCTGGATGTGGTTTCCCGGCTCGATGCACTGCGGCAGCGCTGGCAGCAGGAGCGGGAGCAGCTGGAGGAACTGGGGCAGCTGTTGCAGCAGGACGAAGACCTGCGGCATGCCATCGCCGAGGCGGAGCGGGACGGCGACCTCGAGGAGGCGGCACGGTTGCAGTACGACCAGTTGCACACCGTTCAACAACGACGTGAGGAGCTGGAGGCGGAGCAGTTGGCGGCCCAGGCGGAGGAGACGGCATTGCTGCGGGAGCAGGTGGAAGCCGGCGACATCGCCGATCTAGTGGCCCGCTGGACCGGCATCCCCGTGCAGCGGCTGTTGGCAGGTGAACGGCGCAAGCTGCTGGCGATGGAGAGCCATCTGGCTGAGCGGGTGATCGGTCAGGGCGAGGCTGTGGCTGCCGTGGCCGCGGCCATCCGTCGGGCACGAGCCGGTATGAAGGATCCACGCAGGCCGGTTGGTTCGTTCCTGTTTCTCGGTCCAACCGGGGTGGGCAAGACCGAGCTGGCCAAGGCCCTGGCGACCTCCCTGTTCGATGAAGAGGAAGCCCTGGTTCGGCTCGACATGAGCGAATTCATGGAGCGCAATGCCGTGGCCCGGCTGATTGGTGCTCCTCCCGGATACGTCGGTTACGAGGAGGGGGGACAGCTCACCGAGGCGGTGCGGCGACGCCCTTACGCGGTGTTGCTGCTGGATGAGGTGGAGAAGGCACACCCGGATGTGTTCAACCTGCTGCTGCAGGTTTTGGATGAGGGACGGCTCACCGATTCTCAGGGCCGCACCGTCGATTTCCGCCACACGGTTGTGGTGATGACCAGCAACCTGGCGAGTCCTGCAATCCTGGAGCATGCCCGCTCCGGGGCAGCCGACGACACGCCGTTGCAGCAGGCCGTGGATGAGGCTCTGGCTGCACAGTTCCGACCGGAATTTCTCAATCGCATCGACGAAGTGATTCGCTTCCTTCCGCTGCAGGTGGCCGATCTCGTGCGGATCGTGCGGCTGCAGCTGGCGGACCTGTCCATCCTGCTCGCGGAGCAGGGGTTGCAGCTGCAAGTGGATGACGACGTCGCCGATGCCTTGGCCCGGCAGGGCTATGAACCGGAATACGGCGCTCGACCTCTGCGCCGAGTGTTGCGACGCCAGCTGGAAAATCCGCTGGCAACTGAATTGCTGGAGGAGCGTTTCCGTGGCGCCCGCGGCGTCCGGGTGGTCTGCGCGGACGAGGAGGGGACGACCCTTCGATTTGAACAGCAGGTTGGTTGAGGTGCATCCAGTAAGGTGTTTGTTTGGCAGAGTGCCTGCCGGCATCCCTGTCAGCCCCCGGTCCCCCTTCCGTGACCAGCCCAACTTCCGAGGACACCTCCGCCAAGAGTTCAGACGCCACCGCTGATTCCGCTGCATCCAGTGGTTTTCTTGCGGATACGGTCAATGAACTCAAACTTGTGGTCTGGCCCAGCCGCCAGCAGTTGTTCAGTGAATCGATTGCTGTGATCCTGATGGTGAGCCTTTCGGCCGCAACCATCGCTGCAGTGAGTCGTTTCTTCGGGTGGGCGTCATCCCAGGTGTTCCGCTGATCCGCACCCTCCTCACCGCCGTGCCTGACGATCTCACCACTCCGGATTCAGCTGAGGTACTTGACCTGCCGGCCCCGAATGAGGGTGAGGAGGGCACAGCAGCCGTTCCTTCTGCTGCGAGCACGGCTATCGCTCGCTGGTATGCCGTTCAGGTGGCCTCAAGCTGTGAGAAAAAGGTGAAGGCAACCCTGGAACAACGGGCCGTCACGCTTGGGGTGAGTAACCGAATCCTGGAAATCGAAATTCCGCAGACCCCGGCGGTGAAAGTGAAGAAGGACGGCAGCCGTCAGTCGACAGAAGAGAAGGTGTTCCCCGGCTATGTCCTGGTGAGGATGGTTCTCGATGAGGACACGATGATGGCGGTGCGCAGCACACCGAACGTGATCAACTTTGTTGGTGCTGAGGACCGTCGGGCAACGGGTAAGGCGCGTGGTCACATCAAGCCGCGCCCGCTGAGCCGCTCTGAGGTCGATCGCATCTTCAAGCGCGCAGCCGAGAAGAAGACCGTGGTCAAGGTTGATCTCACCGAAGGGGATCAGATCCTGGTGACGGCTGGACCGTTCAAGGATTTCCAGGGCGAGGTGATCGAAGTTTCGGGCGAGCGCAACAAGCTCAAAGCCCTCCTCTCCATCTTCGGTCGCGAGACCCCGGTGGAACTTGAATTTTCCCAGATCAGCAAGCAGAGCTGACGTTGGTGCGGCGGCCGCTTCCCTGTGGAGGGCGGCCTGAGAAGCGGTTTCCCGCTTCGCCGCATCGGACCTTCGGGCCCGGTTATCCGCAGATGTCAAAAGCCGTTAGACGATGGCCAAAAAAGTCACCGCTGTTATCAAGCTGGCCCTTCAGGCCGGCAAAGCCAATCCCGCGCCGCCGGTGGGTCCTGCCCTCGGCCAGCACGGTGTGAACATCATGATGTTCTGCAAGGAGTACAACGCTCGGACGCAGGACAAAGCCGGTTTCGTGATCCCGGTGGAGATCTCGGTCTATGAGGACCGCAGCTTCACCTTCATCACCAAGACGCCCCCGGCGTCGGTGCTGATCACCAAAGCCGCCAAAATCGACAAGGGCTCGGGCGAATCCGCCAAGGGCAATGTCGGTTCGATCAACCGGGCTCAGCTCGAGGAGATCGCCAAGACCAAGCTTCCTGATCTCAACTGCACCAGCATTGAGTCCGCGATGCGGATCATCGAAGGCACCGCCCGCAACATGGGTGTTGCCATCAGCGACTGATCTTGCTGCATCCCTGAACACCACTACCGGGGGAGACATCACTGATGTCGTCCGCACCCCATTCCGTTATGCCCAAACTCCCCAAGCGCCTGGCGAGCCTCGTCAGCAAAATCGAGGATCGCGTCTACGAACCCCTCGAGGCGATTGCCCTGGTGAAGGACAACGCCAACGCCAAGTTCGACGAAACCATGGAGGCCCATGTACGCCTCGGCATCGATCCGAAGTACACCGACCAGCAGCTCCGCACCACGGTGGCGCTACCTAACGGCACAGGTCAGAGCGTTCGCATCGCGGTGGTGACCCGCGGTGAGAAGGTTGCTGAAGCCAAGGCTGCCGGTGCCGAACTGGCGGGTGATGAAGATCTGGTGGAGTCCATCGCCAAAGGCGAGATGGATTTCGACCTGTTGATCGCCACCCCGGACATGATGCCCAAAGTGGCCAAGCTGGGCCGTGTTCTCGGCCCCCGTGGTCTGATGCCGAACCCCAAGGCCGGCACTGTGACCACCGACCTGGCATCTGCCATTCAGGAATTCAAGGCCGGCAAACTGGAATTCCGGGCGGATCGCACGGGCATCGTGCACGTGCGTTTCGGTAAGGCAAGTTTCAGCGCCGAGGCTCTGCTGCAGAACCTCAAGACCCTGCAGGAGACCATCGACCGCAACAAGCCGAGTGGTGCCAAGGGTCGTTATTGGAGGTCGCTGTTCGTGACCTCCACCATGGGTCCGTCCGTGGAAGTGGATTTCTCCGCTCTGCAGGACATCGAGCAGGGAAGCTGATCAGGCTTTCCTTTACACTTTCAAACTGGCGAAAGCCATATCGGGCATGCGCCCGGCCAGAGACAGCAGGATTTCAACGGGCACGATTGCGATTGTGCCCTTCGATGTAATTCCCTGCCGAGGCAAACGCAAAACGGTTTTTCCCCTCGGGGATTGGATCGGCAAGCGGCCTCGTCTTCATCCGAAGACTCGATCGGTCGCCTGCCCAGCTTGTTCCTTTGATCCGATCCAATCCCTATGGGCCGCACGCTGGAGAACAAGCAGCAGATCGTCGGAGAGCTCAAAGAGCTCCTCGCCGACGCCGAACTGGCACTTGTCCTTGATTTCAAGGGCCTGTCCATCAAGGAGATGTCTGACCTGCGGGATCGTCTGCGGGCCAGCGACAGCGTTTGCAAGGTGACCAAAAACACCTTGATGCGCCGTGCCATTGATGGCGACAGCAACTGGGCCAGCCTCGATTCCCTGCTGACCGGAACCAACGCCTTCGTCCTGGTGAAGGGCGATGTTGGTGCCGGTGTGAAGGCTGTTCAGACCTTCCAGAAGGAACTCAACAAGTCCGAGACCAAGGGCGGCCTTTTCGAAGGCAAGCTCCTCTCTCAGGACGAGATCAAAGCCATTGCCGATCTCCCCTCCAAGGAGCAGCTCATGGCTCAGATCGCGGGTGCTATCAACGCCGTGGCCACGAAGGTCGCTGTGGGCATCAACGAGGTTCCCTCTGGCATGGCCAGGGCGCTCAAGCAGCACGCCGAAGGCGGCGAAGGCTGATTCGGCTCCGCCGAGACCACTGTTCACTGATCTGTTGCTTCCCCTTTTAAAACCATGTCTGCAAAAACCGACGAAATTCTCGAATCACTGAAATCCCTTTCCCTGCTTGAAGCTTCCGAGCTGGTCAAGCAGATCGAGGAGGCTTTCGGTGTGTCCGCCGCCGCATCCGCTGGCGTCGTGATGGCTGCCCCTGGTGCTGCTGGTGGTGGTGGAGAAGCCGCTGAGGAGAAGACTGAATTCGACGTCATCCTCGACAGCTTCGACGCTGCAGCCAAGATCAAGGTCCTCAAAGCTGTCCGCAACGCCACTGGCCTCGGCCTCGGCGATGCCAAAGCTCTTGTGGAAGCTGCACCCAAGCCTGTCAAGGAAGGTATCTCCAAGGACGATGCCGAAGCCCTCAAGAAAGAGATCGAAGAGGCCGGCGGCAAAGTCACCCTCAAGTGATCGGTATGGATCGGCCGTTGCCGATCCTTTCTCTATCAACCTTCAGGCCGATCTCTTCGGAGGTCGGTTTTTTTGTGCAGCAACGATCAATGGGCAATAAAAAAGCTCTGCCGAAGGCAGAGCTTTGAAGGGTGGACACATTCAGGAGTCTGTCCTTGTTTCGACCCTGAAGAGGCGCTTGCACTCCTCACACGAACTAAAACTAGAAGGCCTGAGAGTTATTGCAGCGCTGCGGCGGTACGCTCTGTCAACTGGCACTGTGCCAGTTAGCGGGTGCTGGGGCGAAAGGGGATGACCTCCAGTCGGATCGGTTTGCCATCCAGTGCCATGGGCTGGAGAGGTGGAGGGGCGGCGGGGGTGCCGAGAGGATTCAATCCAGGGGGACGATTCGGCTGGGACCTTGCGAGGAGACGGTTGAACGGTTCGCGATGGGCGAAATAGAGATGATTGAGAGGTTTTCCCTGGTAAACCCGTCTTTCGAGGCGCCAACCGGGCTCGAGGTGCAGGCTCACGAAACCATGGCGGTCGCGCTGCGGTATGGCTGCTCGTCCGATCACGACGGAGCTCCGTTGTTGCTGCTGGCTGGTTTCGAGCCGTAAATCGCGTCCCTGCTGGCGCAGTCGCAGGCGCACGCGGCTGCCCAGGTCTTCACCACCGCTGCGAAGGGAATAGCCGTTGCTGTCGAGGTAGCGGCTGCAGATGCCTGTGAAGTCGAACCGGTTCAGGCTGGGGTCCACCAATCCATCCGATCGTTTGCTCCAGCAACGGGGTTGAGGCTTGAGCTGTTCGAGCACCAACAACGTCCAGTCGCTGCGGCCTATGGGGCGTGCCAGCACGATGAACTTGTCCTGGGGCACCGGCTGGCTGTTGAACAGACCCTCGGCCGCATTGGCTCGGGGGAACAGCAGGGGTGTGGTGGCGATGGCCCCGGTGAAGATCAGGGTGCGGAGGTAGGTTCGCCGCATCGACCCCCCGGGAGAATCTGAGTTGTACCGGATCCTGCACGACTCGAGCAATGGCTGATGGACGGGGGCGGGTGGTGGCTGCTGCCACCGATGGGGCCTGTAGCGGCAACCCCGGGCCTGGGGGCTGGGGTGCCTTGCTGCGCTTTGAAGATGGCAGTGTGGAGGAGTTCGGTGGCCATGACCCCGCCACCACCAATAACCGCATGGAGTTGCAGGCGGCCCTTGAGTTGCTGCAACGGCTCAAGGAGCTGCCCCGCCACCCCGATCTCACCCTGCGAACCGACAGCAAGTATTTGATCGATGGCCTCGGTTCCTGGATGAAGGGCTGGAAGCGCAAGGGTTGGAAAACGGCGGCTGGCAAGGCGGTGCTGAACCAGGACCTCTGGAAAGCGCTGGATCAGGCTCGGCTGGACGATGTCCCCCTGGCCTATGTGAAGGGTCACAGTGGCGATCCGGATAACGATCGGGTGGATCGCATCGCCGTCGCCTATTCCCAGGGTCGTGCCGCTGATCTGCCCTCCGCAGCTTCAACTCCTGCGGTGGCGGACCATGAGGATCCGGCACCTCTACCGCTGCAACAGTTGCTTAGTCGCCTGGAACTGGCCGATCGTCTGGCGAGCGGGGGCTACAGCCTCAGCGTGATGGAACTGGCTCAGCTGGTGGAGCAGCCGTTGCGTCAGCTTGAAAGCAAGGATGCTGCCTGGCTTTGGCGTGACTGGTTGGTGCAACCGCAGGAGAAGGGTCGCTGGACCCTGCAACGCCGCGAGGGAGGATCAGAACAGTCCTGAGCAACGGCCATGCCGGCAACTTCACTCAGCAGCGGCGCTTTTTACCAGCGCTGGCTGGGGCCGGTGCTCGCCAATGATGAGGGTCTGGATGCCGAGCAGCTGTCCCGTACAGCGCTGACGGCACTGGGTCAGGCGAGTCTGCGGCGGCGCTGGCCGGGTGTGTCCTCGGTGCTGGATGGTCTGGCAGGAGATCTGCAGCGGCGGGATCTTCGCCTGGAGCAGGTGCTGTTCGGCTGCCGTTTTCCCAATCCCGTTGGTTTGGCGGCTGGATTCGACAAGAACGGTGTTGCGGCCGGCATTTGGGACCGTTTCGGTTTTGGTTTCTCGGAGGTCGGTACCGTCACCTGGCATGGCCAGCCCGGTAATCCCCGCCCGCGTTTGTTCCGATTGGCGGAGGAGCAGGCGGCTCTGAATCGGATGGGGTTCAACAACGATGGTGCCCAGGCGTTGCTGAAGACGCTGCAGCGCCAGAAGTTGGAGCCCCCCGGGCGCCGTCCGGCGGTGCTGGGCATCAATGTGGGTAAATCGAAGATCACCCCCCTGGAGCAGGCCCCGGACGATTACGCCTCGTCGCTCGAGCTGCTGGCGCCGCTGGCTGATTACGCCGTGATCAATGTGAGTTCACCGAATACGCCTGGCCTGCGGGACCTGCAGGACACGACGCAGCTGCGACGGCTGGTGGAACGGCTGCGGCGTCTGCCGGCCTGCCCTCCGTTGCTGGTGAAGATCGCTCCCGATCTGGAGGACGATGCGATTGATGGCATCGCCAGGCTCGCCTTCGAGGAGGGATTGGCTGGTGTGATCGCTGTGAACACCAGCCTTGATCGGCTTGGATTCGCCCAGCGACGTCTGCAACAGACCGGTCGCACCCTGGCGGAGGAGGCCGGAGGCCTCAGCGGTGCCCCTCTGCGCCAGCGTGCTCTTGAAGTGATTCGTCGTTTGCGGGTGAGTGCTGGGCCGGCCCTCCCCCTGATCGGGGTGGGAGGGATTGATTCGCCTGAGGTGGCCTGGGAGCGAATCAGTGCAGGCGCCTCTTTGGTGCAGCTGTACACCGGCTGGATTTTCAAGGGGCCCGACCTTGTGCCTCGCATCCTGGAGGGGTTGCAGCAGCAGCTGAATCGCCATGGGTTGCGCACCATCCGCGAGGCGGTTGGCAGCGGTTTGCCATGGCAAGGCTGAGTCAGACGATCTGGAAGCTTGATTCCGTCAGGTCAGGCCCTCCCTTGAGGATTGCGAACAAACCGCCTTCCTCGCCGTATCCCTTCTTGGTTCCGTTCTGATCGAAGTAGAGCTTGCCCTTGGCTTCGTAGTAGATGACGTTGCTCGGCTGTGTTTGCTGAGCTTTGAGTTGGCGCTTGGAGGACACGGTCACCAGATTGATCTCCGACAGTCCTGGGAAGGCGTTGGTTGAAAGGGCCATCTGGTCGCCATCCTCTGGGCTGAAGCCAGTG
>QCUM01000049.1 GCA_003210735.1 Synechococcus sp. AG-679-D13
GAAGGGTATGAATGGTGTTTGGATTTGTCCGCGCCTGTCGTCAGAGCAACTTGAATCCTTCGAGAAACAGTCCGTAAAGGAATCCGATTCGTCCCAGGCTCAACAACTGGCGAATGAGGGACGACCATCGGTCTGAACGAGCCCGGATGGTGAGTTCAGTGCCGATCACCACCAGCAGGGCAGCAACCGGGTCAAGCTGGCCCAGCACGCCTGCAACGGCAGTAATGGCACTTCCCAGCAAGAAGCCTGAGAGCAGAACGATTGTGTAGAGCGATAGCCGACGCCAGGGATTCGTAGCCCAGACCTCAAGGCCTGCCGGCAGTTGGCCGAAGCGTTGATGAAGACGGGTGGACTGTGAGCGATGTGCCATCCGTTCCGGTGGAAGAGGCAGGGATGGTGATCCCCATCATCCGCCCAGCGCTTTGAAACAGGTTTACCCCAACCGTGGCGGATGTGAAGGTCCCACGCTCTTTGGCTGGCGTCTTTCCAAAACAGGCAGGTTGTTTCTGGAACGCTTGGGTGATGCCTCGTTCAGCTGGATTCCGCTTTCGCCTTTCGGGACGACTTGCCCTCGAGCAGCTCGAGCAGCGCCTCCATCTGAGCCATCACACCGCGTACTTCACCAGCCTCAGGCAGCAGACCGTCTTCCATCACACCCTGATGCATTTCCCTTAATTCCTGACGGATGTATCGCAGGTGGCTGACGACCTGCTCACGCTTCGACTGCGACATCGACCCTGGTGCAATTCAATGCTCCCTTTTACCCCATGGGAGGGCCAAGGTGACCGGGCGGCGGTTCGATCGGCCCAGGTCCGTGGCCAAAATCAGAATCGTGAAGGTCACCAGAGCTTCCGGCCTAGCCAGGGTGGCCAGGGTCACCACGGCCCCAAGCCCGACCGTGAATGGACCTCGCCTGGAATACATACCGATGGAGAATAGGGGATTCGAACCCCTGACCTCTGCGGTGCGATCGCAGCGCTCTACCAACTGAGCTAATTCCCCTCTCCGTCAAGCTAGCGGTGGGCTGCTGAGCCAAACTGAAGACGTCAGGCAATCCCCCGATGCAGTCCGCTTCGATGCCCGAGAGCGCCATCACTCCGGAGCGCCTGGCGCAATTTGATGAGGAATCGATTGCCGTTCTGGCTAAGCGCTTGGATGAGGATGACTATCCGACTCCGTTCGCCGGTCTGGCTGATTGGCATCTGCTTCGGGCTCTGGCCATCCATCGCCCATACCTGACGGCGCCTTACGTGCACTTGGTTGACCAGGAACCGTTTGATGAGGACTGATGCCCTGCGTCCGCTGGCAGGGCGTCGTCTGCTGATTGGTGTCAGCGGCAGCATTGCAGCTGTCAAAACGCCGCTTCTGGTTAGTGCCCTTGTGAAGGCGGGGGCAGAAGTGCGCTGTGTGGTCACTCCGAGTGCAGCGAAGTTGGTCAGTCCTTTGGCACTGGCCAGCCTGAGTCGCCATCGCTGTTATGAGGACGCAGATGGTTGGGATTCCAGCTGTTCACGGCCGCTGCATATCGAACTGGCTGAGTGGGCTGAGCTGGTCGTTGTTGCTCCCCTGAGTGCTTCCAGCCTCAGCCGTTGGAGCCAGGGCTCGGCGGACGGTCTTCTGGCCAGCGTGCTGCTGGCCTGTGAATGTCCTGTCCTGGCGGCGGTTGCCATGAACACGGCGATGTGGAATCACCCCGCTGTCCAGGACAACTGGGCGCGGGTCAAGCATTTCCCTCGAGTGGTTCCCCTGGAACCTGCTGCGGGGTTGTTGGCATGCGATCGCCTGGGAGATGGTCGTATGGCCGATCCACTGATGATTGAACTGGCGGCAGTCAGTTTGTTCAGCCGAGGGCAGCCCAGCCCCGATGCCAAGCGCGACTGGACAGGGCTGCGACTTCTTGTCACCGCAGGCCCCACGGTGGAACCGTTGGATGCGGCTCGCTCCCTGAGCAACCGCAGCAGTGGTGCCATGGGCGTGCTCCTTGCTCAGGCCGCACAGTTGCGGGGAGCGGATGTTGATCTTGTTCATGGCCCTCTCCAGGTGCCGATCCCCTGGAAGGAAGCGCTGTGCTGTCATCCCATCACCTCAGCAACAGATCTTGAGGCTGTCCTGAAGGATCTGCAGCCAAAGGCGGATGCCGTGGCGATGGCCGCGGCTGTGGCGGATCTGCGCCGTTCCATCCCCGCAACGTCGGTGAAAGAGCCAAAAGCGTTGTGGCTGGATCGTCTCGCCGAAGGCTGGGAGTTGGTCCCCGATTTGTTGGCTGGCATCTCGGCACGCCGAACGGATGGGCAACGTGTCCTCGGTTTCGCCGCTCTTGCCGGAGATGACGAAACGCTGTGTCGCATCGGAGAGGACAAACGCCAGCAGAAGGGGTGTGACCTCTTGTTTGCGAATCCGATCGACCGGGCTGGACAAGGCTTTTCGGAGCCACTTAACGGTGGCTGGTTGCTGGCGGAGAGCGGGCCAACATCATTCCCTGTGACTTCCAAACTGCATCTCGCCCATCAGCTTCTCGATGCTCTGCTGGGTCTTCGGCCGTCTGCATCGACAAGTTGTTGAGACCTGCAAAAAGCCGGATCTGAAGGCGGTTTCACCCCTGTAAGATCCGATCTTGACGGTTTTCGCCGTCTGTACAGCGTCCAGCCCCCACCGGCTTCTCCCATGCGCATCCGCCCCCTGCTGTCCGTCGTTCTGGCGCTCTGCCTCGCTTTTTTCACCACCGCCTGCAGCGGTGACGGTGAAGCGGTGCAGCGCGCGGGCTCCAATGTCACCTACGACGACATCCGCAACACCGGCAAAGCCAACGACTGCCCCACCATCGGTGAAACAGCCCGAGGTTCGATTGCTTTAACCGCAGGTGGTTCCTACGAGCTGCGCGGTATCTGCATGCACCCCGTACAGGTTTATGCCAAGGAAGAGCCCAAGAACATTCGCCAGGAAGCTGAGTTCGTCGAGGGCAAGATTCTCACTCGCTTCACGTCGAGCCTTGATGAAGTTTTCGGTGATCTCACCGTTACCAAGGACGGTCTCGAGTTCCAAGAGAAAGGTGGCATCGATTTCCAGGCGATCACGATTCTTGTGCCCGGTGGAGAGGAGTTTCCATTCACCTTCTCCAGCAAGTCTCTGAAAGCCACTGCTGAAGGCAGCGCCATCACCACCAGCACCGACTTCGAAGGCACATACCGCACTCCGAGCTACCGCACGAGCAATTTCATCGATCCCAAGGGCCGGGCGCTAACAACCGGTGTTCAGTACGCCCAGGGCTTGGTTGCTCTTGGTGGTGATGACGAGCAGCTCGAGAAGGACAACAACAAGCGCTACATCGATGGTGTGGGCACCATGAGTCTCTCGATCACCAAAGTGGATCCAGAGACCGGCGAATTCGCTGGCGTCTTCAGTGCCATCCAGCCTTCAGATTCCGACATGGGTGGGCGTGAAACGGTTGATATCAAGATCACCGGTGACCTCTACGGCCGTCTCGAGGAAGCCTGATCGTCTCTGGCTCAGTTGACAGTGCACGAATGAAGGGGGGCTTTGGCCCCCCCTTTTTTATGCCTTCTGCGGTTCGTTGATCATCTGGGAGAATCGCCCGATCTTCAGCCCATCCCATGACCGCCAGCGCAGCCGCCTCCGCCCATCGATCCGGGGTGATTGCCCCCTATGGCGGCACCCTGGTTGATTTGATGGTTCCTCAGGCTGAACAAGAAGCCGTCAAGGACTCAGCCAGCAAGACCCTTGAGTGCTCCGATCGCAACGCCTGTGATGTGGAGCTCCTGGTTGTTGGCGGCTTTTCGCCGTTGCGGGGATTCATGCACCAGGAGGATTACGACTCCGTGGTGTCGGGTCATCGTCTTTCAGCTGGCCAGTTGTTCGGCCTGCCGATTGTGATGGACACCGACCGCGACGATGTGGTGGTCGGTGACAGCGTTTTGCTCACCTACAAGGGACAGGACCTGGCGGTTCTCCAGGTGGAGGCGAAGTGGGAGCCCGACAAGGTCGCTGAGGCCCAGGGCTGTTACGGCACCACCTCGATCGAGCATCCTGCGGTGCGCATGATCACCATGGAGCGCAAGCGGTTTTATCTGGGTGGCAGCCTCAAGGGCCTAGAGCTTCCTCAGCGGGTCTTCCCCTGCAAGACACCTGCCGAGGTTCGTGCTGGCCTCCCCGATGGTGAAGATGTGGTGGCTTTCCAGTGCCGCAATCCCATCCATCGCGCCCACTACGAGCTGTTCACACGAGCACTTCATGCGCAAAATGTGAGCGAGAAGGCTGTGGTGCTCGTGCATCCAACCTGTGGACCCACCCAGCAGGACGATATCCCTGGTGCCGTTCGTTTCCAGACCTATGAGCGTCTTGCTGCTGAGGTGAGCAACGAGCGCATTCGTTGGGCCTACCTGCCGTACGCGATGCACATGGCAGGGCCTCGTGAAGCCTTGCAGCACATGATCATCCGCCGCAACTACGGCTGCACCCACTTCATCATCGGCCGCGACATGGCTGGTTGTAAGTCCTCCCTCAGTGGCGACGATTTTTATGGGCCCTACGACGCTCAGAACTTCGCCAAAGAGTGCGCACCGGAACTAACCATGGAGACCGTGCCCTCGTTGAATCTCGTTTACACCGAGGAAGAGGGCTACGTGACCGCTGAACATGCCGAGGCTCGCGGTTTGCACGTGAAAAAGCTAAGCGGCACCCAGTTCCGCAAAATGCTGCGTGGTGGCGAGGACATTCCTGAGTGGTTTGCCTTCAAGAGCGTTGTTGAAGTTCTGCGCTCCGCGTGATCCCTGAGGACTCGGTTAACATTCCTTCATCTAAGCGAGGTGAGCTTTGAACAAGCGATGGCGCAACATTGGCCTTACGGCCCTGCTGGTGCTGGCGATTGTCGTGATTGCCCCAGCGTTTCTCGGTGGTGGAAACACCCAGCAGGAAGCGCGAACTATGCGCTACAGCGACTTCGTTGAAGCGGTTGAGGATAACCAGATCAGCCGTGTGTTGATCTCCCCGGACCGTGGCACCGCTCAGGTGGTGGAGAACGACGGTCGCCGTGCTCAGGTGAACCTCGCTCCTGATAAGGAGCTTCTGGGCTTGCTCACCCAGCACGATGTTGATATTGCCGTTCAGCCAACGCGTCAGGCACCTGCTTGGCAGTCGGCGGTTGGCAGCTTGATTTTTCCGTTGCTTCTGCTTGGGGGGCTGTTCTTTCTGTTCCGCCGCGCTCAAGGCGGTGGCGGGGGGAATCCAGCCATGCAGTTTGGCAAGAGCAAGGCCAGGGTTCAGATGGAGCCTTCAACCCAGGTCACCTTCTCCGACGTTGCAGGAATTTCCGGCGCAAAGCTTGAGTTGACCGAAGTGGTCGACTTCCTCAAGAACCCCGACCGATTCACTGCTGTAGGAGCCAAAATTCCCAAGGGCTGCCTTCTTGTGGGCCCTCCTGGTACAGGTAAAACACTCCTTGCTAAAGCGGTTGCTGGAGAAGCTGGAGTGCCCTTCTTTTCGATTTCAGGTTCTGAGTTTGTCGAGATGTTCGTTGGAGTCGGTGCCAGCCGAGTCCGTGATCTTTTCGAACAGGCCAAAAAGAACGCTCCTTGCATCATCTTTATCGACGAGATTGATGCTGTTGGCCGTCAGCGTGGCGCAGGTCTTGGCGGTGGCAACGACGAGCGTGAGCAAACTCTCAACCAGCTCCTCACAGAGATGGATGGTTTTGAGGGGAATACCGGCATCATCATCATTGCTGCGACAAACCGCCCCGATGTTCTCGACGCCGCTTTAATGCGTCCCGGACGTTTTGACCGCCAGGTCACCGTTGATCGCCCCGACTACGCCGGTCGTCTCCAGATTCTCGGCGTCCACGCCCGTGGCAAGACTCTGTCTAAGGACGTTGATCTCGACAAAGTTGCACGTCGAACTCCCGGTTACACCGGTGCTGACCTTGCCAATCTCCTCAACGAAGCTGCAATTCTTGCTGCCCGGCGTGAACTCACTGAAGTGAGTAACGACGAGATCAGCGATGCTATCGAACGTGTGATGGTCGGCCCCGAGAAGAAAGACCGGGCAATGAGCGTTCGTCGTGCTCGCCTCGTGGCATATCACGAAGCTGGCCACGCTCTGGTCGGTGCTCTGATGCCCGATTACGACCCGGTTCAGAAGATTTCCATCATTCCTCGCGGCAATGCGGGTGGACTGACGTTCTTCACCCCCAGTGAAGAACGCTTGGAGTCGGGTTTGTATTCAAGGGCCTATCTGCAGAACCAGATGGCGGTTGCCCTGGGTGGTCGTGTCGCAGAGGAGATCGTTTACGGCGAAGAAGAAGTCACCACCGGTGCCTCCAATGATCTTCAGCAGGTTGCGAACACCGCTCGCCAGATGATCACACGCTTCGGAATGAGTGATGGAATTGGTCCTGTCGCCCTTGGGCGCTCCCAGGGAGGAATGTTCCTTGGCCGCGATATCGCTGCTGAGCGGGACTTCTCCGAGGAAACAGCAGCAATGATCGACAGTGAGGTCTCCGACCTCGTCGATGTTGCCTACAAGCGTGCAACCAAGGTTCTTGTTGACAATCGTTCCGTTCTCGAGGAATTGACCGAAATGCTCATCGAGCAAGAGACTGTGGATGCCGAAGAGCTTCAGGAGCTGCTGATCAAGCGTGACGTTCGGGTCGCCGAGTACATCTGAACCCAGTGCATGGTTGAAGTTTGAGGAGGCGTTAATCGCCTCCCTGGGCATTCAGCCACTGCTCGTTGTCGTTCGACCCAATGCCTCTGATCTTCAGGGGGCATCGGGTCGTTTTTCATTGTTGAGTCAGATTCGATCTCTGCATGAAGCCGGTCTTCGGCATCTGGAAGTGGCATGGGTTGACCATCCCGCTTGGTGTTCGTTTGTCCGAAACGTTCAAACGTTGTGCCCAGATCTGCAGGTCGGTGCTGCATCGCTCACTCGCTCCAAGGCCATCGACGATGTGTATGCGTGCGGCTTGTCGTTCGGCATGTCTCCATGCTTCGACCCAGAGCTGCTGAATCGTGCGCGGAGCCTGGGAATTCTTCTGGTGCCAGGTGTTTTCAGCCCCACGGAGATGTTCCTGGCCATGCGTCAGGGGTGCGGCTTGGTCAAGCTTTTCCCTGCAGCTCAACTTGGTGTTGGCTACACCCAAAGCCTGCAAGGTCCTCTGGGCCCTTTGCCGAAAGTGATTGCCGCTGGCGGTCTGGGTGTTGATGATCTGGAGCCCTGGCTGGCAGCGGGCCATGCTGCTGTGGCCCTGGGTCGGCGTGTGCTCGGATCGGAAGGCATCGATCCAACATTGCTGCGTTGGCTGGTAGACGTGTGTCCAAAGTGCTACAGATGAGATAGTCGTTGCCCTGCGTCATGTCGCAGCTCACCATCAAGTTGAGCGATAAGGCGGATGCCCTGATCGCTCAACTTCAGAAAGAGATCTTCAATCGACGTCGTAAGAAGGTTTCTGCCTCAGGAGTGGTCGAAACGCTTGTCGAAAGCGGTGCGAAATCCCAGTCCGACAAGCGCTTCGCCACGTCATGGACCAACCTGATCAAGGACATCGAGAAGGCTGCCAAATTGGCTTATGCCCATGGCAGCAAGCCAGCGACTCTCTCCGATGAGGAATGGGCCCTGGTGCTGAGCCACCGGAGCAGGTCCACGGTCAGCAGGGCTCGGCGCACGGTTAAGAAAAAAGCGGTTGCAACGAAAAAGTCGGCGTCCCGCCGAACGCGGACACGCACGTCTGCCTCCAAGGCTGAGGCCGTTGCCGTCAGCAGTAACGGCAAAGCTCCCGTGATGGCTGGATAAGCCGCTTCACCACAGACTGCACTGCCCCTGCTGACGCAGCAGGTGATCTGCAAGTACCAGTGCAACCATGGCTTCCACCATTGGCACGGCCCTTGGCAACACGCAGGGGTCGTGACGTCCTTTGGCCGCAAGGGTGGTGGCATTGCCGTCTGAATCGACGGTTTGCTGTTCTTTTCGGATGGTGGCCGTCGGCTTGAACGCCACACGGATCACAATCGATTCACCGTTGCTGATTCCGCCTTGGATGCCACCGGAATTGTTGGTGACGGTGCGCAGACGGCCGTCTTCCGCCGGGATGAACGAATCATTGTGCTCGCTGCCCTTGAGACGTGTTCCATCGAAGCCCGAGCCGATCTCGAATCCCTTGGTTGCCGGCAGAGACATCACCGCCTTGGCTAGGTCGGCTTCAAGCTTGTCGAACACCGGCATGCCCAGGCCATTCCTCGGTTGACGCACCACGCACTCGATGACGCCACCGCAGGAATCTCCCTCCCGGCCGATCGCCTCGATCCGCTCCACCATCCGGCCGGCGATCTCCTGATCCGGGCAACGCACGATGTTGCTCTCAACATCTGCCAGGTTCACCCCCTGCGGGTCGATGCTGGCTTCGATGGTGTGGATGCGCTTGACCCAGGCCAAGACTTCGGTTCCTGCCACCTTGCGCAGAAGCTGTTTGGCGATCGCTCCAGCGGCCACCCTGCCGATGGTTTCCCGGGCTGATGCCCTGCCGCCGCCGCTGCGGGCCTGAATGCCGTATTTGACCTGATAGGTCGCATCTGCATGGGATGGGCGGAAAGCCACAGCCATGTCTTTGTAATCGCCAGGGCGCTGATCCTTGTTGCGCACCAACATGGCGATCGGAGTGCCCAGCGTTGTGGTGCCATCAAGCAGCCCGCTCAGCACCTCAACGCGATCTGCTTCCTGGCGCGGTGTGGTGATGTGGCTCTGGCCTGGCCTGCGGCGATCCAGTTCCCGCTGAATCTCCTCCAAGTCTAGATCCAGCCTGGGAGGGCATCCCTCCACAATCACGCCCACACCGCCACCATGGGATTCGCCGAATGTGCTGATCCGGAAGAGGTTGCCGAAGCTGCTGCCCATGGGTGGTCTGCGTTGAGAGGAGGCTACGTAGCGATCACCCTTAGCAGCGCCTGTTGCCGGATGTTCTGGAACTCACGTGGCAGCTTTATCGCTACATCGGCTGCTCGTGTCATCGACTCGTGGTGGACTTCTCTTTGTGGTCAGCTCTTGTTGGACAGTGGCGCTGAAGCATTTGGAGTCAGGCAAATGGCTCTTCCGCGAGAAAGGCTGCCCCGGCGAAGCCGAAGTCGCGGTATCGACAGAACCTGAAGCCATGGTCCTGGTTTCGGAACCGTTCGAATGCGGCCTGGTCGCCGGATTGATGGAAACGGGAGCAGGCGAAGTAGTTGTCAAAGATGATCACCATCCCCTGCTTCAGTCTTGGTCGCATCACCTCCAGAACCTGCTCCACCTGGCTGTGCAGGTAGCAGTTCACATACGCCAAGGCGATGTTGGTCGGAAGCTGGTCAGGGGCGAGTGCACCGAGATTGCTGAATGGGCAGCGGATCGTGGTGTAAGCCTGTCCCGGGACGCCTGCCCTGCGACAGCGTCGCAAGAACTCCTCTTTCGTGGTGTGTTTGCGTCCTTCCTGCCAGCGGGGATGGAGATCACGAAAGCTTTTGGGCTCTGGAATCCCCTGAAAACTGTCGACAGCCCAGAGGTGTCGCTGCATCGGCAGTTTGCGGTTGATGCGATGGACCAGTGGAAGGGTTTCGGCCCGGAAGCATCCGAACTCGATGTAATCCCCATCGATGCCGTTGAAGTCGAGCAGCCGCAAGACATCCGTCAGCACGTTGTTTCGGGCTTGCCGTGTGCGGGCCTTGCGTTGCTGCTGCCATTTCCAGTGTTCAAGTTGCTGCCAAAAACCGTCTGGAGCGAAAGTGGTTTCGGCGGCATCTGCCAGCTCATGTTCATCACCCTCGAGCGGGTTGTCAAAGGGGTTGGGCTCGTTCACGAAACGGCGATGTTCTGTTTGTTGATCATCGACATCAACATCTCCCGTCCCTTTTGCAGCGCTGTAAGCCAACTATCGTCCCGTCGTCGAATCAGACGTGTTTTTGGATAAAAGGGTGTTTTGACGCTGGTGTAGGGCCAGGTGGTGACAATCCCGTTGTCCAGAACCACGACGCAGGGGATGCCAAGAGCTCCCGCCATATGGGCCGTCGTGTTGCTGATGGTCAACACACCACGCAGGCCACTGACCTGAGCAGCGAATGCATCTAGATCGGCGATCTGGTCAATTTTGCGTGCAGTCCTGATCGGTCGTCCTGTCAGTTCACACAACCTGCGAAATCCTGCGTTCTGCTCGCGGTACTGCAGCGACTGCAGCCGGACGGACCAGTCCTGAAGCGCCGTTCCCCAGTCTTGAAGAGAGGGAAGGGTCTTGCCCATTGCTCGAGAGAACCAAGCAATTCCGATACCGCGCTTCACTGTCTTCAGAGGCGGGGCCTGAAGCGGCAGGAAGGACCTCTCGATGGCTGCACTGTCATGGCCGAACCAGTAAGCCAGCCTTTCCTGCGCAGCGATATGGCTGTAGGTGGTTGGGTTGAGGTCGCTGTCTCGGTGGACGAATTCCACCTTGGGAAAGCTGCGCGATAGCAGTGGGATGAGCCTTGGCTCCACCAGTGCTGTGACCTTGTCTGCAGCTCTTGCCGCGTGGTCGACAAAGCGGATGATTCGCAGTTCATCCCCGAGGTCCCTGGATCGTTGCAGCACCAGAAGGTGTTTGCAGGAATACCCCGGGCCGGGCCACACGGGTCGATCGAAATCAGCTTTGCCTTCCACTCCGGCTGCCAGAGCTTTCCAGGCTTCTCTGTAGTACTGGCCACGTTCGAAGCGGTTGCCGCAGTAGCGAAGTCCATCCCAGTTCGCGTTTTCAATCGCCGTTCTGGTTCGATTGGCTTCGCGGCTGACCTCCCGATAATTCATGGGGCAGACCATACATGTGCAGATAACAAAAAGCCCCCACCATGCGGTGAGGGCTTTCCGATTCAGTTGATCTGAATCG
>QCUM01000050.1 GCA_003210735.1 Synechococcus sp. AG-679-D13
TCACACTCACAGAGCTTCTTGTTGCGGTCTCCATTCTTGGAGTTCTGAGCACCATAGCAATACCAAATTTCACCCGTCAATTCACTAAAACAAAGCAAAGTGAAGCTGTTGCGACATTAACGCAACTTCAACAAAAACTGGCAAGTTACGTCGACGTTTACAAGGCTCCTCCTCCCAGCTGGAAATCACTGAGCGATTACAGCCTCGTCATGCCCGCGTCTGGCCCTGCATCAGAGACAACAGCATTCACAACGACGAGCATCACCCTCGCCAGCAACAACTATGACGTTGACGCCAAACTGGTTGCAACGAACCTTTATACCCTTTCAGCAACACCTAAAAATTCACAAGCGATCCAAGATGGATACAACGCCATTGCTTGTCTTGACTTGAACAATGGTGCAACCGATTACAAAAAAGGGCCTATTGATCGGGAACCAGAAAATGAAACGAAAGGTCCATCAGCAAATGAACAGGATTTAGTTTGTCGAGCCTGCATGGCAGCTGGCACTTGCTAACTCTTCAAAATCATGAAAATTTTTTGCGCTCTGAAACAACGAAGCTCAACCGCCACAGAAGAACGAGGCATCGTGATGCTTCTTGCTCTGATGATGGGGGTTGTTCTGATTGCAGGTGCAACCGGTCTGATGATCAGACAAATGATGGCAAGGAAAATAGGTGTGTATTCCAGCTATCAGACCATGGCTGACAATGCCGCCATCAATGGATTCAATCGCATTTTAGGCACACTAAATAACCCAAATAGAAATTTGGGCTACCTCTTCTTACTCGACAATGGAAAACAAATTAACCCTGAAGACGACAGCACCAGCGATAACTTTTTATGGGAAATAAGCAATCCAAATCTAGATGAATTTTGTACAGACACCAGTGACTTCCCAACACATCGATCAGGGGCAGGTTGGTACTGGCCAACAGGCCGAGAGGTAGATAATCTGAACAATGAAAAAACAAAGCCAATCATATTATCAAGCATCGACAAAGAAGGGAAAACAACCTCTAACCTAAGAGTTGACAACGCAAAAGGAATAGAACCGTCTTTCAAATTGCGGTCTTATAAAATCATCAGCTTTGACCAAAATAAGGGTCAAGGCAAAGGGGTTTTTGAAGTGGAAGGCATCATTAACAGAACCAGCGAAGATGGTAGTAAAGATCAAGTTGCCAGGGCTTTAATGACGCGCTATCTCGATATTTTCTCAACCATTGATGCGCCAAAAAATTGGGCAGTCCTGGCAGCTGATCGAGTGGATTTAGGTCCAACTACAATCCATGGAGATGGCTTGATGGCATGGACGACTAAAACAAAGCCCGATAATTGCACCAATTTGATACCAAGACTAAACCGAACCAGATCTTCATCAACTACAGATGATCCATTGGTCTGGCCAATCAATCGCGGCCTACCAACGGCTATTTTATTTATGGGAGATGGGACCAACGATACCGAACCAAGCGATAGCGGGCTCAAAAGAATCTGGAACTTTGATGACCGAGCACCTGGCTTAAGTGCCGACCGCGGGACAACGTGTTCGACAGTGGCGTGCACAAGGTTGGAAGATGAAACTAGCTACAGCTCACCTGCTATTACAGATCATGGGGTGAACAGCAAAACCATCAAAATCAAACATGATGAGATTTGCACCTCAAAACTCGACTCAGATGTATGCCACATCTTTGTTGAGCACATGCATCTAACTAATACAAAACTATTTATCGAGTCAGAGGGATCAACTAACGCCCCTCGAAAAATTGTGCTTCACCTGGTGTTGCCAACGATCAAACCAGCAAGTGTTGGCGAAGGAGGAAGCATCGTCCTAGCAGGCAGCGCCCAACTCTGCACAAGCCAGTCAGTCAGCGCAGGTTCAACACCAGCATGCGGACAAAAGCCAGAGAATTTAATCTTGGCAAGTAGTGATGCAATGAATTCAGATTGGTATTCAACAGCGAGCTGCCAAGATCCAACTAATACGGTCAGCATTGAAGGCAATACCTTGCCAAGCGCATGGCTCGCAATGGCACAGGGGGCTGTAAGGCTGACAGGAGATACAACACTCAATGGAGTGATCTGGGCTCGCAGCATCTGCAGTAACGGCCATAATCTCGACCTTTATGCAACAAGTGATACCTCTGTCACTGCGGCAGCCAATTCTGACGCCAATGCAATTAAGAACGTTTCCTATGTGTACGCTGCGGCAAAAGCCTGGCACTGGAACACTCTCAATTTTAGAGGATTTGGTAAGACAACTCTTCGCGGATTACGTGGTGAAGGCCTTGATACGTTCCAGCGATTTTAATCAGAACTTAAATTTCTCAGGCAATTTTCAGAAAAGACCCACTACTTATTAATTGAATCCACGCAAAAATCCAATGCCAAAGCTATTACATTTAATCATAATGAATACATGGATAGGACGTACTTTTTCAGACACCCTTCCAAGACCGGTGAATTGTCGCAATTCGCGATTAAATGTGGAATCGATGGCCAGTATGCCTCAGGATTCACCTTGATCGAAGTATTGATTGCCGGCCTTTTGATTGTGATGGCCATGAGTGCTGTTGCACGATTTTCAGCAGCCGCCATGACAGCCAGCCAAAAACAAGAGTTACGTCGGGAGATCGAAGATGAAATTGTGAATAATATGGAAAGGATTCAACAGAAAGATTCACTACTAACATGGGAATCTATTGAAGCAAAGAATGAAGTCAGAGATGCATGTCTTGAACAACAATCTATGGAGACCAGCAATCCACCGAGCGGCGGCCCTGCTAGTTATCTTAAGTCCAAACTAGAAGATAGCAGTAATCCATACTACGTATCACCACCTAAAAAACTCGGCTCTGCAAATCTCAGAAGAGAAATCAGGGCAGGCAGCGACTCAACGAACACCATGACAGCACTGATTATTTATAGATTTACAACTCCAGACTTCCAACAAAGTGAAGAGCAAAGAGTACTCGAACTGAATCCAAATTACGCACCAAGGTGTTTTCAATTATGAATTTATTTACAAGAGAACTACAGCAGAATAAAGGATTTAGCTTGCTGGAACTGGTCGTTGCTGCAGCCATCGGAAGCATGATGATTGGCTGGGCTTTGCCCGTCTATCGAAAGCTGGCATGGCAAGGGGAGGTTGATCGTTATACACAAATGGTGGAATCGGGATTATTCAATCTTCGATCTAATTTAGGCGTTCACAGATCTAATTGCTGCATTAATTTCTTCGCAGATTCTACGACTACAAAAGGTCTTGGAATTCACAAATTTGGGAAGCCAAACGAATTACTCGAATTATTCGACAAAAACACATCGAACAATCTCGTTTTCATTGATGACACAACACAAGACTGCAACGGGCATCGCATAAAATGCTTGCCTGATGATGACTTTACAAAAGACTATCGCTTAATCCATTTGGAGAATAGCCGCGAATCAAAAGCGGTTGAAGTAGCAACACTCACAAGTAGTTATATCCTGTCACCTCCAGGTACGAGTACAAGTGGTGATGATTTGACCATCTTGATCCGCTCCAGCCGCGACAAAACAGCAACGGCAGGATTACGAGTTCGATGCGTTTTACTGACGGGAAATAGTGATCTCAGCCAAGGAAGCTGGAACGAAGTTGGCAATCCAAATCGCTCCGCATGTCCTTATAATCCAGAAGATTCTGAATCATCTTACTGGAATACATCAAAGTGCTTTTGCTCTGCAGAGCAGTAATGTCTCACTCAAAACTCACCAACAAACCATCCGACTCACAGTTTATTCAGCAAACAAATAGAGATAATAAAGGGAGATAGTACGCCAACCAGAGGCTCGTGTCATGGCCCTGATTTTAAATCGTCTTCATAAATTGAACGCCAATCGCTATTCAGCGATCAATGGTTTTGGCATGACAGAGATGTTGATATCTCTGGCTGCAGGTGGACTCATCATCGTGGGAAGTGGCGCTGCCCTTCAATCCATGCAAGGCATGATGAGCACATCAGGCTCAAGAGCAACCCTGCGCCAAAACACGACCAATGGACTCCAATTACTTCGTACTGAAACGACAAAAGCCGATCATCTCCTTGTTTTTGAAACCAATCAACGGGCTGGAGAGGAAACCGATCTCAATAACTACAACGGTCAAAACGGTGCTATTGATCTTTGCAAAAATGCATCGTCTGGTTTATTTGAACCCATCTTTGGCCTTAGAAATTCAAGACAATTAGCAAAACTGCCAATTATCTATGGAATAGGGCTTAATGCGAACGGCTTCCGCTATTCCCTTTACCGTTGTGGGCCAGCGATCGCAGCAGATGGAAGCTATGACACCTCAAATATTTATGTGGCTACAATCCTTGATGATATTGGTGTCATGCCAAAGAAGACCTGCGTTGATAGTCAGAAGAATTTAATTGATTGCGAAGAACCGGTTGAGATTTCAAAAGAAATCAATGGTCAAGAAGTCATGAAGCCAATAAGAGAAATCTTGACCGATACAATAAACAAAACGACTTTTAATTATCAAATAGAGGGGGACACATCTCCCACTCGGACTTATCGTGAACCCGCTTTACGTTTCAGCACAGATCAGCAGCGGCGACTTTTAACTTTTATGCCGTCCAACCCTAACTACCTAGACAGCAACGACGAAGCAATTCCAAGTTTTCTGCAAATGTCCACAGGACTCAAGAGTTTATCGATGCAGTCCTTGCAATTCACTGCATATGCAAGGGCTGACAAACGAATCACCCAGAACATCAACGGCTCAATTGTTCTTGATGGTTTGTTCTTCCGTGGAGAAATCCAGGACAACGTACGGTTCCTTCTGGATGGCTCTGGTTCAATGCAAACCTGCATTTATCGAAGTCCGACGCCTGTTTACGTTGTATCAAAGCGCAGCTGGTGGGGATGGTCCGGTCGAGCCAAAGCAACATATCCATGCATCGTGAACCGTATGCAGGCGCTTAAAGCAGAGCTGCGAACTTTGCTCCAAGATCTCCATGAAACAGCCCCGAACACAATGATTGGTCTTGAATCATTCAGTGTCGCTGGCAATAACAACCATAGAGGCTGGAGCTTCAATGGTCAGTCAATGAGCAAAATTGG
Source organism: Synechococcus sp. AG-679-D13 (assembly GCA_003210735.1). Classification (GTDB taxonomy): domain Bacteria; phylum Cyanobacteriota; class Cyanobacteriia; order PCC-6307; family Cyanobiaceae; genus Parasynechococcus. The sequence continues at coordinate 5,114 of QCUM01000050.1, forward strand.
TAACGAAGAAGTACTGGATTCAGTTCTCGAATTTATCGATACGATTGATGAATTTCAAGGAAGTGCAACTAATCCTTGGCCTGGACTTCAGAACGCTCTAAAAGACATCGATGCTGATACATTATTCTTCTTATCAGACGGAGAACCGACCCGTAATCCAAACTTCGGAAATGGTTCAAAAAATAATAACTTTAGGGGGACAGCAAAAGATCTTAACAGCATGAATAACCGAAGATCCAACCCAATGATTATTAACTCAATAGCACTTGGCTTAGAATCTGAATGGATGCAGAGTCTGGCTGAATTAACAGGAGGTGATTACAACTATGTCGATGTTGAAGATGTCGCAAGCGCGCAAGAGCAAGGAGAAAGTAACTAATCCCTCTGAGTACGCAACAAGGTGATCACCCTCAGCCATCATTCAACTTCAACACCGCCATGAAGGCCTCCTGCGGCACATCCACCTTGCCCATGGCCTTCATCCGCTTCTTACCTTTGGCCTGTTTCTTCAATAGTTTCTTCTTCCTGGAGATATCACCGCCATAGCACTTGGCCAGCACATCCTTGCGGATGGCACTGATGCTGGTGGAGGCAATGATCCGGCTGCCAATCGAGGCCTGGATCGGAATCTTGAACTGCTGGCGAGGGATCAGTTCCTTCAGTTTCTCCACCAGCGCTTTGCCCACGTTGTAGGCCTTGTCCTGATGCACGATCGTGGTGAGGGCATCGGCCCGATCACCATTGATCAACACGTCCAGCCGCACCAGCTGGTTTTTGCGATAGCCAATCAGGCTGTATTCCATTGAGGCGTAGCCCTGGGTGCGCGTCTTCATCTGATCGAAGAAGTCGGTCACCACTTCCGCCAGTGGTAATTCATAGATCAGGGTCACCCGATCGGTGGTGATGTATTTCATATCGATGTATTCACCGCGCCGTTCCTGGCACAGCCCCATCAGGGCACCGTTGAACTCATTCGGTGCATAAATTTCCATCTTCACGTAGGGCTCTTCGATCGAATCGCGCTTCTGTGGATCAGGAAGTGTGGCGGGGTTGTCCACCATCTCCTCTGATCCATCGATCATGTTCACCTTGTAAATCACCGATGGCGCGGTGACGATCAGATCGAGGTCGTACTCCCGCTCCAGCCGCTCCTGCACGATCTCCATGTGCAGCAAACCCAGGAAGCCACAACGGAAACCAAAGCCCATCGCACTGCTGGTTTCCGGCTCGTATTTCAGCGCTGCATCCGATAGCTGCAGCTTGTCGAGCGCATCACGCAGGTCCGGATATTGATCGGCCTCCGTTGGGAACAGGCCGCAGAACACCATCGGCTTAGCCTCGGTGTAACCAGGCAACGGCGCATCGGCCGGCTCGCTCACCAGGGTGATCGTGTCACCCACTCGGGCATCGGCCACCGCCTTGATTGAGGCCGCCAGATAGCCCACTTCGCCGGCGTGGAGTTCATCCACCTTTCTCTGATCCGGCGCCATGATCCCGATTTCGTCGAGTTCATAGGTCTTCTTGCTGGCCATCAACAGCACCTTGTCTTTGCAGTTGATCCGGCCACTCATCACCCGGAAATACACAATTACGCCCCGGTATGGGTCGTAATAGGAATCGAAAATCAGCGCCTGGGTCGGCTGCTTCACCGCATCATTCGGCGGTGGAACCTTGTCGACCACCGCCTGCAGGATCTCAGGAACGCCCATGCCGGTCTTGGCGGAGCAGGGAATGGCATTGCTGCAATCCAGCCCGATGATTGCCTCGATCTCCTCCTTGATTCGATCGGGATCAGCGCCAGGGAGGTCGATCTTGTTGAGCACCGGAATGATCTCCAGATCGTTTTCCAGCGCCAGGTACACGTTGGCCAGGGTTTGTGCCTCAACCCCCTGGCTGGCATCCACCACCAGCAAAGCCCCTTCGCAGGCCTGCAGGCTGCGGCTCACCTCATAGGAGAAATCCACATGACCAGGGGTGTCGATCAGGTTGAGGACGTAGTCCTCCCCATCGGCTGCCGTGTAGTTCATCCGAGCGGCCTGGAGCTTGATCGTGATCCCCCGCTCCCGCTCCAGATCCATGTTGTCCAGGAACTGCTCCTGCATGTCCCTGTTGGCCACCGTGCCGGTGTCCTGCAGCAACCGGTCGGCCAGGGTCGACTTGCCGTGGTCGATGTGGGCAATGATGCAGAAGTTGCGGATCCTTGAGACGGGAGCGTCGGTCATGCAGCTGCGGAATCCCGGCTCGGGTCCAGATTTCATCGTTGAATCAATCCTAGGGAGGGGGCAGAAGCGGTTATGAGCCATCCACAGTCATGAGTCAGCCCTGGATCCTGTTGCTGCTGGCCATCAGCGCCGAAGTGATCGGCACCTCTTTTCTGCGCCTTTCGGAGGGGATGACCCGGCCGTTGCCCACCCTGCTGGTGTTCGGGGCCTACGCCATCGCCATGGCCCTGCTCTCACGGGTGGTGCTGAGCATTCCCCTGGGGCTCACCTATGCCCTGTGGAGCGGGATCGGCACCGTGGTGATCGTGCTGGTGGGCCGTTTCGCCTACAGCCAGTTGCTCAATCCCACCCAGTTGATCGGCATCGGACTGATCACCGCGGGCGTGGTGCTGGTGAATCTGGGCAAATAACGTTCAGCCGGTTAGTCCCAGCACGGCATTGCTGCGCTTGCGCATGGCGTCGAACACCGAGGAATCCTGCAGTGGATCACTGCCGTAACTCGGCAGCAGTTGCTGCAGGCGTTCACTCCAGCTGGCGCTCTTCAACCGCTCACCGAAGCAGCGTTCCAGCACCTCCAGCATGATCGTCACCGCCGTGCTGGCCCCGGGCGAAGCCCCCAGCAGTGCCGCCAGGGAACCATCCGCAGCAGCCACAACTTCTGTGCCCAGCTGCAACTTGCCGCCCGCTTTGCTGCGCTTGATGATCTGCACCCGCTGGCCGGCCACCGAAAGGCTCCAGTCGCCGGAGCGGGCCGTGGGCATGAACTCCTGCAGGGCGGCATGGCGCTGCTCCGGGCTCTGGCGCAGCTCGTTGATCAGGTACTTCACCAGATCCACATTGGTGGCCCCCACCTGCAGCATCGGCAGCAGGTTGGTGGCACGGACCGATCCCGGCAGATCCAGCAACGAGCCCTCTTTAAGGAATTTGCTGCTGAAGCCAGCGAAGGGGCCGAACAGCAGCGAGCGCTGACCATCGATCCAGCGGGTATCGAGATGCGGGACCGACATCGGCGGAGCACCCACCGCCGCCTTGCCATACACCTTGGCGGTCTGGCGTTCCGCCAGGGACGCATCACTGCACACCAACCAGAGGCCACTCACTGGGAATCCAGCGAAATCATCCGCTTCAGGAATACCGGAGCGTTGAAGCAGCGGCAGAGCACCACCACCAGCACCCAGAAACACAAACGGTGCCCGCACTTCCTTTTTCCCAGAGGGCCCCTTGAACACAACCCGCCAGTCCCCCTCGGTCATGTCGGATCGGCGAATCCGCTTGAGGTTCTGAACCTGGGTGCCGTAGCGCAGCTCAAGAGCACCCCTCTGCTGCAACGGCAGCAGATAGGCCTGGGTGAGTGCACCGAAATCCACATCGGTGCCGCGCTCGATCCTGGTTGCCGCCACCGGCTGCTGCGGATCCCGCCCCTCCATCACCAGGGGCATCCACTCCGCCAGCTCAACAGGGTCCTCACTCCAGCGCATCGCGGAGAAGGCCGGCAGTTGGTTGAGCTGGCCGTAGCGCTGACGAAGAAAGGCGATGTTCTCCGCTGTCCACACCGCACTGATGTGCGCCGCCTGACGCAGGAAGCCGCCGGTGTTGAGTCGTCCCTTCTGCTGCAGCGAACTCCAGAACTCCAGGCTGCGCTCAAAGGAGGCGTTGATCGACACCGCTTTTGTCGTGGCCACAGTGCCATCGGCCTGCATCGGGGTGTAATTCAGTTCGCAGTTGGCGGCATGGCCGGTACCGGCGTTGTTCATCGCAGCGCTGCTTTCGAGCGCCGGCGCCTCCAACCGCTCAAGCATCAGCAGCCGAAGGGACGGATCCAGCTCATGCAACAGAGCCGCCAAAGTGGCGCCCATGATTCCAGCCCCCACCAGAACAACGTCGTACTGGGCTTCAGAGGGGGAGGAGCCGTTCTGTTGCACCGGACTTATGGGGTGTAAACCGCTCTCGTCACCCTATGGGGCCACTACGTAGGCTTGGGGAGCGGAACTTCACGGACGCCCGATGAGCACCGAAACCATGGCCCTGACCCTGGAAAACGTTGAAAAGGTGCTCGATGAGCTGCGCCCATTCCTGATGGCCGATGGCGGCAACGTGGAAGTGGTTGAGCTCGATGGCCCGATCGTGAAGGTGCGGTTGCAGGGCGCCTGCGGAAGCTGCCCCAGCAGCACGATGACGCTGAAGATGGGCATCGAGCGCAAGATGCGCGAATGCATTCCCGAAGTGAGTGAAGTGGTGCAGGTGCTCTGAAGCGCTTGTTCGAGATAGATGTGGCTGAAGAGGTTGACGACCCGAGTCGACGACCGATCCCACCAGCCAACCAAGGGAAATCTGGCTGGTGCATTTTTGTCTCGAGCCAAGTATTTAACTCAGTACAGGAAAATGCACAAAAGTGGCTGAACGGAAACTCTTGAGAAAGCTTGATACTTGATCAAATTTCTCTGAGGGAATCTCTTGCCATAGGAAATCATCAAAGATTGATCAAGGCACAAAATCGGTGCACTAAATTGGTCATTCCCCAAGCAATCAATCAGTCAAAATTATGCAATTCAACGCAAACAAGCTCGAATCCGGCAGCTTTCTCCCAAGCATCAATGCTTCTACACATCAATAAAAAGATAAGAACCTATGGGTAGCCAGAGGGTCCCACTCAAAAGCAATCCAACTCTTGCCTCCAATTCATAACTTTATAGTTGCTACAGCTATTAAACGAAGGCCATTGGTTAAACGAAATCACTTTAAGACCCACCTTATTCAAGAAATCCAAACAGTATCGAGAAGAGATTTATAAATACCAAAGCTACTGCTGCTAGCAATAACGGCACCAAACAAACAGAAGCAAAATAAGGATCTATTCGAGAAAGCTTTACTCAAAAGAATAGCCGTAGAGCGATACGCCTCAAAGGACCAGCCCGTCAAATTCTCCAAAAAATAATGAACATTAAGCAAATCAGCAGGCAAGTGCCGGTGGCGAAATGGCACTTTTTGCCCCATGTAAATTATGCTTCCTTTGGTAGAAAATATTTTCCCCGTCTTTTGCCTCTTAATATGCTGCTAGCGCTTCACAGGGTCTGTAGATTGAATTTATTCATTGTGTTTTATTAATGACTCTTTTGACTGACAATGCTAATGAATCCGTGATTCGAGCTGCCGACCAAGAGCTTCATGCTCTTAATAACAATGAGTACTACATATACAATAATGTTACCGGCGAAACCATTCGCCTGTGT
>QCUM01000051.1 GCA_003210735.1 Synechococcus sp. AG-679-D13
TGGGGATTTTTTTGTGTTTTCAAACGGGCTGATGTCCAGATCACCCATACATTGAAAGAAGTGACTTTGTGGCATGTAAGCCATCCAGTTATCTCCGCTTGCATCCATCACCACGGGCTTTCTGGTGTTGTTTATTGGCAAGCGTCTGAATCGCGAATGGACTTTCCTTCAGCGCTATTCGATCCCTGAGCCCCTTTCTGGGGGACTGCTGGTGGCCCTGCTTCTGACGGTTCTGCATGTTGTTGGTGGCCCTGAGCTGCTCTTCAGTCTCGAGTCACGTGATTTCCTGCTGGTCTATTTCTTCACCACGGTGGGGATGAGTGCCCGGTTCCGCGATCTCAGTCGCGGTGGCCCGGCTCTTTTCATCCTGCTCGGGTTGACCATTGGATTCATGACCCTGCAGAACCTGCTTGGGGTTGCCATGGCAGGACTGCTGGGGCTGCATCCCGCCACGGGCCTGTTGGTGGGCACCGTTTCCCTGATCGGTGGCCACGGGACCACCATCGCCTGGGCTCCGACATTTGCTGAACAGTTTCAGATCGAAAATGCGATGGAGATCGGCATCGCAGCAGCCACCTTCGGGCTGGTGCTGGCCAGTGCCAGTGGCGGCCCGATCGCGCAGTTCCTGCTGCGTCGCTTTCAGGTTCCCTGTCCGGAGGGGAATGGCTCGACCGAGCCGTCCGCCAACGCATCGAATCCCCAGGATCAGGAACGTTCCATTGCAGATTCCATCAACGTCACCGGGTTCCTCACAGCCCTGCTCGCGATCAACCTCTGCATCCTTTCCGGCACGTTGATCAATGAAGGGATCGGTGCCGCCGGGTTGAAACTGCCGCTGTTTGTTCCCTGCCTGCTGGTGGGCATTGTGTTTTCCAACCTGCTGCCGGAACGGCGCTCAGAGAGGGCTGTGTTTCATTGGCCCCGTCGCTCCCCTGCGCTCGATCTCATCGGCGAACTGTCCCTGGGCATCTTTTTGGCGATGTCTCTGATGAGCCTCCAGCTCTGGAGCCTCGTGGGGCTGGCCTTGCCGTTGTTGCTGATCCTGCTGGTTCAGTTTTTCTTTGCTCTGGTGGTGAATCTGCTGCTGGTGTTCCGTCTGATGGGGCGTGATTACGACGCAACGGTGATTTGTGCCGGCTTCGGTGGCATTTCCCTGGGCTCCACTCCCACGGCCATGGCGAACATGAAGGCGGTCACGCAGCAGCACGGGCCGTCCACCCGCGCCTTTCTGATCGTTCCGCTGGTGTCGGCCTTTTTCCTCGACCTGGTCAACGCCATCCTGATTCCAGCTTTCGTCGGTCGGTTCTGATTTGGCCTTCTGCCCGCTGATCATCCTGGTTCTGACGGGTGACCAGCTGATGCAAAACCGACCGTTCTCAAGCTTCGAACTGTGAGCTGGCGCGGCAGTTTTACGGCGTCCTGGTCAAGCGCCGTCGTGGTGCAATGGACTGATGGCTGATTCGCCCTCCACGCTCCAGTTCGATCTGGATGTGAATGCCATCCGGTTGCTGCACCGTTCGGTGAGCTTCTACCTGGAGAAGTGGCCCGGTGGTCCTGACCCAAGGGAACAGGAAGATCTTCAGAGATTGAAGACCCTTCTGTTCGCCGCTCTGATGGAGTGTTCGCTTGAGGAGGATGGTGAACGTTGACGGGATGGATTGCCAGTGTCTTGCTGCTCGGGCTGATCTCCTGGCTGGGTTGGAGTCTGGTTGAATTCGATGCTCAAATCCTCGATCTGAGGATGGTCAAGCGAAGGCGCCGTCGTGCCAGGAGGCGTAAGCATCACCATTGATGCAGTTTCAGGGAGGTGTTGCTCTGCCAGCTGATCCCAGTTCAGCGACCAAGAGCGTTGTCTCGATGGGGGAATCGTCCGTGAATGGCAATGGTGGTGCGGTGACGCTGGGCGACAGCCAGCGTGCGCGGGTCGGTCCAGCGTTCGAACAACGGCAGGGCCTGGGTCTGTACTGACAGGTCCTCGCTGTGAAGCCGTGGCATCAGCCAGAACTGACGACGCGGTCGTCGAGGCTGAGAAGCGATCCAGCCCTGCTGCTCGGCTCGGATGCTCAAGTCGAGGGCCTGTGCGTCTCCGGAGAAGGCCCTGGCCGTGTTTCTCCAGAGGTTGCGGGGAAACTGATCCAGGAGCAGCACCAGCGCAAGAGCCGATGTTGGTGCGTTGCTCCAGTGATGGAGGTTGCCTCTCAGAGCCTGTTCGACCGAATCTCCAAACCGGCTCTGAATCTTCTCGTCAAACTGAGCGTCCTGGCGGAACCATTGCACAGGCCTGGTTTGTTCAAACCAGAAGCTGAGAATCGACTCCGGGGAAACGCTCAACGGCTGTGTTCTGACCTCAGCGCAGAGGCATCCTGCAGCCCAGCTGAATGCTGCCCTGGTCAATCAGACGTCCAAGACGCTGTGCCACCGCTTCTTCGGTTCGGTTGAAGCTGTTCTGATGATCGGTCACCCAGTTCATCTCTCCCTTGGTGATCACACCGGAAGACATTGCTTCAAGAAACAGTTCGCCAAGGGTCATGTCACTGCTGCTGTTGAAAGCACGTTGTGTGGGCTGTTCCAGGCGTGCATGATCTCCACAACTTTCTTCACGCGATCGCAGCTGTTGTGTGTCGATCAGGAAACGAAGCGTTTGTAGAGCCAGCGGACAAAACCTCCAACAACTGGAACCGGTTCGAACGTTGGACCCACGAAATCAAAGTAATCACGGTGATGCACGATTTTGCCAGCGCCGTCGAATCTGAGCCGTGTTGCGCCGGGGTAAATGAATTCGATCCCCTTGATCTTCAAGCCCATGCGCCACTCCACAAAGGCAACATCGTTGTTGATGGCTAGTGATTCTGTTTCCAGAAAAACATCATCGCAGCGCTGCATCAGGCCATCCTGAGCTCGGATATATGACTCAACCCCGCGCTTTTCCTGTGTGGGATCGATGAACACCACGTCTTCGGCGTAGACGGCTTTCCACTGTTCCGCTGTTGGACCGGGTTGCCCGTAGGGCTTGGTGAATAAAATCCGTAGCGATTCAGAATCCAGAGGTGGTTTCAACATCGCTCAGAACTCCATCCCCAGTTGACCACTGACGGTGTTGCTGAGTTCAGGATCCGCAATGCTGTTGTAAATCGATTCGAACTTCAGTGAAGTGAACAAGCCACTATTGAAGGAGGGAAAATATTTGATCATCGCGGTGAAGCTATTGGTGGGCTTTGCTTCGGAGTCGGTCGCCAGCACAGACAGGTTGTTGTCGAGATTGAACTTGAACGATGGATTTGGGATCCAGTTCAGCTGAGTGGTGAAGGTGCCGCCTGGGTAGGTGTTTCCGCAGAATTCATCGCCGTCGCAGTCGCGACCGCCCTCACTCCACTGCAGCGTTGGACCCACGGATAAAACCAGTTCGGTGGTCTCGTTTTTGATCACAGGAAAGCCCGCACCAAAAGCACCCTTGAGAGTGTTGATCGAAACATCATTCAGGGCGTTGTAGTCGTAATTGCCTGAGGTGAAGAAGTTCACCGTTTCGTTCAATTCACGGTCGTATCGGATTGAAGCCGAACCTTTTTCGGTGTCGACGTCGAACGACTCTCCCTTGTCACGGGATGTTTTGTAATTCATCCCGCCTTTCATCACCAGTTTGTCTGCGTCTTTGAGATACGTGCTCGATGCATTCATGCTCAACGTCATGCTGTCGTCGCCGTCTTCCCCGACTGCAATGACGCCGGCGGAAACAGTGGAAGACCAGGCGGGTGGCTCCTCCTTTGGCTTGATGGCATCGCTGCTGATTTCGAGACGCCCCAACTGCGGATGGATCACCACCGTGATGGAGTCGTTGCTCTCCTCCGGCACCTGTTCACCATGAATGGTGTCGCCGTTCTTGAGCTGGATGGTGACCGGTTCTGCCATCACCGATGGCGCTGCCATGAGCACGGCAAGCAGGGCGGCAGGAAGGGTGCGAAGGCTAGGCATCAGCTGAAAAATCCTTTTGATTGCAACCAGAAACCAATGGCCACCAGAGGTCCGAAACCGGCAATCAGCAGAGTGATTTTCAACCGCAGCGGTGAAACCTGCTTGTTGTTTTGCCGGAGTGGCATGGGCTACTGGAAAATTTGAGTTGGACCAGTATCTCTATCAACAGACAATTTTGTGTTTATACGGGACCAAAGTTTGTTTATGTATGTGGATACGGACCGATCCAGGTGCTGCAGGCGGCGCCGGCGTCGGCCCCGAGGCGAATGGCATCGCGAACCTCCAACCCTGCTGCCAGTCCGACGGTGACTCCCGCCGCAAAGCTGTCCCCGCAGCCGTAACTGTCGATGCTGGGGCCAGGAGCCGGGCTGGCCTCGAAGCGTCCTCCTGGCGACAGGGTTCCTCCAGCGATTCCTTCGGTGGCAATCAGGAGCCGAGGCTGCGGAAATCCAAGCCTGTCAGGCAGTTTTTCGCCAGGATCCAGCCCACTGCCGATCAGGGCATCAAGCTGTACAGCTGCGTTCTGCAGATTGATCAGACGCACCCGCGGTGTCGCCGTCATCACTCGGGCGGAGCGGCAGGATTGAAGGGCCTCAGGGTCGGCTGCCGAGACGAACACGGCATCGCAGTCCTGCAGCAATGACCACGGCAGCGGGTCGGAAGCCTGCGGCTGAAGCCGCTCGCCGATCACGGTGATGGCCCGATCACCACCTGGGTCCACCATGCTCACGCCCCGACGGGTGGAGGCATCACGCCAGGCGACATGGAGGTCAAGTCCGCGAGCCTCGAGTTCCATTCGGCTGCGTTCACCGAGGGCATCACGGCCCAGAGCGGTGAAGAAATGCACTGTTGCGCCGCACAGCTGGGCCATGCGAATCGCGCAGACTGCTCCACCGCCAGCGGGGTGTTCCAGGCTCGATGCTGCATGGGCCACCCGGCCTGCAGCCGGCAGTTGATCCACCTGCAGGAACGACATCCACTCCACATGGCCGACAACGGCCAGGCGCAGCTGGAGGTGTTGCAGATCGCGAATCAGAGTTCGTACTCCTCCTCAAATTCGCTGATCAGACCGTCGTAGAGGGCCTTCAGACCTTCTGTTTCCTCACAAAAACCATCCGTCGTGTACTTCGCTACCCAGTTCACCACCGCTGTGCGGATCTGTCCGAAGGCCGCCATGTACTCACCCTGGATGTCCTCGTCGCGAATGTCGTGGATCAGCGCTGAAACCAGCTCGATCTTTCGCTTGGCGGCATCCATCTGGGCCTCCATGTCCTTGTTGAGTTTGCGGCGCTTTTTCGGCATCAGTTCTCCAGGGTTCCGCGAGATTACGGGAGTCCAGGCTCCAGGGATCTGGAGGAATGGATCGACATCTGGTTTTCTAGCCTTGGAAGCTCTGTCTGCAGTTGTGTGAATCCAACGATCCGAGGGATTACCTACGTTTCCGTCTGGGTGGTGATTTGGGGCACCGTGGCATCCCTGATCGACTGGGTGCTGTTGGTGGGAGATGTTTATGAGCCAGGAACCTCCGGCCAGGCAGTCACTTTCGCGGTGTATGGCGTCGCAACGGTGGTGATGGCCACCCGTTTTGCCGACCGTTTCCTGGGGGAGTCCAGTTCAGAGGCTCCGGATCAGGAGTGACACTCCCATCAGCAGCGAGAGCAGTTCAAAAGCACGTTTCACCAAACGGCTGCCCTTCTCCAGCGAAAGATGAGCACCGACATAGCCGCCAATCAGTGATCCCACGACCAGGGCCGGCACCCAGCTCCAGCGGATCTCACCGCTGAACCCGAGGACCAGAGCCCCTGTGCCGTTCCAGGCCAGGCCCACCAGGATCAGCGTGTGGGCAACGGCTCTTGTGTAACTCAGGCCGAACCATCTCACCAACCACAGCGTCACGAACAGGCCTGTGCCGGATGTGAGTGAGCCGTTGAGCACGCCGATGGCGAACAGCACCCCTACCCCGATCAGCTGTTGCTGCCGGTTGTGGTTCACGTTGCGGTCGCTTTCACCGAGGTCCGGCCGTCGGGCGGAGTAGAGCCCAAGACAAAGGGTCAGCAGGCCAAGGGCTGCGGTCGCGATGCGATCCGGCACGGCCAGAACGGTGCTCGCTCCAATCCACACCCCCGGCAGGCCCCCAAGAAGCACCAGGAGGCAGAGGCGGGGATCGAGGCTGCTGGCGCGCCAGTGGCGACCAGCTGCACCAAGCCCGAGGGCCACGCTGGCCAGCTTGTGGGTGGCCAGGGCTGAGGCGAAGGGCAGTCCAAGCAGAATGAGAGCCGGCAGCTGCACCAGGCCGGCACCACCACCGGCAAAAGCCGACAGGGCATTGGCCACAACGGCGATCACCCCCAGCGCCAGCAGCAGCAGGAGCTCAGCGGCCATGGGTGGCCCCCAGCTCAGGCATGGGTGAGAAAAGCGATCGGCAGGGAAAACGTGGCGATCGAATGCGGGTCTCCCGGAAGGATGGCGATGCAGGCGCCTTCGCGGTCTTGATGGGCCTCTCTCGACTGGAGCACGAAGGCCGTGGCGTCTTCAATGCTCCACATCGGAGCGCCATTTTCGAATCGTTCCTGTTTGTAGGCCTGCCAGATCTCGGCGAAGTCGTCGGCCTGATCTCCGCCGATCGACTCCTCAAGCGCCTTGTCCAACCCGACGTGTTCCATTCGCTCGAAGAACCGCTGCATCAGCGGATGCCCAATGGTGGAGGACGCCCTCACCATGGAATTGATGGTTCCCACCGCGGTCACCATCAGCTTCGGCCTGGTCTTGCGGGCATCGATCACCCCAACTGGCAGATTGAGATCCCAGCTGCTGTGACCGCTGACGGAACACGCCAGATCAAACAGCCCCATCGAGCACTCTTTGACCAGCTGTTGAATCTGCTGTTTCTGCATGGCTACCACCTCCTGTGATGGACGTTGCCCCCGGTCTTCCTTCTCGGTTGCCAGGATTGTTGCCTGATGACGTCGAATGATGTCCCTAGTCCAGATCTACCTCGAAGCTGTGACCCATCAGGTGATCACAAGCGAGGAACTTGCATTCGTGGCGGGTCACCACGACAACTTCGATCGCACGGAGCAGAAACTCACCGCCCGGCTCGAGCAGTTGATCAGTTGCGGCAACATCAGCATCGGAATGCGCTGACCCCGCAGATCTCAAGATGTCTGAGGTTTTACATCCGGTGAATGTGCGGGATCCGCGCTTCGCAGTCTGTGGAACGTTGTTGGAGCCCCAGGACGATCCGGCGAGATTCGGTCCCCAGGATGCGTCGCTCCACTTTGATCAGGGTGATCACCCCCGCTTCTATCTGATGCGACTTCGACGGCGTCCGCCGCAGGTGGCGGCCATGACGCGGCACCGCCTAGTGAGCCAGTGTCTGGGCTCTGCAGATGCCCAGCCCTTCTGGATGGTTGTTGCTCCCCCCGGAGACACGATCGCTGCGGAAGCGCTCCTGTTGGTGAAACTTCACCCCGGTGAAGGACTGAAACTTCATCCGGGGACTTGGCATTCAGGACCGTACTTTTCTGAATCCACGGCTCTGTTTTTCAATCTGGAACTGAGTCGCACCAATGAAAACGACCACAACGCGACTGCACTGAACACCCCCCGTCCGCTGGCGCTGATCTGAGCTGGATCAGGGCATTGCCACAACTCCGGACCAGCTCTGAAGAACGTCAGGAGCGCCCTGCGTCAATGCAGAGACTGCGGTGGCTGATCCAATGGCAACTCCGATCACCAGCCCCATGGCGAAAAGGATTCCACCGGCCAGCAGCATGGGCCTGTTGCTGTCCATCACCACAGAGATCAATGCACTGACTTTCCACGCGGCTGGTCGACGCCGCCACTGAGGTGTCACACCTCGTGATGCCTGTCAGGGGAAGGAAACCTTGTGTGCTTTCGGCGATAAAGGTACAAATACCGACTGATCTAACCGGTGCGGCTTCGCTACCACGCTGTTGTCTCCCGGAGTGATCTGGACATGAAAACCATTGACGAGCACATCCAGAAGGACCAAGAGGAATTTCTGAAGGCCCTGGCGGAGCACAACGACGGCAAGGTGCGTCATCTCACCGAGGAGCTGCAGTGGCTCCTGGATCACAAAAAACAGTTTCCTGAGGACAGCCACGACCCAACGGCTCTGGAACTCTTCTGTGAGCAGAACCCCGACGAGCCCGAGTGCCTTGTTTACGACGACTGACGCCCGGGAGAAAGCCTGCTAAGTAAAAAACCCTACGTACCTATGTTGGGTTGATGTAAAGCGTGCTTCATGAAATTACGTATAGTTGCGTCACGTAATGATTGAAGCCGATGATCCGTCTCGTCCTGACCCGTGCGATTGCGGCGGATCTCGGTCTGCTCGTGTTGCGCGTTTTCACCGGAGCGCTGCTGATTCATCACGGCTACGAGAAGCTGGCCAACATCGAGAACTTCGCTGACGCCTTCGTGCGTCCTCTGCATCTCCCCTTCCCGATCCTGCTGTCCTACGTCGCAGCCTTCTCCGAAGTGATCGGAAGCTGGTTGCTGATCACTGGTCTTCTGACCCGCGTGGGCGCCATGGCAATCGCAGGAACCATTTCCGTCGCGATCTACCACGCGATTGTGACCGCCGGTTTCAACATCTTCCTATTGGAACTTCTTGGTCTTTACCTCGGTGCTGCAGCGGCGATCCTGGCCTGCGGTCCCGGTCTGTTCTCCATTGATGAACTGATCGCCCGCCGCTTCGATGCATCTGCTGAAGCAGCCCCTGCTGTTGAAGCGGAACCTGCAGCTCCCATGGCTGAAGCCGTCGCCTCCCGCTGAGTCTTCACTGAGTCAATGGCCCAGTCTCTGTTGAGTTCCGGGCCTTCTGAGGCACCAGCGGCACTGGTTTTTGCTCACGGTGCGGGAGCTTCAGAACAATCACCGTTCATGGAGGCCATTGCCGCAGGGCTCGCCTCCAGGGGATGGTTGGTTCATCGCTTCGCATTCCCTTACATGCGGCGTTCACAGGAGAGAGGCAGGCGATGCCCACCTGATCGTGCGCCGGTTTTACTTCAATGCTTCCGCGAGGTTGTTGAAGATGTTGTCTCCGATCGCCCCATTTTCATCGGTGGGAAATCGATGGGAGGTCGGATCGCCAGCATGCTGCTGAACGAGCTTTCTGCATCAACTGCCGTTCGAGCAGGCCTTTGTTTTGGCTATCCCTTCCATCCTCTGGGACAACCCGCAAGAGTTCGCACGGAGCATCTTGAGCAGCTCAGGGCACCGCTCCTGATTTTGCAGGGCGAGCGCGATCCCATGGGCAGCACGGATGAAGTGCCTGGGTACGACCTGAAATCTCCCCTGCAGCTTCAATGGATTCCTGACGGTGATCACTCGTTCAAGCCCCGCAAGCGTTCGGGGAGAACAGAGGCCATGAATTTGGATCTTGCCGTTGATTTCGCACACCAGTTCATGGGTGATGTGCTCGCTTGAATCCTCCAGCCGGATCCCTCTGAGCTGCTTCCGGAACAAGGCTGTTAGCCCGTTGTGTTCGGGCCCGCCCCGTGAAGGGGCTTTTTTGTGGCCCGGTTTTTCGACGATCACGGCAGAATTGAGAGGTCTGCTCCCGATTGGATGAAAGAGGTCAGCTTGCTCGAGATGATCGGTCGATCGGTGGCCAAGGTTGCCGCTGGTGCCGGTGTCGCTGCTGTGCTGATCTGGCTCACCTACGTGTTGCTTGATATCGGTCATATGCAATCAGGCTTTACCTTGCCGCAATCCACCTATTGATCCATTGCTGATCGTGTGGAACAGTGCCAGCGTCAGCCTGGCCATCACGGCAGCTCTGTTTGCTGTACTCCAGATCTGGTGGATCAGCTCGCTAATGAAGCGCAATCAGCGACGCCGCCTAGCGGAGCCCCTCACGGCAAGTGCGTTTCGTGATGAGCTCGAAAAAATTTTTCGACAGAGCTGCATAGACGAATCATGAAGCAATTACCTGGACGACAGGCACCACGTTGGCTTCGTTTTGTGGTCACAGCTGTGATGACAACTGTGGCCACAATCTGGTTGTTTTCGTTGCTGCCGTTTTTGTTGCTTTTGTCTGTTGTATTCGGGATTGTTCTGATCCCGGTCCTCCGCCAATTGCGTCAGGAAATGGATGGCATGAACGTTTCGCATGAAGCGAAACGTCCGACTGTTGACGTCACCCCCTGGCATCGACAACTGTCTCTGCTGCTGGCTCAGTTGCGGAACAGATCGTCCGCCATGCGGCGATAACGACCCAGGGAGGGGCCAGCCTTGCGCTTGCGGCTATTGAGCCCTTGACCTGGAACGAGGTTCTCAGGGGCAAAGGTGGTTAAAGCAACGGCAGGTGCTTGTTCCTGCTGCTCCGCCAATTCCTTCAAAATCTCCTCAGCTGTTGTGAGCTGGGGGCTGGGATCTGATTCAGGCTGCTCCAGAACCTCTGCAGGCTCATCGACGGGTTTTGTTTCAACCGGGCTTGGTGCTGGTTGGGCCTGCTTTTTGTTTCCTGCAGGCCAAAGGAACAGAACGCTGA
>QCUM01000052.1 GCA_003210735.1 Synechococcus sp. AG-679-D13
ACTGGCGAACCCCTCCAGCTTGAGGCCATTGAGGCGGTAGGAGCCGGGGTTCACCAGGAACCGGCCTGCGGCGATGCCGCGAGCCCCTTCATCGGCAAGTTCGGAGCTGGCGAGGATCACACCGGCCTGAACCCGCGGTTCCGGCAGTCCAGCGGCACAACCCACCGCCCGGTAAGGGTTCAACAGCACCGACTGCCCTCCGCCCTGAATCAGCAGAGCGCGCTGGCCGTAGCTGCTGATGGTCACGCCTCCCCCTGCGTTGGCGCTGCCCTGCAGTCCAAGCACCAGTCCGAGGGCGGCGAACGCGGCGGAGCGCAGGACGGACATCGACAGCACAGAGATGAAATCGGACGCTAACAGCGTTAACTCCTATTGAAAGAAGCGCGATGCAGCCATGACGTTGCGAATGGCATCGCGAAGGGGTCGCGATTGGAACAGCTTGCGCCGGATCCGCCTGATGGCCTGATCGATGTCATCCTTTTCCGCATCGATGGGACTCCGCGCTTCCGCCGATGGCCCAGGGGTGAAGATCTCATCCCACTGGCATCCCCAGATGCGTTGGGCAAAGCGGTTGTTGGCTGCTGAGAAATGATCCCGAATGCGCCGGTTGAGTTCCGGGTTCAGACCCATGTAGGGCGTCTGGGCCCAGTTGCGCTGTTCCGCTTCCTTGCAGAGCAGTGCCCGGGCCCGTTGTTTGGCTGTTTTATCCAGACGAATCCCATCGCGTTTGAGCTCCAGCCTGAGCTGCAGCGCTGTGCGAATGGCCAGATCACCTGGCTGGGCGTTCACGTTGTCGATCCGTTGAAAGTGAGCTGAATCGGGAATCTTCAGGCAGTGGATCAACTGCGCGAAGGGTTCTGTTGGATGTCGGTGCTGTGCAGCAGGTTGTGCGATCGATCTGCCGTAGGGAAAGAAAACCGTTCGTACCGAGGCGTGATGCATCAGCCAGCCAAACAGTTGTTCTGGATCACAGGAGCTTCGATGGATGGATGTCCGCATCGCTCTTGCGGCATACGCCTCAAGAGATTTCGCTGTGGCGAATCGTTTGACGTGCTGTGTGTAATGCGAATTGAGATAGCTGGGTTGATCTCGGACGAATCCGATGATCATGACGTTCACGCCAGCCTTGCTGAGTTTCCTCAGCAACCAGTCGCCCAGACATCTGGAGTTCGTTGCGGAAGGCTCTCGACAGAGGACATGGGACAACGCTTCATGGGACACGATCGGCGTGGAAGCTGTTTTTCTGGCGTATTGAATCAGTTCACGCCAGGGCTTGAAGTTCTTCTGAAGGACTGCTTTGAGCAGTGTTTTGCGTTCCTTGGCGATGTACAGATATCCATAACTCTGGAGCAACCGAGTGTTGGCTTTCAGGCGTTTCTGAATCGTTGTTGATGCAGTTTTGTGCATCCCGATGTGCAAGATCAGCTGCACGTCAAGGCCCTGACGCAGCGTTGGCATCCCGCAGGAAGTTCGCCAGCAATTGGTGCCCGGATTCCGTCAGCACGCTTTCAGGGTGGAACTGCACCCCTTGTAAATGCTGATACTCCCGGTGTCGCAGCCCCATGATCGTGCCGTCATCAAGCCAGGCCGTCACTTCCAGGCAATCGGGAAGACTGTCGCGTTCAGCGATCAGAGAGTGATAACGAGTGGCCGTTAGGGGCTGGGGCAGGCCGGCGAAGACCCCTTCCCCTCGATGCAGCACAGGGGAGGTTTTTCCATGCATTTGTTCGCTGGCGCGCACCACTCGACCGCCGTGCACCTGGGCGATGGCTTGATGACCCAGGCAAACCCCCAGGGTTGGGATGGTCGGGGACAGCTCCCGCAAGACGTCCAGGCAGATTCCTGACTGGTCTGGGTCGCCTGGACCGGGCGACAACAGGATCGCGTCGGGCTTGAGATCCCGAATCTGTTCCAGGCTCAGAGCATCGTTTCGATGCACCTGCAGCTCTGCCGCCAAGGGATGGTGGGGCGCCAGTTCGCCGAAATACTGCACCAGGTTGAAGGTGAAGCTGTCGTAGTTGTCGATGACCAGCAGCATCGGTGGATCTCAGGAATTCAGTCGAAGAAGGAGGGGCGGCAGCAGCAGGCAGAAGGCGATTAGCAGGGAGCTGATCGCCGCCACCAACACGGCAGCGGCAGCACAATCCTTGGCGATGCGAGCAAGGGGGTGATATCGGCGGCCGATGCTGAGATCTACCACCGCTTCAATGGCGGTGTTCAGCAGCTCCAGGACCAGAACAGCAGCAACGGTAAGTACCAGAACCGCCATCCGGATGAGGTCCAGTTGCAGGGCAATGCCAAGCCCGAACACCACCACAGCGGTGGCCAGGTGGATGCGGAAATTGCGCTGACTGAGGGTTGCATAGCCCAAACCCTGGGCGGCATAGCGAAAGCTGGCCGGCAGGTCGCCTGCAATCAACCAGCTGCGGCGACGCGCAGATGCACTCCTTGCTGTTGCTTCCTCCTCAACCGTCATCGGGGATTCAGTGGGCATCTCCTGGGACGTCGCTGTTGTCCGATTCCTCTTCATGGGACAGAACGTTACCTGTATCGGAGGGGCTGATTGTGTTCAGAAGATGGTCCTGGCAAGCCAGCATCTCCTCGAGTCTGGCGTCATTGGGATGATCCCAGCCGAGCAGGTGCAGCAGGCCATGGCTGGCCAGCCACTGCAGCTCTCGCTTCAGGCTGTGGTTGTGCTCGAGGGCCTGACGCCGTGCGGTGTCCAGCGAGATCACAATGTCGCCGAGTTCCACGGAACCGTCATCGAGCCAGTCGGGTGCGTCCTCCAGGGCAGCAAACGAGAGAACGTCTGTCGGTTCCTGACGCTGTCGCCAGGTGCCGTTGAGTTCGCAGATGCTGGCGTCGTCGGTGAAGCGGAGCCCCAGGCTGATCTCTTCGGCTCGCCGTACCAGAGCTGGGCAGCTGATGGCTGCATCCTGGCGCACCCTCTCAATCCAGGTGAGCAGCGTGGTTTCCCAGACGCGGGGATCGAAAAGATCGGGAGGATCGCGACGGTTCAGATGCACGGTGCCGGCATCCAGTGCCAGGTCAAGCTCCATGACTCACTGGGGAAGGGTCGGGCGCCCAAGCCAGGCCACAAGGGTGATGAATCCGATAAAACCGAAGGCGGTTAATCCGAAGTGAAACAGGCTCTGGCGCCCCTTGCGCACCATGTTCCGCATCGCCTGTTTGATGAAGCTCGGCGGAGGGGAGGAGTCAGATGCCATCGATTTCAGCTTTCGGTGTCAGCGCCAGGGCTGTCGACACCCTGGCGCAGGGACGCGTCGATGAAGGGGTCGAGTGCGCCATCCATCACAGCCTGCACATCGTTGGTCTCTTCATTGGTGCGCAGGTCTTTGACCATCTGATACGGGTGAAAGACGTAGTTGCGGATCTGGTTGCCCCAGGCCGCCTCCACGATGTCGCCGCGGATGTCGGCAATTTCCGCCGCCCTCTGTTCCTGCGCAATCACGAGCAGCTTGGCCTTGAGCAGGGCCATGGCTTTTTCCTTGTTCTGCAGCTGTGATCGCTCCTGGGTACAGCGCACCGCCAGACCGGTGGGAATGTGCAGGATGCGAACGGCCGTCTCCACCTTGTTCACGTTCTGGCCGCCGGCACCGCCTGAACGGCTTGTCGTCACCTCCAGATCCTTCTCTGGAATATCGATGTCAACCTCCTCCTCGATCTTTGGCATCACCTCGATCCCGGCGAAGCTGGTCTGGCGTTTGTCGTTGGCGTTGAACGGTGAGATGCGAACGAGTCGGTGCGTTCCCTTCTCGTTGCGCAGGTAGCCGTAGGCGTAACGCCCCTCCACCTCGATGGTGGCGCTTTTGATGCCCGCTTCCTCTCCCTCGGAGAGTTCATCCACGCTCACTTTCATGTCGTGATCTTCGGCCCAGCGGGTGTACATCCGCAGCAGCATCTGGGCCCAGTCCTGGGCGTCGGTCCCACCGGCGCCGGCGTTAATGGTCAGGACTGCGCCTTCTTTGTCGTACTCGCCGCTGAGCAACCGTTCCAGTTCCCAACGGTCGAGGCCCTGACGCAACTGGCTCAGTCCATCCTGAGCTTCGCCCAGCATCTCCTCATCGGGCTCCATGTCGTAGAGCTCCAGCGTCGCCTTGGCGTCATCAATGGAGCTGCGCCATGCATCCAGCTGCATCAGCTGAGCTTTCACCTCATCGAGGCGGCGCATCTGTTTCTGAGCGTTCTGCTGGTCGTCCCAGAAATCAGGCTGGGCCGCGAGTTGCTCGAGATCGCGCTGGCGTGCGTTCAGTGCAGGAACGTCAAAGACAGTCCTGGGCATTGCCCAGGCGGTCAGTGAGCTCGGAGAGATCGCGCTTGAAGTCGGTGAGATCCAGCAAGGACTCGGTCCTCATCAGGTTCTGACGCTATCAGCGCAGTCGCTGCATAGGATCCGCTCATTAGCTCAGGATCCCCCATGGCCAAGGTTGAGATCTACACCTGGCGAACGTGTCCCTTTTGCGTCCGCGCCAAGGATCTGCTGGATCGCAAGGGCGTCAGTTACACCGAGCACAGTGTCGATGGCGATGAACCGGGTCGGGACGCGATGGCGGAGCGGGGAGATGGCCGCCGCAGCGTCCCCCAGGTCTTTATCGATGATCGTCACATCGGTGGCTGCGACGACCTCCACAGCCTGGAGCGCGCCGGCGAGCTGGATGCGTTGCTGAAAGCCTGAGCCATGCGCCAGCTGTTTGTATTGGATCCGCTGCGGCAGATCAATCCGGACAAGGATTCCACCGCAGCCCTGATGCAGGCGGCCCAGCGGGGCGGCCATGCGATTTGGGCTTGCACGCCCTCGGACCTGATCGCCCGGGCTGATGAACCGCTGGCGATGGCGGTGCCGGTCACGCCGGATCCCTGGATTTCGGTCGGGCCCGCTGAGCGTCAGTCGCTGGCGGGCTTCGATGTGATCTGGATGCGTAAGGATCCGCCGGTGGATGAGGCCTACCTCTATGCCACCCATCTGCTGGAGGTTGCTGAGCGAGCAGGGGTGCGGGTGCTCAATCGCCCCAGCGCGCTGCGGGCCTGGAATGAAAAGCTCGGTGCCCTGAGGTTCAGCCGTTGGATGGCGCCAACCCTGGTGGCTGGACGGGTCTCGGAACTTTCCGCCTTTGCCGAGCAGCACACCGACATCGTGCTCAAGCCCCTTGGCGGTCGGGCCGGCCTCGGGGTGATTCGCGTTAGTTCCGATGCGCCCGGACTCAAGGCTCTGTTCGAATTGGTCACGGAACAGGAGCGGCTGCCGGTGATGGCCCAGGCCTTTCTTCCTGCAGTGAGCGATGGCGACAAGCGCATCCTGCTGGTGGATGGAGAACCGCTCGGCGCCATCAACCGCCGTCCTTCGGCAGGTGAATTTCGCAGCAACCTGGCGGTGGGCGGTCAGGCGGAAGCCACCGAGCTGACCGAACGAGAGCGGCAGATCTGCGCTGCGCTGGCTCCGGCCCTGCGGGCGGAAGGCCTGTTCTTCGTAGGCATCGATGTGATCGGAGGGATGCTCAGCGAGATCAATGTGACCAGCCCTACGGGCATACGCGAGGTGGAACGGCTGATGCAGCAGCCCCTCGCGGATCAGACGATGGACCGTTTGCAGGCGCTGGTCTGAAGCTTCAGCTGGTCCGCCAGCACCGCCAGTTTCAGTCCCACCTCCTGCAGCTCTCTCTCCGCCTCAGACCCCCGCACCAGCCCTGCGCCGGCGGTCAGGTCGAGCTGGCAGTCCCTGGCGTGGCCGCAGCGAATCGCCACCCGCAGTTCGGCGTCGCCTGCACTGTCGATCCATCCGATCGGTGCCGCATAGCTGCCGCGGTCAAAGGGTTCGAGTGTGCGCAGCCAGGCCATCGCCTCCCGCCTTGGCAGCCCGGCAACGGCGGGGGTGGGATGCAGCTGTTCCGCCAGGGTGAGCACCGGGGTGCTCCGCATGGCAGCGGTGATCGGAGTGTGCAGATGGGTCAGATGTCCGTGCCGGGCCAGCTGGGGCTGCGCCCGTCGGTGGGGTTGCAGTCCGTTGCGCTGCAGCTGTTCGGTAATGGTTCCCACCACCAGCTCATGCTCACGCCGGTCTTTGTCTGAGCGGAGCAGCAGCTGGCCATCGTCACCCTCACAGGCAGTCCCGGCCAGGGCATCGCTGCGCAGCCAACCACCCCGCAGGCTCAGCAACCGTTCTGGCGAGGCTCCGAAGAAGGCATCGCCAGCGCAGCGTTGCCACAGGAAGCGGCAGCTGTCCGATTGCTGCTGCCTCAGCCGTTGCAACAGCGGCAATGGGTCGTACGGAGCATCGAGATCCATCGACTGGCGCACGGCCAGCACCAGCTTGTGGAGCTCGCCGCTGTCGACAAGCTCCAGGCCGCGATCCAGGGGCCCGGCGTAGCGCTCCTGCCAGGAATCGGGGTCTGGGCTGCCCAGCAGCAGCGGCTCACTTGCGGAGCTTTCGCTGTGCTCAGAGGCTGCACTCTGCAAAGCCTGGTGCTGCAGCCAAAGCTGCTCCGCCAGGATCCGGGCTTCGGCCTCATGGCTGACGGCACCGTTGAGGCAGAGCCATCCCTTTGATCCTTGGCGCGTCAGTTGCCAACGGGGGAGAACCGCTTCAACGGCTGGCGTCTGCTCGCCGTTGCGTTGATGCTCCCCCACCTGATCGAAGAAGTGGAAGCGCAGCAGCACCCTGGGCCGTGCCTGGGGCGGAACGCGCGTTGTCTTGCCCTGCAGGCGGCTGAGGGTGAGATCAGCGAAACGTTGTGCCAGTTCGAAGCGCCGAGGGCCAGCCAGCTCCAGCTGCTGACAGCAGCCGGTTGCCGCCAGACAAAGGCCGGGGGTGCTGTCGAGCAGCACCCGGAAGGATGTGGTCGGATCCAGCAACGGCAATGCTCGCAAGGGATCGATGCCGTCGATCGGTAACGCCAGGCTCAACAGCGTTTCATCGCTGGCGCGGTCCTCCCAGCCCTGACGGGCGGCGTTAAGAACATTGCTGAAGCGACGATCAGCCGGCATCCGCGGCGCGACAGGTCAGAAAGGACTGCTCAAATGTATGGAATCTCACCCGCTTGCAACCGGCCTCGTCCATGCCAGAGCCTCAGGCTGTCGCATCCCGTTACGCCGAACGGAAGCAGCTGTGGAAGGCTGCGATCAAGTGGCCGATGTATTCGGTTGCTGCGATGCCTGTGCTGCTGGCGGCTGGATGGCATTTCGGAGGTTCCGGCGCGCTGCGCTGGAGCCAGCTACTCGGTTTTTTAGTGGCCGCCGTTCTTTTGCTGCTGTGGGAGAACCTCAGCAATGATTTATTTGATGCGGAGACCGGCGTTGATGCCACTGGCAAGCCGCATTCCGTTGTGAATCTGATGGGCCGCAGCGATCGGGTGGTTCAGTTCTCCCTGGCTTCTCTGGGTCTGGGTCTGGCCCTGATGATCGCCCTCGCCTGGTTCAGCAGCGCTGCGGTGTTCGGGCTGGTGTTGCTCTGCTGTGGCCTCGGTTATGTGTATCAGGGGCCGCCGTTCCGCCTTGGTTATCGGGGTCTCGGCGAACCTCTCTGCTGGCTGGCGTTCGGCCCCTGTGCCACCGCAGCCGCTCTGCTGGTGCTGCACCCCCAGGGAGCAGCTGTGGTGCCCTGGTCAACGGCCTGGTTGTTGGGGGCCGGTCCTGCTCTGGCGACAACCCTCGTTCTGTTCTGCTCGCACTTCCATCAGGTGGCGGAGGATGCGGCCCATGGCAAACGCTCTCCGGTGGTGCGCTTGGGCACACGACGGGCTGCGGGATTGGTCCCCTGGTGGGTCGCGGCCACCCTGGCGCTGGAGTGGATGCCGTTGCTCTTTGGGGTTTGGCCACCAGCGGTTTTGTTGAGCGGTCTGGGTCTCCCCGCCGCTCTGCAGCTGATTCGTCTTCTGCAGCGTCACCATGACCAACCGGATCGGATCAGTGGCAGCAAATTTCTCGCCTTGCGTTTTCAGCTCTTCAATGGACTTGGTCTGATGCTGGGCCTTGCTCTCCCTGGGCTTTATCGCTGAAGCAGATGCAACTTGAGCTGCAGGTTCGCCCCTTTCAGTTCGATTTAGTTCGTCCGTTGCAGACCGCGGCGGGGTTGATCAGGTCACGCCGGGGATGGTTGCTGCGGCTTCGGGCAGCCAACGGAGCTGTTGGCTGGGGTGAAGCCGCACCTTTGAACCCCAGACTGGTTGACCAGAATGAGCAAGCGTTACAGGCCTTGCCAAGGCATCTGACAGTGCAACAGCTGGAAGGGTTACTTCCTCTGCAGCCCATGCCAGTGGCCTTCGCCTTGGGAGCTGCGCTTGCAGAACTGGACGGGATTGCATGGCTGCCTGCACCTGAACCGGCGCAGTTGCTGCCGGCGGGAGAAGCGATGCTGGAGCAGCTTGAGCTGCTGGCGGATCAGGCCTGTTTCGATGCTCCACTAACGGTGAAGTGGAAGGTGGCGGTTGAAGCTGATTCACTGGAGCGGCGTTGGCTCGAGCAGCTGCTCGAGCGGCTGCCCTCCACGGCGCAGTTGCGGTTGGATTCCAACGGTGGCTGGAACCGTGCGACGGCACAGCAATGGATGGAGGCACTGCTGGGGGATCCGCGATTCGCCTGGCTCGAACAACCCCTGTCACCTCAGGATCAGCAGGGTCTCGAAAACCTCCGCCAACGAGGCCCTGTGGCATTGGATGAGTCGTTGGACCGGGATCCGCGCCTGCGTGAAAGCTGGACGGGCTGGCAGGTGCGTCGCCCATCGCTGGAGGGTGATCCTCGTCCGCTGCTGCGTCAATTGCAGGACGGTGTGCCCTGGCGGATGGTGAGCACGGCATTTGAAACGGGAATCGGGCGTCGTTGGTTAGAGCATCTGGCGGCGCTTCAGATGAACGGGCCAACACCCGCAGCGCCTGGGTTGGCGCCTGGATGGTGCCCTGCGGGGCCACTGTTCAGCGCTGATCCACAACAGGTGTGGACGGCTGCTGAGATCTGATGGTGGTCCAGCTTTTCAACGCTTCGAACTGCAACAGGGCGGGTGGATTTGAGGCCCTTTCAGCGGCAAGTGCGGTTGCGGATTGGATTCAGTTGCAACCGCCGCAACGAACACTTCCGTTGCTCAGCGAAGCAGCTCTTCCCGCTGGATCAGGCTTTGTGATCCCCAGCGGAGGCAGCACCGGTGGCCAGGGGTTTTGTATTCAACCGCGGGCCAATCTCGATGCATCCGCAGAAGCCACCGCTCGCTGGTTGCTGCGGATTGGCATCCAGCCACAGCGCTCGGTGCTGCTCAACCCGTTGCCGCTGCATCACATCAGTGGGCTGATGCCGTGGTGGCGCAGTCGTGTTTGGGGTGCCGAGCATCTGCCGCTGGAGCCCGCCTGGCTCAAGCAGCCGGCCTTGGTGTGGGCCCGGATCGTTGCGCTTCCCGATCCAGTACGCGTGCCTCGTTTGCTGTCTTTGGTTCCAACCCAGCTGATTCGCCTGATGGAGGATCCAGCTGGTCTGGCTTGTTTGAAAAGCTGCGCTGTGATCTGGGTGGGCGGCGCAGGCCTGAATTCCAGCTGTCGCGCTGCTGCGAGAAGCGAACGATTGAATCTGGCGCCTTGTTATGGGGCGACGGAAACAACGGCCATGGTGACGGCTTTGCCGCCGCAGGACTTTCTGGAGGGAGTGGAAGGGTGCGGTGATGCGCTGGGGGATGTGGAGATCCAGCTCGATGCTGATGGTGGCTTGATGGTGCGAACCCAGCGACTGGCGGTTGGCCGTTGGAACGGATCCCAGGACTCTGCTCCGGAGGTGTTGCGGGATGCAGAGGGCTGGTGGCGTTCAGGTGATCTGGCGCGCTGGTTGCCGGGGTTGGGAGGAACGGTGCAGGGTCGTTCCTTGCAGCTGATCGGGCGACGCGATGCCGTCATCAATAGTGGTGGAGAAACACTGTTTCTTGAAACATTGGAAGAGCAAATAAATATTTTGTTTGCAGAACTGCCAATTCAATCGCTTTTGCTTGTTGGCCTCCCAGATGCTTATTGGGGCCAGAAATTACTTGGCTTGGTGCGTTTTGACAGCGAATTAAGCAAGTCTAGATGCAATCAATTGTTGCTGGGCATGTATGAAAAATGCCTTGGTTATCCCTCGCCTGAGCGTCCGAAGCAATGGTTGCACTGCCCTTCTCTTGCAGTCAATTTCGCGGGTAAATTTGAACGTAACCGTTGGGCTGAATGGGCGGCAGGTCAGCTGAAAGGGTGAACATATTTCTTGGCCTGGTTGATTTAATGTTAAGCATTGTTAGATATGAGCCTGTTTTGGTGTGGATGGCTACGATTACAGCAATTTCTATGCCTGCAACCCTGTGTATTCACCCAGTGACTCTCGCAAGCAGCGCGCATTTGACGATGTATCATATGTTTCTACAGGTGGCAGATCGGAGCACGCGATTGATAGTGAGGAAGGATCATCTAATAGTCAATTCCTCAACTCGAAGGGTGTAAT
>QCUM01000053.1 GCA_003210735.1 Synechococcus sp. AG-679-D13
CCATCCCTTCCCATTTGTCAGCAACCTGAGCATGAACGTGGCGGCTGTGATCCGTGATCCCGAAACAGATCAACGCCAATTCGCCCGATTGAAGGTTCCCCAGAAGAACCTCCCCCGGTTCATGGCGATCCCCACGGAGCTAAGCGAACACGATCCGGCCCCCATCCACAGCGCCATTCCGTTGGAGCAGATGATTGCTTACAACCTCTCCTTGCTGTTTCCAGGAATGAGCGTGGAGGGGCATTACGTCTTCCGCGTCACCCGTGATGCTGATCTCGAGCTAAGAGATCTGGAGGCAGACGATCTGATGCTGGCGCTGGAAAAAGGCCTGCGCAAACGCAGGGTCGGCGGCGAAGTGGTGCGTCTGGAAGTACCCAACGAGATGCCGGACGACGTGGTGGAGATGTTGATGCAGGGACTCGCCGTTGAAGAGGAAGATCTCTACAAGATTGATGGGCTTCTGGGCCTCGACGATCTGTTCGGTTTGGCTGGGTTACCGCTACCGAAGTTGAAGAGCAAATCCCACAACGGTCAGACCCCCGATCTTCTGGCGCGATCGCAACAGCACCTCATCGACGAAGGGACTGTCAATCCGGAGGAATTTGACGACATCTTTTCGTTGATGCGTCAGCAAGACATCCTGTTGCATCACCCCTATGACCTGTTCTCCACCACCGTGGAGGAATTCATCAATCAGGCGGCAGATGATCCCCAGGTGATGGGGATCAAGATGACCCTGTACCGGACATCGAAGGATTCGCCGATCATTGCAGCGCTCATCCGCGCCGCAGAAAACGGCAAACAGGTGATGGCCCTGGTGGAGCTCAAAGCCCGGTTTGACGAAGACAACAACATCCAGTGGGCGCGGCAACTTGAGCGCTCAGGCGTACACGTGGTGTATGGCGTACTCGGCCTGAAAACCCACACCAAAATTGTGCTCGTGGTGCGCCGAGAACAGGACCAAGTGCGCAGCTACGTGCACATCGGAACCGGCAACTACAACTCAAAAACATCCAAGCTCTACACCGACCTCGGACTACTTTCCACACGCCCAGAGCTGGGGCAGGACCTGGTGGAATTGTTCAATTACCTGACGGGTTTTTCAAAGCAGCAGAGTTTCCGCAAACTGCTGGTGGCACCCGTCACTCTGCGGAAGGGCATGAAAGCTCTAATCCGCCGCGAAATCGACCATGCCCAGGAAGGCCGTCCTGGATTGATCCGAGCCAAGATGAATTCTCTGGTGGATCCCGAGATCATCAGCCTGCTCTATGAAGCGTCACAGGCAGGGATCCAGGTTGAACTGATCATTCGCGGAATGTGCAGCCTGATTCCAGGCAAGAAAGGGCTGAGCGACAACATCCGTGTGATCAGCATCATTGGCCAGTTTCTGGAACACTCGCGCATCTTCTGGTTCAGCAACGGTGGATCGCCAGAGGTGTACATCGGCAGTGCTGACTGGATGACAAGGAATCTGGACCGACGCGTGGAAGCGGTGACGCCGGTTGAAGAGCCTGCCTTGCAGGAACAATTGGAACAACTGTTGTCGCTTTATCTCAACGACAATCGTGGAGCCTGGGACATGCACAGTGATGGCAGCTTCAGCCAGCGCCAACCCAAAGATGACGAACCCGAGAGGAACTCACAGATCGAATTGATCAAAGCATGGAGCCAGGGACTCACCAGCTTGTAATGCTTCATCATTAAAAATCATCTTGACCTGTCTCCTTCGATACAAGCAAAAACGTTGATTTCGGTGAATTTTCAACCGGAAAGGTGAAAATCCCGAGAGATCTCAACTGAACGAAGTTCAGCTGCTGAAAGTTTTCGGATTTGTGTCGTTCCTTCTCAACACTGAGTGCTAAGTTCAGCCCAAATTCATTCAGGAGACCAGGGTGATGGGGATCCCTCTGGAGTCTTCCGGCAAGGCTGAAAAGTCTTCCCGGAAGATACCTGCACTTCCGTCCACTGGACGGCGGTCAACAGCGAGCCAAAGCAGACGTTTAGCCACTGATTCCATTGGCTTCTATCTGAGCAGTATTGGACGCATTCCACTGCTGACTGCAGCCGAAGAAATCGAACTTGCACATCATGTGCAAGCGATGAAACAACTACAGGATGTTCCGGAGGAGGATCTCACCTCCCGCCAGCGGCACAAGATCCGCATGGGCAAACGTGCTCGCGACCGCATGATGGCCGCCAACCTGCGCCTGGTTGTGAGCGTCGCAAAGAAATATCAGAACCAGGGGCTGGAACTGCTGGACCTGGTGCAGGAGGGTGCGATCGGATTGGAACGCGCCGTCGACAAGTTCGACCCGGCAATGGGCTACAAGTTTTCGACGTATGCCTACTGGTGGATCCGTCAGGGCATGACCCGGGCGATCGACAACAGCGCCCGCACAATTCGCCTGCCGATCCACGTCAGCGAAAAGCTCTCCAAGATGCGCCGCATCTCCCGGGAGCTCTCCCACCGTTTTGGCCGTCAGCCCAATCGGCTGGAGCTGGCCAGTGCCATGGGAATTGAACCCCGTGATCTGGAAGACCTGATCTCTCAGAGCGCCCCATGCGCCTCCCTCGATGCCCACGCCCGAGGCGAGGAGGATCGCAGCACTCTTGGTGAACTGATTCCTGACCCCAACGGCGAAGAGCCGATGGAAGGAATGGACCGCAGCATTCAGAAGGAGCACCTGGGCGGCTGGCTCTCGCAACTGAACGAGCGTGAACAGAAGATCCTCAAACTGCGCTTTGGCCTCGGTGGTGAAGAGCCTCTGACGCTGGCGGAAATCGGTCGTCAGATCAATGTCTCCCGCGAACGGGTCCGACAACTCGAATCCAAAGCGATTCTCAAGTTGCGGGCCATGACCAACCACCAACAGGCGGCCTGATCACTCTGACCTCAAGCAGTGGCATCCTGACGATCACCGCATGGATGGTGATCGTTCTTGCTGCCGCTCTTTTGGCACGTCGTCAATGGCCCAACCAGCGCGAGCTCAGCAGAAAGATTGTGCACATCGGCACAGGTGCTGTGATTCCCATGGCCTGGTGGTTCACCATCCCAGCCCCAATCGCGATTCCCTTTGCTGGCGTCGTCACCTTGGCAACGGCAGTCAACCAGCGTTGGCGTCTAATCCCCGCCGTTGAAGATGTTGATCGCAACAGCTACGGAACAACCGCTTACGGCCTGGCGATCACTGCGCTGCTGATGCTCTTCTGGCCGAGTCGACCAGATGCTGTCTGCGCAGGCGTGCTGGTCATGGCCTTCGGTGATGGTCTGGCCGGATTAATCGGTCGTGCCGTGACGTCGCCGCGTTGGTCCATTGCCGGCCAAACGAAATCTCTGGCTGGAACCACCACCATGCTGATGGTTTCCTTCGGCGTGCTGCTGGCACTGAGCATCACCGGCGGCTCTGGTGCCAACTGGACGGTTGCCCTGCTGTTATCAGTAGTGGCCACTGGGCTGGAACAGCTCAGCCCTGCCGGAATCGACAACCTCAGCGTTCCCCTGGTCGTGGGTTGTCTCTGGGCAGCAACACTGAGCTGAAGCGAAACATCGCCCATCCCGTGATGCTGGCAAAGGTGAAACTGTTCAGCGCGTTGAATCCAGCAGACCGTCAGGCTGCATTCAAGTTGCCATCAGGCTGGAACGGCCGTTTGAAGTTCGCCCACCGCGGACGCCAGATCCAGCAACAGCTCTTCCGTGGCCTCAAAGCTGATGCAGGCATCGGTGATGCTCTGGCCGTAGGTGAGTTGTGAAAGATCAGCAGTCAATTTCTGATTGCCTTCCACCAAATGGCTTTCAATCATCACGCCCATCACGTGCTGCGATCCAGCCCTGAGCTGGTCGGCAACGGAGGCCAAAACGTCGGACTGACGGCGGTAGTCCTTGTTGGAATTGGCATGGCTGCAATCCACCATCAACCGTTCTTTTAATCCGGCCTTGCTCAACGCGGACGCCGCGGCCTGAACAGCCTCCAAGTGATAGTTGCTGCCGCCGTTTCCGCCGCGCAGCACCAGATGACCATCGGGGTTTCCCGTCGTACTCACGATCGAGGCCTGGCCCTCCCGATTGATGCCGAGAAAATGATGGGGCCTGGCGGACGCCTGCATGGCATTGATGGCAATGCTGGCGCTGCCATCCGTGCCGTTTTTGTAGCCGACCGGCATCGACAAGCCCGACGCCATCTCACGGTGCGTCTGGCTTTCCGTGGTCCTGGCGCCGATGGCGGCCCAACTGATCAGATCAGCGATGTACTGGGGCACCACGGGATCCAATAGTTCCGTAGCCGTCGGCATGCCTTCGCGTGCAAGATCCAAAAGCAATCCACGGGCACGCCGCAAACCGGTGTTGATGTCGTAGGAGCCATCCAAATGGGGATCGTTGATCATCCCTTTCCAACCCACAGTTGTGCGCGGCTTCTCGAAATACACCCGCATCACCAACTCCAGCTGATCCTTCAGCCGCTCCCGGATCGGAGCCAGTCGCTGGGCGTACTCGCGCGCAGCCATCTCGTCGTGAACGGAGCAGGGGCCCACCACCACCAGCAAACGCAGGTCGTCACCCCGCAAAATCGACTGAATCCGCCGACGCGCTGAAGCCACCGTCTCGGTTGAGGCGGCGTCGATCGGCAGGTCGCGATGCAGCAGCGCAGGTGCTACAAGTGGACGCGTTTCCACCACATGCAGATCTGAGGTGGTGGCCATGACCAAAGCGCAGAATCAGACCAAGGCTACGCACTTTGCCCATCAGCAACAGAGGCGGTCCGGAAGAATGGTGTGAAGCCCCGCACCTACATCCCATGCTGAGCGCTTACCGCAAGTTGGCCGCAGAACGGGAAGCCCAGGGCGTTCCTGCTCTGGCTCTGACTGCTGAGCAGACGCAGGGGCTCACCGAACTGCTGCAAAACCCTCCATCCGGTGAGGACGAAGCTCTGCTCCATCTGCTGAGTGAGCGCATCCCACCCGGCGTGGACGAAGCCGCCTACGTCAAAGCCACCTGGCTCAGCGCAGTTGCCCAAGGCCATGTCAGCAGCCCCCTGGTGTCACCACTGGACGCCACCCGACTTCTGGGAACCATGGTGGGCGGTTACAACGTGGCCGCTCTGATCGAGCTGTTGAAACACAGCAACACCGAACTGGCGGCCTGTGCTGCCGCCGGCCTCAGCCGCATCCTGCTCGTCTACGACGCCTTCAATGAAGTGATGGAGCTGGCGGACAGCAACCGGTTCGCTAAGCAGGTGGTGGACAGCTGGGCCGCCGCAGAATGGTTCACGTCCAAACCAAAACTGGCCGAGAGCATCACCGTGACGGTGTTCAAGGTGGAAGGCGAAACCAACACCGACGACCTCTCCCCCGCCACCCACGCCACAACGCGGCCGGACATTCCCATGCATGCCCTGGCCATGCTGGAAACCCGCGATCCAGAGGGCCTTCAAACAATCGAGACCCTGAAGGAGAACGGACATCCCGTGGCCTACGTGGGTGATGTTGTGGGAACGGGCAGTTCCCGCAAAAGCGCGATCAATTCCGTGCTCTGGCACACGGGTGATGACATTCCCTTCGTTCCCAACAAACGGGCCGGCGGTGTGATCCTTGGCGGCAAGATCGCTCCGATCTTTTTCAACACCGCGGAGGACTCCGGCGCGCTGCCGATCGAATGCGATGTCACGATCCTGAACACCGGCGATGTCATCACCATCCGTCCCTATGACGGAACGATCGAACGGGATGGCACGGTGGTGAGCCGCTTTGAGCTCAATCCCAGCACCATCCGCGATGAGGTGCGTGCCGGTGGACGCATCCCGCTGATGATCGGTCGGGCTCTGACCGACAAAGTGCGGGCAAAACTCGGGCTACCGCCGTCGGATCTGTTCATCCGACCCTCCGCACCGGAAGACACCGGCAAGGGGTTCACCCTGGCCCAGAAGATGGTCGGCAAAGCCTGCGGCCTGGCCGGGGTTCATCCGGGCACAAGCTGCGAACCGCTGATGACCACCGTCGGGTCCCAGGACACCACCGGACCGATGACCCGAGACGAGATGAAGGAGCTGGCCTGCCTCGGGTTCTCATCCGACCTGGTGATGCAGAGCTTCTGCCACACCGCGGCCTATCCGAAGCCCGTGGATCTGCAGACCCAGAAAGACCTTCCCGACTTCTTTGCGCAACGGGGCGGAGTGGCCTTGCGCCCCGGAGACGGAATCATCCACAGCTGGCTCAACCGCATGCTGCTGCCCGACACGGTGGGCACCGGCGGAGACAGCCATACCCGCTTCCCACTCGGCATCTCCTTCCCGGCAGGATCGGGACTTGTGGCCTTCGCGGCGGCCATCGGCGCCATGCCGTTGGACATGCCCGAGTCGGTGCTGGTGCGCTTCAGCGGCTCTCTGCAGCCGGGAGTCACCCTTCGCGATGTCGTCAATGCCATTCCCTGGATCGCGATTCAGCAAGGCCTGCTGACCGTTGAAAAATCCAACAAAAAAAATCTGTTCAACGGCCGGATCATGGAGATCGAAGGGCTCCCAAACCTGAAGCTCGAACAGGCGTTTGAACTCACGGATGCCAGTGCCGAACGCTCCTGCGCCGGCTGTGCGATCAAGCTCTCCGAAGAAACGGTCAGCGAATACCTGCGCAGCAACGTGGCCCTGCTGAAAAACATGATCGCCCGGGGTTACAGCGATGCCCGCACCCTGGCCCGCAGGATCAAGGAAATGGAAACCTGGCTGGCCAACCCGCAGCTGCTTACGGCTGACGCTGATGCTGACTACGCCGAAGTGCTCGACATCAACCTCGACGAGCTCACCGAACCGGTGGTGGCCTGCCCGAACGATCCAGACAACGTGAAGCTGCTCAGCGAAGTGGCTGGGAATCCGGTTCAGGAGGTCTTCATCGGGTCCTGCATGACCAACATCGGCCACTACCGCGCTGCTGCAAAGGTGCTGGAAGGCGCCGGCCAGAACGAAGCGCGACTCTGGGTCTGCCCACCAACCCGAATGGATGAGGAGACGCTGAAGGCTGAGGGCTACTACGCCACCTTTGAAGCAGCAGGATCTCGAATGGAGATGCCCGGCTGCTCACTGTGCATGGGCAACCAGGCCCGGGTTGAGGACGACACCACGGTGTTCTCCACCAGTACCCGCAACTTCAACAACCGGCTTGGCAAGGGTGCTCAGGTGTACCTGGGAAGCGCCGAACTGGCGGCCGTCTGCGCCCAGCTGGGCCGCATCCCAACCCCAGACGAATATCGAAGCATCGCGGCCGAAAAAATCGACCCACTCTCCGATCAGCTCTATCGCTACCTGAACTTCGACCAGATCGACGGATTTGAGGACCAGGGCCGGGTCGTCAGCAGCACCGATGAAGCTGCCGTTCTGTCCCAGGCCTGATCCAAACGGTCTGTGCCCTCCTTAAGCGAACCAAAAAAACGCCGCCACC
This sequence comes from Synechococcus sp. AG-679-D13, assembly GCA_003210735.1. Classification (GTDB taxonomy): domain Bacteria; phylum Cyanobacteriota; class Cyanobacteriia; order PCC-6307; family Cyanobiaceae; genus Parasynechococcus. Next base: position 7,426 of record QCUM01000053.1, read on the forward strand.
TTCTCGGCTCCAGCCGCAGCATCCGCCGAATGCTGGAACGCCGCTGGCTCGTTGTGGTGCTGGCACTGTCACTCACCGGTCTCGGGGCGGCCATTGCAGGCCTACTGTTCACCAGTGGCATCAACCTGCTGCGGGATTGGCGGCTCGACCTGCTGGATGAACTGCCGGCCTGGGTGGTGTTGCCGGCCCTCGGCGGCTTCGGCGGGATGCTGTCGGCCTGGCTGGTGACCCGTCTGTCACCGGCAGCCGGTGGCGCCGGCATCACTCACATCATGGGCTTTCTCCGGCACCGACCGGTGCCGATGGGTTTGCGGGTGGGACTGGTGAAGCTGGTCGCCGGGATCATCGCCATCGGCTGTGGTTTTCCGCTTGGACCAGAGGGACCGGCGGTACAGATGGGGGGGTCAGTGGCCTGGAAGATGTCGCGCTGGTTGAAAGCACCGGTGGCGTTCCGCCGCGTGATCGTTGCCGCTGGCGGTGGTGCCGGCATCGCGGCTGTGTTCAGTGCACCCATCGGTGGCTTCATCTATGCGATCGAGGAACTGCTCCATTCAGCCCGGCCAGTGGTGCTGCTGCTGGTGCTGATCACCACGTTCTCCGCCGACACCTGGGCCGATGTGATGGGTGGCGGCGGTCTCAGCAGCACCATCGGCTTCCAGCTGGAGAGGGAGTACACCCCACTGGTTCGCTTCCTTCCGATCGACCTGATTTACCTGATCGCCCTAGGAGTGGTGGTGGGTGTGCTGGCGGAGCTCTACACCCGATACGTGCTCACCATGCAGCGCCAGGGCAGCCGTTGGTTCGGTGACCGACTCATCCTGCGGATGACCATTAGTGGCGTCGTGCTGGGGTGCGTCTACGCCGCGCTGCCGGACACCTTCCACAACCCCAGTGAACTCAAACATCTCATCGGAGCCGGCGAAGCCGACATCAGCCTGGCGCTGTCAAGCTTTGTGGTGTTGTTTTTCTGCACAGGCCTGGCGGCTGGATCAGGGGCACCCGGTGGACTGTTCATGCCAATGCTGACGCTGGGAGGAGCCATGGGCCTGGCCTGCGGCGCTGGTGTCGAAGCCCTCACGGGCCATGTGCCCACCACCTATGTCTTTGCAGGCATGGGAGCTTTCGTGGCCGGCTGCTCACGCACGCCAATTTCAGCGATGTTTCTGGCCTTCGCCCTCACCAAGGATCTGTTGATCCTCAAACCAATCCTGGTGGCCTGCCTGACGAGCTTCGTGGTGGCAAGGCTCTTTCACCCCCATTCGATCTACGAACGTCAGATGGGGATGGAACTGGATTCAGAGGAGCGAATGGAAAAACAACTCAACCGTCACCGCCGGCCGTTCAACCCGCCGACTCCCCCACAGTCCTCCTCAGGAGACGTCAGCTGAATCAGGAAACGCTGCTGTTCGATCCGGCTCAGCCGGACAACGATGCTCTCAAGGCCGTACTGGCCTTTCCCAGCACGTATTCCGTTGGCATTACCAGCCTGGGCTATCAGATCGTGTGGGCGACCCTGGCCCAGCGCAGCGATGTGGACGTGCGCCGGTTGTTCACCGACCAGGGAGATCCGTTGCCACGACGCTGCGATCTGTTCGGACTCTCACTGAGCTGGGAGCTGGATGGACCTGTCCTTCCTGAGCTGCTGCAGAACCAGAACATTCCGATCTGGGCCGAAAACCGTGGCGATGACGATCCGATCGTGTTTGGTGGCGGACCCGTTCTCACCGCCAACCCTGAACCCTTGGCACCCTTCTTTGATGCTGTATTGCTGGGCGACGGTGAACTGCTGCTCGGTGCCTTCATCGATGCCCTGCAGCAATGCCGCAATGCCCCACGACCCGAACGCCTCAGGCGACTGGCCATGGTGGAAGGGGTCTACGTGCCCAGCCTCTACATCCCGCGATACGACGCGACGGGGACGCTGATTGGTGTGGAACCGATGGATTCAGACGTCCCTCCCCTGGTGGAAAAGCAAACCTGGCGGGGGAACACCCTCAGCCATTCCACAGTGGTCACGCCGGACGCAGCCTGGCCAGATATCCACATGGTGGAGGTGGTGCGCAGCTGTCCAGAACTTTGCCGCTTTTGCCTGGCGAGCTATCTCACCTTGCCGTTCCGTACCTCCTCCCTTGACGACGGCTTGATTCCAGCCGTGGAAAAAGGCCTGAAGGCCACCCGGCGTCTGGGCCTGCTCGGAGCCTCGGTGACCCAGCACCCCCAGTTCAGTGATCTGCTGCAGTGGCTGGATCAGGATCGTTTTGATGACACCCGCGTGAGTGTCAGCTCGGTGCGCGCCGCAACCGTGACGCCAGAACTGGGAAGGATTCTTGCCAAACGCGGCAGTAGGTCTCTCACGATCGCGATCGAAAGCGGCAGTGAACGAATGCGGGAGGTGGTGAACAAGAAACTCACCACCGAGGCAATCCATGAGGCAGCACGCCATGCCAAACAAGGCGGCCTCTCAGGGCTCAAGCTCTACGGAATGGTCGGCCTGCCGACGGAAACCGATGCAGATGTGGAAGCCACCGCCGACCTACTCCTGACATTGAAAAAAGGGA
>QCUM01000054.1 GCA_003210735.1 Synechococcus sp. AG-679-D13
ACAAGCGCGTAAATTTTTACCCCTCTGCTCCAATGAGGCAATTATAATAATATAAATCAAAGTTAAAAATGTCGGACATCAAAAAAGGCTCAAGGGTGCGCATCAAACGAAAAGAATCATATTGGTACAATGAGGTTGGAGTTGTAGCCTCACGCGAGAAGGAGCCAACTCAATCAAGGTATCCAATCACTGTAAGATTTGACAAGGGAAATTATTATGGCCTGCAGGGGATAGACGGAGGCAACAACACCAATAACTTCAGCGAGATTGAACTTGAACTTATAGAAGGATAGCTATTTATTTTTCTCTGGACGCTCTATAGACGACTCGATAAGCCCCTTTGTGTCTGTCTTTAAAGACGCAATGACAAAAAACACTATGGACACAATACCCGTGATTAATATCGCAGCGGCGCTGAGATTACTCATCTCTAAGTTTCCATAACTAAAGGCGATCAGCTGCACAGGGCTTAAAACAAATAAGACTTATTCTTGCACACAGAGCCAAAAAGCTTTTATCATTTGAATGACGCCAACATATCAATAGGTCAGTCTTGCGAACATCTGCCAACTCGAGGCAAAGGCAAAGTTACTTAGCCAATCTATAAAAATCATTTACAGCAAAAATTCATTGAACAGGTTATTCAATTGAATATCAGCAATTCAAACTCATTGCGATGCGACTCTTCGGACTGTGCTCTACCCCAAAGAGACAGCATCCACTAGAAGGTCATATCCAGATTAAACATAAAGATCAGACACCTGTCGACGAGCAATGCAAATGAACTGCCGAGCGCGTTGGCGACCAGTGCCGCTCAGCTGGGGGCGAAATGGATGAACAGCATAAAGTCAACAGAATTGAAGCCACAGACATCTTGGAAGATCCGCCATCATTTGCACATGAAAGATGAATTGAAGCTTGCGGGGGCCTTCCTCGCTTTGAATGCAGCTGTGATTGCTCTCGCAGTTGCTGGTTACGTCAAGTCGGGAATGAACTTTGGGGCTGTTCTTGAACATCTCAGATAAATTGAATGCTTTGTATCTAGCCGCTTAAAATCATTCCAAATTTCAACTTAAATTATTAAAATTATTATTACTTTATTCAATCATAGGTTTGTGAGATTGGTTGGCCAAGCCTAGAGATTCGAGAACATTTAGCATGTCAAAGCATCGGCGACGGAACTCTAAATCAACCCTCCCAATATTGAAGTCAATATAGAAATTCAGGCGCCATATACGATGCCTAACTTTCCAAACAAGAAGATTCAGAACAGATGACGAGTTCAATGTGCTGTCCATGACAAGCCAGATCAATGGATCACCCCAGCCCGACTCAAGGTTCCATTCCTGGCAAAAGTTTCACCAACAGCCAGACACAGAGAATGATTGCCACCAGGACATAGGACTCGTTCATCGACAAAATTCTGCTGCGGGCATTTCGTTTGCCTCTCTTCAGACAAATATAGAAGTACAAAAGCACTGTCTCAGGTCCCCCTCAAGGGCCTATAAGAGAGCCGAGGGAATTGAGACGCCCTCCTCACACGGAAGAGATAAAACCCCAGGCATGCCTGGGGTTTTTACTGAAACGAATACGTTGAACAATGCGCGAGGTGTGAGGTTCAGGCGTCCAGAGAGTCTGTGAATTCCTGAAAAGCACGCTTCAACCGCTCCACCGGCGTTTCCTCGTAGGGGCATTCCTGTGCGGTTTCATCGGAATACGCTTGCAACAGCAGACCGTCAGGCTCAAGAACCGACGCCAAGGCGTGCTTGAACAGCACCAAACTGGACTGCGAGGTGAAGCCTTTCAGATAGGGCTCCAAACGCCAGGGGTTCTCACCATCCTCTGAACCCACCACCCGGCGGGGACGGATGAGCTGGTATGCCGTTTGACCATCGGGGTCAGTGGTGGACCTCAAACGTGCCATCAGCAGGTCACCGCTGTTCAGTAACAGCAGACGGATGGTTCCTTCGGCCATCAGTGGCAGGTGACTGGTGACCGACTCCTCGTCTAGGGACGCCTTAATTGATGCTGCATGACGCACACCGTTGACAACCGGACCTGGCATAAAAGAGTGCACCGCTGCGGAGATGTTACGCAATGTTCACAGTCATCCGAATCCCCCGAGATGCTTCACATTCACGATTTGAGCGGGTCGTGAGTCCGTAGTCTTGACGGCTGATCTGCCGAGCCAATGGCCCTCACCGAACTGCGCATCGCCTCCCGCCGCAGCCAGCTGGCGATGGTGCAGACCAACTGGGTGAAAGCCGAATTGGAAAAGGCTCATCCGGAACTGACCATCACCGTGGAGGCGATGGCCACCCAAGGCGACAAAATTCTCGACGTTGCCCTGGCCAAAATTGGCGACAAAGGACTCTTCACCAAAGAGCTCGAGGCCCAAATGCTTGTCGGCCGCGCCGATATCGCTGTTCATTCTTTAAAAGACCTACCGACCAATCTCCCTGAAGGTCTGATGCTCGGGTGCATCACCGAACGGGAAGATCCCGCCGACGCCTTGGTGCTGCACGCCAAAAACAAGCACCTCAATCTTGCGACACTCCCCGAAGGCGCTGTGGTGGGGACCAGCTCACTCCGGCGCCTTGCCCAGTTGCGGCATCACTACCCCCATCTGGAATTCAAGGATGTCCGCGGCAACGTCATCACCCGCCTGGAGAAACTCGATAGCGGCGCGTACGACTGCCTGATCCTGGCCGCCGCAGGCCTGGGACGACTCGGCTTTGCAGATCGCATTGACCAATCCATCCCTGGCGATATTTCTCTCCATGCCGTGGGCCAGGGAGCTCTGGGGATCGAATGCGTTGAGAACAAGCCGGAAGTGATGGAGATCATCAAAGTGCTTGAACATGGGCCAACCTCCAAGCGCTGCCTCGCAGAGCGCGCCTTCCTCAGGGAACTTGAGGGAGGCTGTCAGGTGCCTATCGGCGTCAACACACGCTTCGAAGGCGACCAGTTAATCCTTACTGGCATGGTGGCAAGCCTCGACGGCAAGCGCTTGATCAGAGAGCGAGCAACAGGCTCCTCAGCTGATCCCGAAGCGATTGGACTTGAGCTGGCGACCAAGCTGAAGGAACTTGGTGCTGGCGAAATTCTCAAGGAGATCTTCGACGCCGTGCGTCCGGAGGCTTAAGCCAACTGCAGCTCTCTAGGACAACCCGTGGGATCGCGACTGGAAGCTGCGATCTCAACCCCGGATTTCGACGGTTGTGCCCACGTCAACGAGGTCAAACAACTGACGGACGTGCACGTTCAGCATGCGCACGCAACCCAAGCTGACGGCGGCGCGGGTCTTCACCCAATGGGGCCAGGGCGTGCCATGAATACCGAATTCACCGCGACCATTGCGATGGAAGGCCAGATAGCGATCACCGATTGGACTTTTTGGGCCGCTGAGCTCCTGGCGAGATCCAGATTTTTCTGAAACGTAAATGGGGTTGATCTTTTTGGTGAGAATTGCGAACTCTCCCTGAGGCGTAGGGGTCGTTGGGTCCCCGATCGCCACCGGCCAAGAACCACGCATCCGCCCGTTCAGCAGCACGCTGATTTCACGCCGCTGCAGATCCAAAAGGATGCGAGATGGCGATGAGGATTTCAGAGCCAACTCCTGCGCCCTGAGCGGGGCTGCCATCGCCAGGGCAGCAACCACAACCGATAGAGACCTCCAGAGAACTCGCATGAGACGCATGGGTCTTACTGGTCTCAAACGTATTCATGCCGCGCCAAAAAATCTCTGCGCAAAACTGAAATCAGAAACTCTTCAGAATCTCTCCGTCTCGCCAATGAGACGGAGATGGCAAGTGCCGGGGCCCCCTGCCGCCGTTACCCTTCCCAAGGGATGTTGAGCTGTGTTGTCCAGTACGACGATCGCCTCAAAACAGCCAATCTTGCTGCGTGGCGAAGCCCTGGCCAAAGCCGTTGCCAGCATCTCGTTCCCCTTTGCCGAGATTGTGCAAAGCCGGCGCAGCTTTCTTGCAGCCGCTTGGGCGCTTCGACGCCACGGAATCATCTGTCTTCGCGGTGCCGGCTCCAATCAAGATTTGGCATCGATCCAAGATGAAATTCACAATTTTCTGGAGAAAATTCAGTCAAACAACCCTCCCAATCTCCAGGAGATTGCCTATCTAAATCTTCCGAACCATCGAGCAATCAAGGGATACCATAACTTCCGAGATGCTGATCGTGCTGTCATCAATTATCGGGTTAAGCGGCCTGATGGACGGACGGGAAGTGATGCTGGAATGATCGACATCTTTCACCCTGAACGACTTTCATCCAATTTGGACAGGAGGATCAAGAACTGCTTGCATGAACAATTAATCCAGCGATTATTACTAGTTAGCAGCTTGAATCGACTCCAGGTAAAATGTCGCAATCTGTACTTAAACCAGGGCGTCCAGGACACTCGCGGCTTTCACTGCGATGGCCGGTCCTTGAAATTCAAATCTTTCGTTTATATCAGCGACGTCAACAAACTGGACGACGGTCCCTATTGTTATGTCAAAGGGTCACATCGACGCCGTCGTTTGTGGCGGAACAATTCAACATTCAACAAAGAGAACCAACTGGATCCCTTTGAATTCAGCCAACTTCAAGCTTCTAAAGCGATCTCTGTTTTCGCAAAGGCTGGAGACATGGTGATCTCGTCTCAAAAAGGAGCTCATTGCGGTCATCCTCAGCACCCTGAAGCCAAACGCGCAGTTTTAGTGAATATGTATCAGCGCTAAATCATTAAAAAAGGCGAGGACAACCTCGCCTTTGAATGTAGATTTGATGAAACGTCAGTCGACCAGTTTCGGATCAATTTCAGCCATATAACGAGCTTCACAACCCTTGATGATTTCCACGGCCTTTTCAGTGCCGAAGAATCCATTCACGGTGCAGGTACCAGGCTTTTTGAGATCTTTGTAGTGCTCCCAGTAGTAGGTGGTTTCCTTCTTCCAGTGCTCTCCAAGATCCTCAAAACTCTTGATGTGATCCATGCGTTTGTCATCCGCGAGCACAGCGATCACCTTGTCGTCAACTTCTCCGCCATCGTCAAAGGTCATCACACCGATGATCCTGGCTTCAACAATGGATCCTGGCACCAGAGGTTCGGTGACGTTGACAATCTCGATATCAAGCGGATCACCATCTTCATCCCAAGTCCGAGGAATGCAGCCGTAGGCGAAGGGATAGGCCAGCGAGGAGTAACCCACCCGATCCAACTTGAGGTGGCCGGTTTCCGTGATCAACTCGTACTTGTTGATCGTGTTGGAGTTGAGCTCCACGATCGTGTTGAGACGAAGCTCGGCTTCATCAGCGAAGGCCGGCAGCACATGCAGCAAGTTCGGCATGCTGCGGCTAGGAGCCTGATCGAGATTGGCCATGGACGGCGGTGGACGGCGCCGGGATCCTACGGGGGACCCTGAAGGTCACAACGTCGCAAGACGATTCAACTTGGCGGTTAAGTGGCGAAGAAACGCGCCACTGTCCAGCGGGCGGCCCGTGACCTGCTGCACAAGATCTTCGGCATTCAGAGCCCTGCCCACACCATGGACGTTTTCACGCAACCAGCCGAGCATGGGGGTCACATCCCCTGCGGCGGTGTGCTCTTCCGGGGAACCAATCTCAGTTTCCATGGCCTCAGAAAGCTGGGCACTGATCAAATGACCCAGCAGGTAAGACGGGAAATACCCGAAGAGACCCTCGCTCCAGTGCACATCCTGGAGACATCCCTCTGCATCGCAAGCCGGCTGAACCCCGAGGAGCTGCCCGTAGCGTTGATTCCACTCATCCGGGAGGTCCCGCACCGCTAATCCCTGTTCCAGCAGTGCGATTTCGAGATCGGTGCGAATGAGGATATGCAATCCATAGCTGAGTTCATCGGCCTCCACCCTGTTCAGACCTGGAGCGAGGGGATTCATCGCCCGCCACAGATCGCCAGCGGATGTCAGTGGTGCTCCTGCCTCAGCGAAGCGCTGCCACCACTGATGCGCAAAGGGGAGACTGCGGGCCACCCGGTTTTCCCAGAACAACGACTGGCTTTCATGAACCGCCATGGACGTGGCCTGTCCAAGGGGCCAGGTAAACCACTGATGGCTCTGATCCGGCAGGCCCTGCTCGTAAAGGGAGTGGCCCCATTCATGGGCCGTTGCAAGAAAACAGGAGAGGGGCTGACCTGGAACAACCCGTGTCGTGATGCGGTAATCCGCAGGGCCAAGGGTGATGGAAAACGGGTGTGGAGACCGCGCCATGCAAGTGATGGCGGAATCCCGCCCCCATGAGCGCAGCAACTGCTCGCACAACTGCTGTTGAGCTGATTCATCCAGATCCCACTCCATCGTGCGGGACTGGGAAATCGCCCGGGTTTCTTTCACCAGCTCAGGCAATCGCGCCCGCAAGGGCGCAAAAAGCTCCTGCAGGCGCTTGAGGTTCAGATCCGGCTCAAACGGCTGTGCCAGCGTTTCCCAGCAGGAACGCGGTTCCTGCAGCTGGCGGGCTTGCTCCTTGCGCAGATCGATGAGCGTCTGGAGTGCAGGAGCAAAACCAGCAAAGTCTGATGCTGCCCGCGACTGTTGCCAGCAGTTGTAGCCATTGGCTTTGGCCGTGGCGATGGAGGCGACAAGTTCAGGATCCAGTGCTTGCTGACGACGCAGGTCCTGCTCAAGCAGATCAAGGTTGCGCCCCTGCTTCGCGCAATGTTCGCCGCTCTCCCAGGCTTGACGAGCCTCAGCCACCAGATCGGCATAGAGGCTGGAACTCTGGCGTGCATGCAGCTGTCGGGCGAGCAACGTCAGCTGCTCACCCCGCCACGCTGCGCCGCCGCTGGGCATCCTCGTGTTCTGGTCCCAGTACAAGGTGCTCTGAATCGAGCCAAGCAACTGGGTGTCCCGCAAGTGCATCCCCAACCGATCCCAGGCCGACGCGGCCGATGCCATCCGGACAACGCTTCTGTGCAGACCCTAACGAGCATGTTTGGTCCGGCAGTGGCCAAACCAAGCAATCTGAGGCCAACCTGGAACAGTCGCGTTCCGCGGTGACATGCGTCGTTTCCTCATCAAGACAGCTATTGCGATCTCTTTGCCGATCGCTCTGTGGCCCTTGAAGGTGATCTATCGCCGACCATCGAACTGACGTCTGATCAGTTGTTGTTCTCGGATGAAGCCTGTTGCTCGCCTCCCGAACGTCCCTGGTTACCCCTGAGCCGCTTTAGCCAGCGACCGTAGGCGTTTTGCCGATCGGCGTCACTGCCATCGGTCACTCGCTCTGAGAAGCCTTCGTAAGGGGGTGCTGATTGATCCTTCACCGGGAAATCCCTCTCCAGATCCAATTTTGGAGAGGGATCCAGCGATCGACAACCGTTCAATCCGCGGTCGATGACACCCGACAGGCATTTCGGTCATTGCAGAGGGTGTCCAGGTCAGGACGCCCGGTGAGCTGCAACCGTCGCGCAGCCCAGATGGCGTAGATGCGATCGACGATGGGTGAAATCAGCGGCCAACGCGTTGGGGCATAAAGCCATCCGAGGCCGATGAGTCGATAAGCCTCGCGGAACACCGCCACATCCCGCAGGACCGTTCCGTCCAAGCAGATGGCATGAATCCGGCCCATGGCCTCCCTGTACCCGATTTCTCCATGGGCAGAGGGGTTGTAATCCTGCGCATCGATATCCACAAATCGAATCCGCTTGGCACGATCGCGCCGTTCCAGAAAACGGACCTCGCGCACACATAAGGGACAGCCGCCATCGAAGAGAAGCGTCAGCTGGGCTGCGGAGGATGCATTCATGGCCAGCGGCGCACAACAGGACCCACGATGAATCAGCTGGAGGGGGGACTGTGGCCAGGCACCAGAATGAAGAGCACGCACCAAGCCCGGCGGATGGCCCTGCATCAGAGTCTGGAGCAGCTGGAGGTGAACACCCCGGGGAGCGGATTCACGCGGCTCAATGAACAGCTGAACGATTGGATCGATGGGCAAGGACTGCAGCAGGGAATGCTGCATCTCACCTGCCTGCACACGAGTGCCAGCCTCACGATCAACGAGAACGCCGACCCAAGGGTTCTCCACGACCTACAGAGGTGGATGGATGCTGTCGTGCCTCAGGACGGCAGCGGACCGTTGAATCCCGATGGCACTCGGATCCGTTACCGCCATGACGACGAAGGCCGCGACGACATGCCTGCCCATATCAGGACAGCTCTGACAAGCCAAACACTGAGCCTCAGCATCGACGGCGGAAGGCTGCTGCTGGGAACCTGGCAGGGGATTTACCTCTGGGAACACCGATCAGCTGCTCACAAGCGACGCATTGCCTGCCATGCAGTCGGAGTTCTGAGACCCAGCCGCGAAGGTCTTGCAGCAGGACCACATCGAGAAAACGCAGCAACACTGCTGCAACGCCGCAACACCAGCAAGCTGAATTCTCTGGTGCAAGCACGTCATGACCCAGAGGCCTGGGCCACCGATGGCGGCGCTGACACCGACGTGGACCTGCTGGTGGATCGTCTGCATGACATCGCCCAGGAGGAGTGAGCTGCGGCCAGGATTCAGGCACCCATCGTTTGCCCCATGTCCACTCTGCGACTCAACGAGAGCCAGCGCTCTGCCCTTGCCTCAACTCACCCCAACTGGGTCGTTGATGGTGAAAAGCTGCGCCGTGATTTTCAGTTCCGCGACTTCGTGGAGGCCTTCGGTTTCATGAGCCAAGTGGCCCTGCTGGCCGAAAGCCGCAACCACCATCCGAACTGGAGCAACGTTTACAACCGGGTATCCATTGAATTGACCACCCACGATCTCGGCGGCCTCAGCAACCTGGATACCGAGCTGGCCATCGCGATCGACACGCTGCTGCCAACATGAGCTGAGAATCATTCTCGGAATGACCTCCGCTCCCGCAACCTCCGGTGTTCCAGTAACCATTCTCAGTGGCTTTCTGGGAGCAGGAAAAACCACCCTGCTGAATCACATTCTCAGCAACCAGCAGGGTGTGAAAACTGCAGTGCTCGTGAACGAATTCGGTGAGATCGGGATCGACAACGATCTGATCGTCGCCACCGACGACGACACCGTGGAGCTCAGCAACGGCTGCATCTGCTGCTCGATCAATGACGAGCTTCTTAGTGCGGTGGAGCGGATCCTGGAGCGACCCAGTCCGATGGATTACATCGTGGTGGAAACCACTGGCCTGGCAGATCCTCTGCCGGTTGCCATGACGTTCCTGGGAAGCGAGCTGCGCGATTCAACTCGGCTCGACTCAATCATCACCTTGATTGATGCTGAAAATTTCGACGACAACGTGCTCGACACCCAGGTGGGACGAGCCCAGGTGGTCTATGGCGACATCCTGCTCCTGAACAAGTGCGACCTGGTGCCGGAACAGCGCGTGAAGGATCTTGAGCAAACTCTTCGTGCGGTGAAGAACGATGCCCGCATTCTTCATTCGGTTAAAGGCGATGTTCCCCTGCCGTTGC
>QCUM01000055.1 GCA_003210735.1 Synechococcus sp. AG-679-D13
TTATTTCCATGCGGTGCCGGGAATCAAGATCGTGGCCTGCAGTACCCCCACCAACGCCAAAGGCCTCATGAAGGCCGCGATCCGCGACAACAACCCGGTGTTGTTCTTCGAACACGTTCTGCTTTACAACCTCAGCGAAGAACTGCCGGATGGGGAATACACCTGCGCCCTGGATCAGGCCGACACCGTGCAGGAAGGATCCGACGTGACGATCCTCACCTACTCGCGCATGCGCCATCACTGCATCAAGGCTGTGGAGCAGTTGGAGGCAGACGGAATCAGTGTTGAGCTGATTGACCTGATCAGCCTCAAGCCCTTCGACATGGAGACGATCAGCCGCTCGATCCGCAAGACCCACAAAGTGATCGTGGTGGAGGAGTGCATGAAAACCGGTGGCATTGGTGCTGAACTCATCGCACTGATCACCGAGCAGTGCTTTGACGAACTGGACTCCCGACCGGTGCGTCTCTCCAGCCAGGACATTCCGACGCCCTACAACGGCTCTCTGGAGAATCTGACCATCATCCAGCCGCATCAGATTGTTGAAGCGGCTCACCAGATGGTTCGCCAAGGGGTCTGAATTGATGTCGCGCTATCAGGGCTGGTTCGCCTTTGTCCTCGCCCTGGCCATCGCGGCGGGCATGTTTCTCGTTCGCACTCCCTTGCAGCTCGGTCTGGACCTTCGGGGCGGAAGTCAGTTGACTGTTGAGCTCAGGCCAGCCGGCGACATCACCGTGGTGGGCGACAAGGAGCTGGAAGCCGTGAAGGCCGTACTCGATCGGCGCGTCAACGGACTCGGTGTGGCCGAATCCACGTTGCAGACGGTTGGGGGAAACCAGTTGGTGCTGCAGCTGCCGGGTGAACAGGATCCAACCGCGGCGGCGCGAATCCTCGGCGACACAGCCCTGCTGGAGTTTCGGGCGCAGACTGCTGATACCGAGGTCAATTTCCGCAGTCTTCGGCAATTCCAATCCCAGGCCACAGCGATTCTTCAATTGCGTGAGAACCAGCGGAACAGCGGTGAAACACCTGAACCGCTCGATCTTGCAAGCCTGTCCGAGACCCTCGCAGAGCTTGGCGTCGCCCTTCCGCCCGGTGATGGTGATGCGCAGCTGAAGGTGCTGCTTGAGCGTGTGGACGCCGAACTGCTCACCTTGCTGGAGCCAGCGGCTCTCACAGGAAAACAGCTGGTTTCAGCAGGTCGTCAACCGCTGCAGAACAACCCGAACAGCTGGGAGGTCACGCTCAATTTCGATGCTGAGGGTGCCGAATCCTTCGCAGACCTCACAAAGTCCATTGCCGGTACCGATCGGCTGCTGGCCATCACCCTCGACAACCGCTTGATCAGTGCAGCCAGCGTCGGCCCCCAGTTCAAGAATGCCGGCATCTCCGGTGGTGCCGCCACCATCAGCGGCAACTTCAGTGCCGAAACCGCACGTGAGCTCGAAGTGAAGCTGCGGGGTGGTTCGCTCCCCTTACCAGTTGAGGTGATCGAAGTGCGGACCATCGGACCAACCCTCGGTGCCGAAAACATCCGCCGCAGTCTCCAGGCGGCATTGTCTGGCCTTGCTCTTGTGGCTGTCTTCATGGTGATCGCCTACCGATTACCCGGTGTTGTGGCGGTTGTCGCCCTCAGCCTCTACGCCCTGTTCAACCTTTCGGTCTACGCCCTTCTTCCCGTCACACTCACGTTGCCTGGCATCGCTGGCTTCATCCTTTCGATCGGGATGGCGGTGGATGCCAACGTGCTGATCTTCGAGAGGATCAAGGATGAACTGCGACGGGGCAACACCCTGATCCGCTCCATCGACACAGGCTTTTCAGAGGCCTTCTCATCCATTCTTGATGGGCACCTCACAACTCTGATCAGTTGTGCAGCTCTTTTTCTTCTCGGCACCGGCCTTGTGAAGGGGTTCGCGGCCACCCTTGGCATCGGAGTTCTGCTCAGCCTGTTCACGGCCCTCACCTGTACGCGCACCCTGCTGCGTTTCCTCATGGGTTACTCCGGGTTGAGACGTCCCAGCAATTTTTTGCCCCAGGGGCAACTTCCCACCAAAGCAGCCTGATCGATGGCCCCTTCCTCCTCTGAGATTCCGGTGGCCTTGCGGCTGCCTCTGAGTGCCTCCCGTCGTCGTGTCTGGCTTGTTTCAGGACTGGCTCTCTTGATTTCCCTGGCTGGGCTGATGGCGTGTTGGTTCAATCCATCGATTGGGACGCCACTGCGCCCCGGTCTCGATTTCACCGGTGGCACGCAGATCCAACTGGAGCGTGAGTGTGGAGACAGCTGTCGAGATCTGAAGGCCATCACCGTGTCTGATCTGATCCGCACCCTTGAGCTGCCACAGGAACGGGATCAGCCACTCCCGAACGTTCGCTCGCCAAGAGTTCAACTTCTCGATGGGGGTGAGTCGCTGTTGCTGCGCTTACCAAGCCTCAGCGCGGCCCAGGGCCAGGCCTTGATATCTGCGGTGGAACCCGTTGCGGGACCCTTCGTTGCCGGTGGGCAAGCGGTGGACACAATCGGGCCAAGCCTTGGCCGTCAGCTGCTTCGCACCACGCTGATTTCACTGCTGGCTGCCTTTGCTGGAATTGCTGTTTATATCTCCTTCCGATACGACGGTCGCTATGCGGTGCTGGCGCTGGTGGCGCTGGCCCACGATGTGCTGATCGTCTGCGGTGTGTTCGCCTGGCTGGGTCTGTTGCTGCAGCTGGAAGTCGACAGCCTCTTTGCCGTTGCCCTGCTCACCATCGCGGGATACTCAGTGAACGACACCGTGGTGGTATTTGATCGAATCCGCGAAAGGCGGCGTCAGGATGCAAGCCTCAACCTGTCGGAGCAGGTGGATCAGGCCGTTTCGGCCACTCTCACCAGGACCCTTTACACCAGTGGCACCACATTGCTGCCTTTGCTGGCGCTGATTCTTTTCGGAGGAGCAACGTTGTACTGGTTTGCTGTGGCTCTTGCGCTTGGCGTGGTGGTAGGCAGCTGGTCCAGCATTGCCCTGGCACCCTCGCTGCTCACCGTCTGGGATCGATCAGCCGATGGCTGAAGGCTCCAGGTCTGGATCCCGTGGTCTGCCTCTGCTGCTGATTGTCTTGGCGCTGGTGGATCTCCGAATGGAATTGCTGCTGTTGCTGGACCACTTCACCTTCACCAGCCTCTTGTATGGGATAAAACATCACGCCCTTGCTGTGATGGTGTTGCTTTCAGCGCCTTCGCTTTGGCGTCGTTACCGCTGATCGGAGTGACGACCGAATTCCTGCCATAACGTTGTCCAGAGGCGTTGTTTCACCTCTTCGTTCCACTGACCACTGCTGGCGTCGGCGGCCCACCACGATTCGAAAAGATCTTGGGCTTCCTCCTGCAGCAGATCAGGATCGAGGTTCTCACGCACGAGCTGCAGAACTGACTGCCTCAGCTCCTCGTAACGGGAGAAATTGAAGATGACGTCCACGGGCAAACAGCCGATCGGCCATGTCCACCGTATGGGAGCGTCGGATCGGCCAGTAGCGTGATTTTCCCTTGTTGGGACGATCGCTGATGGCGTATGCCTTTGTGCTGGTGTTGTTGTTCCTATGCCCAAGTGCATGGTCGTCCACCACGCGACAGGAACGGTCGATCATCGCCAGATGGACTGGCGAAAACATCTGTGCCATGGGGGCTGAACGGTTCTATGGACTTCCTGAGGACGAAATCATTGACCTTTTCGAAAGCCAGACCGGACTGCGTTACAGCGTGATTCCGATGGAACCCACAGAATCTGAACGAATCAGTATCACCACCCATCTGACGGCATACATGGGGTCGGTATGCCCCAGCGAGCTGGAGCAATACCGGAAGCGATGATTCAAAGCCAGTTGCTGCGCATGGCTTCGTAGGGGATCCCGCGATAGGCCAGAGTCTTGACGACGTGACGCTGCCTGTTCAACCGGGCTGGAGACTGGTGCGCCGATGTGTGATAGCCAGAGGGACGATTCATCGGTGCAATGCGGCTCCGCGCATCGCGCTGGCGCTGAGCACGCAGCTCGCGCTCCTTAAGGAGTTGCAGGGTGTTCATGGTGTTCGTTATCGAAACCTCAGCCCCCGTTCCATGGCCTGAGTCGATCTGCGCCTCGCAGGGCGAGGTGAACGTTGCGTAGTTTTCACTACATCACTTTTATAGGCGATTTCTTTGGTCCTCTGGTGTTCGGGTGGATACAACCCCTGAATGTTGATCACCAGCGGTCCATCACCTGTTGCACCACAACTCGTTGCATGACGACCTGCAGAACCACCACCAGCGGTAAAGCGAGCAACACGCCCGGAAGTCCAAGCAAGGCGCCAAGACTCAGTTGTGCCATCAACGCAACCGTGGGCAGCAGATTGACGGTCTTGCGCAACAACAAGGGCGTCAGCAAAAAGGCTTCAAGGTTCTGCAGCACCAGCCGGAAAACCAGGACGGAAATCAATAGTTGGGGGGACTGCAAAAGGGCCAATCCGACCGGAAGCACGGTGGCTGCGGTGGGGCCGATCGTCGGAATAAAGGTGAGCAGTCCGCAAACCAGGCCGCTCAACAGAGGAAGTGGGGCTTGCAGGACGGCCAGACCGCCCCAGGTCAGCAGGAAAACGGTCGTCGCCGAAAGAGTCATCCCGCTGAGCCAGCCGCCAAGGGCCTGACGGCTTTCGTCGAGAAGCTCGAGAATCAGGTCCCGTGCAGGACGCGGTGTAATCGCCAGAACCATTCCGCGATGGGACGCAGGATCCAGAACCAGCAGGATGCCCAGCAACATGGCCAGGAGGACCTGAACCATCGAGTTGGCAGCCCCGCCCGCCACGCCGAGCAACTGGCGACCAAGCGATTGAAGATTGTCCGGATTCAAACCAGGACTCACGGCCTGGTTGATCGAGGCCAGACGGGGGTCCTGCCCGAGGAGAGTCGATACTTTGTTGATCAGCTGAGGAAGATCCCGCCCTAGCTGCTGCACCTGAGTGAACAACTCGGGCAGGAGGAGTTGACCGATCACGACGCCAGCCAGCAGGAGAGTCGCCAGAACCACCAGAAGTGCCCGTGGACGATCAAGCCGGAAACGGCTCTGCAGCTGATGGATCAGCACATCCAGAGCCACGGCGAGCACCACCGCACCAAACAGCACCAGAAGCACCCAACGAAGCTGCCAGAGCAAAAGACCCAGCACCACAGCCGTGAGCGTCAACAGCGCAGACTGAGCGGTCATGGCGAGAGCCGTTTCATTGACCAGCGATCGAGCACGTCATGGATCAGCACATCTCGGATGACCACCTGAAGCACCACGGCGAGTGGCAGAGCCATCAGAAGTCCTAGGGGGCCAAACACCAGTGTGAACAGAACCTGAGCCGCAAGGGTCAGAGCTGGTAACAGTTGAAGCTGGTGATGCATCACTGAAGGGGTGATCACATAGCTTTCAAGGTTCTGGATCAACACGTAAAGGCCGATCACGGCGGCGGCTTTCCAGGGGGCATCGAGCAGTGCCACCGCCACAGGAAAAACAGTGCCCAGGGTGGGGCCCAGGTTCGGGATGACGTTCAGCACACCAGCGAGGAGTGCATTAGCCATCACCAGCTTCACCCCCAGCAGAGAGAGGCTGATGGCACAGAGGCTGAACACCGCTACAGAACTGATCAACACCCCCACCATCCAGCTGCCGAGGGCGTCGCCACAGCGCAGCAAGACCCGTCTGGCCTTACGTCGATAAAAGGATGGCACCAGTTGGATGCAGACCGATTGGTAGGCATTGGGTTGAACCGTCACCATCAAGGCCAGCGCCAGAACAAACAGGAACTGCAGGATGGCGGTGCCGGTGTTTCCAGCGATCCCGAGCAGACTCAGCAGACCGTTACCAACCCCTGAAGCCAGCGTGGAATTGTCCGGTAACAGCTGAACCGCTCCGAAACCCTGCTCACCCAGCTGGATTCCTGCATCCGAGCCGTAGAGGGCATTGCTGATGCTTTCAAGCGAGCCAACGAGCAAGTCGATGAGCATGGATGCCGCCCTGGGCAGCTTTGCCAGCAACAAGGCAAATTCCCCGATGAAGGGTGGGATCACCACGGCGGCGAAGATCGCCAGGATTGCCACAAGGCCTGCAAGGCAGACCATCAGCGCCTGAATCCTTCCGATGGGAACGAAACGGCGTATGGACTCCACCAAACGGCAGAGCGCAACTGAAATCACAACAGCCGCGAAAAGAAGCAGCAACAAATCACGCAGGTTCCAGAGAAGAACCACTGCGGCCAGCAGTGCCGCCGTGGTCGTCAACTGGGAAAGCCTCAATCTTCGGACTCGCTGCCTTCTTCAGTCTGATCGGAATCCTGATTTTGTGAATAACCCAGGCCGTTTGCTGCTGCATAGCGCTGGGCAAATCGCATGAAGCGCTCGAAATCCTGTTCTGACTTCCAGGAGTAAACGGCTTCAAGTGCACTCGCTTTTCCGTTGACGAACTTGCCGTTCACCTCGCGGGTGACCATTTCACCCTCTTCATCCACCATCCACATGCCAGTGATGTCACCCATGGTTTCCGGCGCGATCGCCGCAGGTTGCTCAAACCGGAAGGTGGCCTGGCCTGTTCTGCCGTCACGGCTGCGCGTCACGCGAATATCTGGAACGACTGGTTCGTCGACACCACGGAAGAACTGAATCGCTGCCTGGGCCATGACCACCGCGTCCGGATGGTGGATCTTAAACAGTTCAACCGACCAATCCGTCTCGAATGAGTCGGTCTGCGGCCTGATCGGGACTCAAACCATCCAGATCGATCCTGTTTCGCAATGGAGAACGCTCCAGTTCACGGTCGTAGCAGCGGTCGTAGTAGTCGAGCGTGGCCCTGCAGGCCTCTGCCCAGTCTGAGCGGCCGATGGCTTCAAGCGCCTGCCTCGTGCGCTGTGGGCCCAACCGACGACTGATCCGTTCCGTTGCTTCTGCGAGGGCTTCGCCGCCCTGATGTCCATACACCGTGACCAACTGCTTCACCCGTTCATCGAGGCTGCGCTGAATCTCAAGAACCGGTGCCTGCTGCATCTGATCAAAGAAAGGTTTGGGAATCCTGCAGCGACCCACCTGAATGCTTTCGGCTTCGACCCAGATCGCCTTTACCGAAGCCAGCCTGTGTCGGTCAAGGACTTCGGCAAGAAGGTTTTCGTAGTGCTCGGTGCTCGGTTGTGGCGGCAGGCCCAAACCGCCAAAACTGCTGCCGCGATGATGAGCCACTCCCTCTAAATCCAGAATCGCAATGCCTTTGCGTTCCATGGCAATCAGAAGGTCGGTCTTGCCGGTTCCGGTGCGACCTCCCAAAACCCTGATGGGCCATGGCCGCATGAACTGCTCCTGAGCCCAGTGCCTGTAACTCTTGTAGCCGCCATTGAGCAGGACCGGAGACAGATCGATCTGGTCTGCCAACCAAGCCATGCTGGCGGAGCGCATGCCGCCGCGCCAGCAGTAGATCCTGGGGTTTCCCCGATCACGGAGCTTGTCCAGCTCTTCAGCATGACTCGCCAGTTTCGGCCCCGTAATGCTCAGGCCGAGATGCACCGCGGGCAATCTCCCCTGTTGTTTGTAGGTCGTACCAACGGCGGCCCGCTCTTCGTCACTGAACAAGGGAATGTTGGTGGCACCAGGCCAGTGCCCTTTGGCGAACTCCCCTGGACTGCGCACGTCCACCAACGGACCCTGATGGGACCGAAGTTCCTGTATCGAAAGTGATAAAACATCGACCATGCCTGACATAGTGATCTAACGCCGTGCCAATCCGGGCCGGTTGGGATTCATGCTTTCCGGTTCAACACCCACATCCGCAGCTACTCCTGAGCAGCTGCTTGAACGTTTCGTCAAGGGAAGTCCTCGACAACGTCGTCCGCTGATCAAGACCGTCGAGGCAAGAGCCTCCGACCTGGTCGGCCTGGGTTCGGCAGTGATGGAACCCTTCGACTCCTCAGGCTATGACTGGGCTGCAGGCTGGATTCTGCAAGTCCTGAATCGACACGATCCCAATCACGTCAAGACGCTGATTGGTCCATCAGACCAAGGTTGGCTCCAGGCCGAATCCAGCGCCGGCATCGATTACAGCTTGCTTCAGGCCTTGCTGCTGAATGAAGAATTTGAAGAGGCTGATCGCAGGACCAGTGCCATCTTGAGAGAGCTTGCCGGACCTGCTGCAGTTCGGAGGGGCTACGTCTATTTCAGTGAGGTCCCGCCGATGCCGGGCATGGATCTCATCAGCCTTGACCGACTCTGGACCGTTTATTCCCAGGGACGTTTCGGTTTTTCGATGCAGGCGCGGCTGTTGGATGGGCTCGACGGAAATTACGTGAAGCTCTGGCCAAGAATTGGCTGGAAAATCGACGGTGTTTGGACCCGCTATCCGCGGGCGTTCACCTGGTCCCTGAAGGCACCTGAGGGACACATGCCGCTGATTAATCAGTTGCGAGGTGTGCGTCTGATGGATTCAATCCTCAAGCACCCGGATTTGATGCGTCATCGCGCTGAAAGCGACCTGCCTTAAACGACAGGACCCGGTAAGTTCAAGACTGGTGCTTCGCCTTGGGTTGGTTGAGCGTCGTCATTCCGATTGCCTGGTTCACCCCGTCGTGGAAAGCGGTCCCGGTTTCGCGTTTCGCTGGACTGATTTCAACCTTCCTTCCACGCTGAGGCTTGCGCCTTTGGTGGATCAGCTGATTCAACCGGTCAGCTGTGCGATGACCTCCCAGAGAGTTCAGCTCGGTTTGCACGAAGCTCTTGTGAATGCTGTGCGTCACGGCAATTGCGAGGATTGCCACAAACGCTTGCGAATTCGGCAGATCCTCACTCCCAACTGGCTTGTTTGGCAAATTCAGGATGAGGGTAGGGGGATTCCTCACCACGCTCGATCCGCCTGTTTGCCGAAGTGTCCGGAAGCCTTGAATGGCCGGGGGATTTTTTTAATCCATCAGTGCTTTGACGATGTTCGTTGGAGTCGTCGGGGCAACCGCGTGCAGCTTGCTTGTCGCCGCCCCGTCAATGATGCGGGCACCCAGGGTCCTTGAGTTCACCCTTGATCCAGCCCAATGCCTGTTGGGTCAAAGCTTCAACGTCATCGACGTCACCATCGCCCAGCAACTGCACAAGAGCAGCACTGAGCAGCTCTGCAGCTCGACGGTTTCGGTTCCCTTTCAGTCGATGCCAATTGCGTTCATCGATACGAAGCAGACCATGCAGTGTCTGGCTGTTGATCAACGCCTGATCAGGCCATTCGCGCCGGTTGGACCCCATGGCGTTCCCACAACTGCTGCCTAGTTTCGGGGAAGCTGTGATTGTGTGCGTGAAACGACGCCGTCGACATCTGCGGTGGTTGCATGCTGCGGGCCATTTGTTGCAGCTGGGGCGATTTCAGGCCACATCTCTGGCACAGAAAAAAGGGGTGGTCGCCCGCCGTGCGATGCA
>QCUM01000056.1 GCA_003210735.1 Synechococcus sp. AG-679-D13
AAGCTGGCCACCCAGCTGGGCGTTGACCTGGCCACGTTGCGTGGGAGCGGGCCCCATGGCCGCATCCAGGCTGAGGACGTTCAGCAGGCGGGTGGACAACCCGTTTCTGTTCCGCGGGTTGCTGAAGGAACCACAGCTGCTGCCACTGGTGCCCTTGCGCCAGCATCGGGGAGTGCAGCCTCAGCTCCTGCCGGCAACAGCTTTGGCCGTCCTGGTGAGACCGTGCCGTTCAACACGCTTCAGGGTGCGGTCAACCGCAACATGGAGGCAAGCCTGGCTGTGCCTTGCTTCCGCGTCGGCTACACCATCACCACCGACAAGCTGGATGCCTTCTACAAGCAGGTGAAACCAAAGGGCGTCACGATGACGGCCCTGCTGGCCAAAGCCGTCGCGGTGACGTTGGCCCGTCATCCTCAGGTGAACGCGGCAACCACATCTGAGGGAATGGCCTACCCCGCGGACGTCAATGTGGCGGTTGCCGTCGCAATGGAAGATGGCGGACTGATTACGCCGGTTCTGAGAGGCGCAGACCGAATCGATCTTTATGAGTTGTCGCGCCAGTGGAAAGATCTGGTGAAACGTTCACGCAGCAAGCAACTTCAGCCCGAGGAATACAGCACGGGTACCTTCACCCTTTCCAACCTGGGCATGTTTGGGGTTGATCGTTTTGATGCGATTCTCCCCCCGGGCACCGGCGCCATTCTTGCGGTGGCAGCCTCTCGCCCCACGGTTGTGGCCGACAAGGCTGGCTCGATTTCGGTCAAGCCTCAGATGCAGGTCAACCTCACCGCTGATCACAGGGTGATCTACGGCGCTGATGGTGCTGCGTTCCTCAAGGACCTCGCCGAACTGATTGAAACCCGCCCTGAAAGCCTGACCCTCTGACCGGGTGTCCGACTTCAGGGACAGTCAGCTCAGCAGCTTCGACTACGACCTGCCGAAAGAGCGCATCGCCCAGGAACCGGTTGAACCCCGCCACAGTGCGCGGTTAATGCTGGTGCCGGCTCGAGACGAGCCGTTTGAATCGGTTCGTCATGGGCATGTCTGGGACCTGTTGGAGGAACTTCATGCCGGTGACCTTCTTGTGGTCAACGACACCCGAGTCCTTAAGGCTCGACTCAAAGTGCGGCGTGATGGAGGTGGGTTGTCCGAGCTGCTGGTGCTGGAGCCCCGTGGTGAAGGGCAATGGCTGTGTCTGGCTCGACCAGCCAAGCGGATGCGGCCCGGTGATGAGCTCACCGTTGATGGAACCTCCATCCGGTTGACGGTGGTTTCTGAAGATTCCGCCAGTGGTGGCCGAGTTGTTCAGTTTCCTGCGGACTGTGCAGATGCAGAAACGATTGAGGTTCTGCTCAATCAGTGCGGTGAGGTGCCACTTCCCCCGTATATCAATCGGCATGATCCAGCAGATGCTGAGAGATATCAGACGCGTTATGCCGATCGGCCCGGTGCGGTGGCGGCACCGACGGCCGGGCTGCATTTCAGCGATGAGCTGCTGGCTGGATTACAGCGAAAAGGGATCCAACTAGCCAGAATTACGCTGCACGTGGGATTGGGTACATTCCGCCCTGTGGAGACGGAAGATCTCACCCAATTGGAACTTCACAGCGAGTGGATTGAGGTTTCGCCTGCTGTTGTCGAGGCCATTAAGACCTGCCCAGGACGGGTCATTGCCGTGGGTACGACCAGTGTGCGAGCTCTCGAGGGTGCTGCGCAGGTTCATGGGGGTCTGCTTCAGTCCTACAGCGGCCCTGTGAACCTTGTGATTCAGCCTGGATATCGTTTTGCCGTGGTTCAGGGACTGCTCACTAATTTTCACCTGCCCAAAAGCTCGTTGTTGTTATTGGTGAGTGCTCTGATTGGGCGCGAGAAATTATTGCGTTTGTATGCCGAAGCAATTGCACAGGATTATCGCTTTTTCTCCTATGGTGATGCCATGTGGATTGCGCCTGAATCTGTTCTCCAAGACGCTGCATCTCATGTTTGAAAGGTCTCAAGATTGAGATCTAAGTAAGCAAGGATTGCTCCCAGTCTTGCTAAGTTTTATGTCAAAAAAGTGACACTGGAGAGAGGTATTAAGCCGTTTTGGCTTCGGGATTTTAGTGATCTTGACTTACGAGTAGGCATGCATATTCTTTGATTGTTGATCGAGGGTTTGCTGTGGTCGAAAAGTCTTTGGCTCAAGCTGCTCCGTTGCACTTCTCCTTTGAGACAGGTCTCCTGGCGCTATCTTGTCTTTTGATTTTGTCGATTTTTACTGAAAAAATTGGTAGTCGATTGGGGATACCTGGCGCTATTTTTCTTTTTTTTGTTGGTTTATTTTTTCATGTTTCCGGCTTCAGCTTTAAGGGTTTTCCCTTGGAGGAGGTTCATGCAATTGCATTGACTGTGCTTCTTTTTTTCAGTGGTCTTTCCTTTGATCGCTCGCTATTGAAAAGAAGTGGACAGTTGATGAGTTCCGTGCAGTTGGCTGTTTTGGGTACGGTATTTAGTATGGCATTTTTGTTGTTCTATTTGCGTTTTGGAATAGGTATCTTTCAGTCTTGGACAGGGTGTTTGGATGGCGTAAAGCCAAGCATCGTTTCATTGATCACTGTAATCATTGTTGCCTCTATTGCCGTTCAAGATTGGAATGCATTTGCATTTGTTTCTGGAAAAATCAAAGATCTTAAAAGCATTGTGTCTGATATCTTTAAGGTTGAAACGGCGATTTCTGCTTCGATTGCGGTCGCTATTGCTGAGCTGGCCATTCTTCTTTGGTTGGCACTTAATCCTGCGTTTGGAGCCTATCAAGGTGGTGAGTTGCTGTCTAAAATCTTCTACGGAATTTGGCTTGGAACTGCTACGGGCCTTGCTTTTGGATTTTTATTGACCCTGGTTATTCGCTTTCTGGTCGCGTCAAATTCGCAGCTCGTTCTTGCTGCTTTAGCGTTTGTATTTGCCGGTTATGTGGTCACGTTTGTTGTGGCTAGTCAAGGAGGTTACTTGTGTGCTCTTGTCATGGGTGTGGTGACATCGTTGGCCTATCGCAATTCATCGACTGAGGGGGAGATTTCGTTCTTGTCGGAATCGCTGGATTCTGTGAATATTGCTTCGGAGGCGATTCTGTTTTTTGTTGTCGGCCTGGGGCTTAATGCTGGTGCATTTTTAATGCACTTGCCAATGGCCTTTTACACTTGGGTGGGTATTGTTTTGGTGAGGCCGATCTCGGTTTCTCTTGTCTTCCGAAGAGGTCATGTGCCTCCAAAAGAAAAGATGCTCCTTGCTTCCTTTAGTCCGAAAGGTGCTATTTCAATGGCACTTGTCTTGACTGCACCCAAAATGCTTGAGCACACATTTGGCCTGGATGTGTCTGGTGCTCTTTCGCCGGACTCCTTAGAGTTTATGGCTGATGTTGTGTGTGGAGCTGTTCTTATATCCATGCTGTTTAAATCGTTCTTATTCCCCCGTCTTCACCGCCAGCTCCTGTCTGTTGAGTCTTGAACAACAAACGTGTCTGCAGCGGGTACTTTCGTTGATATCAGATTTGGCCTAATGAATGGTTGTTGATTAGGTGGCTTTTTGAAAGGTGAGCATTGGTGACATGCTCACCTTATTGAATTGATCAGGCAGTAACAGGCTGTTCAATGATTCCGGTCGGTACGTCCGCAAACATCACCGAGGAGAGATAACGCTCTGCTAGATCGGGCAGCACCACCACGATTGTCTTGCCTGCATACTCCTCTTGTTCAGCCAGCCGAATCGCTGCAACCGCCGCTGCGCCACAGGAGATCCCCACCAGCAGACCCTCCTCTTTGGCCAGTCTCAGGGCCATCTCAACGGATTCATCGTTGGTGACCTGCTCGACCTTGTCGACAACAGACAGGTCAAGGTTTTTTGGAATGAAGCCGGCGCCGATGCCCTGGATTTTGTGTGGACCAGGCTTGACTGCCTCACCATTCAGGGTCTGGGTGATCACCGGGCTGTGGCTGGGTTCAACGGCAACAGATTCAATCGCCTTGCCAGCTTCGTTTTTGATGTAACGCGAAACGCCGGTAATGGTGCCGCCGGTTCCGACGCCAGCCACCAACACATCGATGGCTCCATCACTGTCGTTCCAGATTTCCGGACCGGTGGTCTTGAAGTGGATCTCAGGGTTGGCTGGATTCTCGAACTGCCCTGGCATGAAGTATTTGGCTGGCTCGCTTTCAGCGATTTCCTTTGCCTTGGCGATGGCACCAGGCATGCCCTTGGCGGCTTCGGTGAGAACCAGCTCAGCCCCCAGAACAGCCATCATTCGCCGACGCTCGATCGACATCGATTCGGGCATTGTCAGGATCAGCTTGTAGCCCTTTGCGGCCGCTGTGAATGCCAGCGCGATGCCCGTGTTGCCGGATGTGGGCTCAACGATCACCTTGTCTTTGGTGAGCTTGCCGCTTTTCTCTGCATCCCAGATCATGTTGGCGCCGATCCGGCATTTCACGCTGTAAGCCGGATTGCGTCCTTCCACTTTGGCCAGCACCGTGGCCTTGCAGTTCTTGGTGACGCTGTTCAGCTTCACTAGCGGAGTGTTGCCGATGGCGAGGCTGTTGTCGTCGTAAATGCGAGCCATTGCAGGTGGAGTAGGCACCGATTCTTCAACCTACGCAGGGCAAACGATTGTTGATGCCCCGCTTAAGACATTTTTCCAAGACTGTTGTCGTCCTGAACAACATCAGGCATCAAGTGCTAACTCAAAGCGTTCCCAGAGCTCACTCGGGTTTTCTAATCCCACTGACACCCGGAGCAGATGGGAAGGAACACCGCATCGTTCAGCCCAGGGCAATTCGTTGTAGTGGGCTAGCTGTGTGTAGGGGCAGACGAGGGTGAAATTGGTGCCAAGGCTTGGCCCTTTACTCACGCGAAGAGCGTCATAAACCCGCTGCGCTTTTGGTTCACCTTCCTTGAGAACAAAGGAAAGCAGGCAGCCGTAGCCCGCTCCGGCTCGCATCAGCGCCTCGTAGTTGAGGCAATGTCTTGGATGCAGAACCCTGTCTACGGCTGGATGCTGCTGGAGTTGATCCGCCAGTGCGAGGCAGTTGAGGTCGAGCTGTGGCACCCGCTTCGCAACATCCCGACTGGCCTGCTCAAGGGCTATGGCATCGGGATCGCTCAGCTCTGCAGCTGGGTTCAGGGCCTCCATCAGCTGATCACTCCAGGGTGAGCTTGGGCTCACCAGCAGGCTTCCAGCCATCACATCACCTCGGCCCGCAAAGCTTTTGGTGAGAGATGTGAACAGCAGATCGATGTGATCCAGTGCCTCAAGGTTGAAAGCGGTGCCGATGGTGTCATCAGCGATGACCGGAATTCCACGGTGACGAGTGAGCTCGGCGATGGCTGGAAGATCCACGCAACGAAGCAGTGGATTGCTCGGCAGTTCGACAATCACGGCGCCGGGCTCCAGTCGGTCAAGGGCGGCTTCCACCTCTGAGAGGTCATCGCCCATCACCAGGTCTCCGCCGTGGAAGACCACCTTGGGTTGTTTGAACACATCCACATAGGGAAACCCCAGTTGCAGAGTGGTGCGGCCTGGCCGCAGGGACTGCACTGCACTCAGCGCTGAATGCAACGCGGCCATTCCTGCCGGATGCAAGCTGATGCGAGAGCTGCTGGTGCGGTGAATGGCTGCCAGTCGTTCACGGATTGTGAGGCGGGCCATGTTTCCCTCCTCTGCGCTGGGCCTTTGCTCTCTGCCGAGGGCGATCGCAGCAACACGTGAGGATGCCCCGAGCCCCGTGTGCTGCCAGAATGCCTTGGCATGGGGTGTGGCCTCGGCATCGGCCTGTAGGCAAGGAAGTTCCTCCACATCGATGATTCGTGTGTGCGCTTCAGGAGCCTTTCGATTGCAATGGGTCTGTGCTTCAGAAGCAGCGGCCGTTGATGGGTATGGCCACAGGGTGCTGCCTGTTTCGCTGGTTCCAGCGGTGACCTGTTGCAACAGAGGATGAAACCCAAATCGCGGATAGATCGTTTGAAGTGCTGTGCGGCATTCCGGTTCGTTCTCCTCGTAGGCGATCACGTCCTGCCAGCGAGGTAGGGCCACCGACACCGCGTGGGGCCTATCGGGCAACGGATGGCCGAGATCTGAACCCTGCCAGGCTGGATCGTTCAGTAGATCGCGCGCACTCATGCCAGCAACCTCAACGCCTGTTGAAGATCGCTCTGAAGATCTTCCAGGTCTTCGCAACCCACGGACAAGCGCACCAGACCATCGTCAATCCCCAGCTTCGCTTTCATGTCGGCAGAGACTGCGGCATGGGTCATGGTGGCCGGGTGGCAGATCAGGCTCTCGATGCCACCCAGGCTTTCGGCCATGGTGAACCATCGCAAACACTTGCAGAGGGCGTAAGTCTCTTCCTGGTTTGCATTGAAGCTCACGGTCACGATCGCGCCGCCAGCTGCCATTTGTCGCAGAGCCACCGCATGTTGTGGGTGATCCGTTCGATGGGGATAACGAACCCAGTTCACCTTGGGATGCGATGCCAGTTGATCGGCTAAAGCTGCTGCATTGGCCATCTGCTGCTTCAGCCGCAACGGAAGCGTCTTGATGCCCCGGGTGATCAGCCAGCAATCAAAGGGTGATGGCTGCAGTCCAAGAGCTTTCTGTGAGAACACCATTTTCTGGTGCCATTCAGAATCATTCGTGCAGACGGCCCCACCCAGGGCGTCGGAATGACCATTGATGTATTTGGTGGTGCTTGTGAGCGACAGGGTTGCGCCCAACTCCAGGGGGCGTTGAACAAGGGCAGTGGCGAAGGTGTTGTCCACAACCACTGGAATGCCAAGCGGCTGGGTCACAGCGCAGACCGCCTGAAGGTCGATCACCTTGAGCAGAGGGTTGGTCGGGCTTTCCAGCCACACCATCGCTGGTTGCTTAGAGCCAATGGCAGCCAGCGCTTCCTGCTTCGTGAAATCCACCCATTCGGTCCGCAGACCGAACTTTGCGAAAACCTGCTCGAACAGGCGCACGGTGCAGCCGTAGAGATTTTCCTCACACAGCACCAGATCCCCCTGCTTCAGTTGCGACACCACGGCGGTGATTGCACTGACGCCGGAGGCGAAAACGGTGGCGTGTTCACAGCCCTCAACCGAGGCCAGAACGCGATCCAGGATGCGGAAATTCGGGTTGCCCGAACGGGTGTAGTCGAAGCCAGCTTGGTTGCCGTGGGCAAAGGTGCTGGTGGGGAAGATCGGCGGCATCACTGTGCCGGTGTCTTCCGCAAAGCTGATCCCGTGGTGAATCACCCGGGTGTTGTTGCCTGCGTTCACTGCCGCTGGATCGGTGGCTGCAGGCTAGGAAATGGAGTCGCACGCTTTTGCCAATAAAAAACCCCCACCTTGCGGAGGGGGTGTTTGACGATCGTGTGATCGGAATGATCAGTCGAGGTCAGGCATGCCCAGTACAGGCTCTGCCTTGCGGTCGATTCCTTTCTCGAAACCAGCTGCAGCCGCACGGGCTCTACCGGCGTGCCAGAGGTGGCCGATGAGGAAGAAGAAGGCAAGCACAAACTGCGTTGCACCCAGCCATTGGCGAAGGTTCACGTAGTTCACCGAGTTGGGCTCGGTGATGATGCCGCCAACGGAGTTGATCGATGCGTTGGGAGCGTGGGTCATGTATTCAGCGGCACGGCGAACCTGCCAGGGCTGAATATCGTTCTGCAACTTGTCGAGGCTGAGACCGTTGGGGCCACGAAGGGGCTCCAGCCAGGGACCACGGAAATCCCAGAAACGCATGGTTTCACCACCGAAGATGATTTCACCGGTTGGTGAGCGCATCAGGTACTTACCCAGGCCAGTAGGGCCCATGGCTGAACCGATGTTTGCGCCGAGGCGTTGGTCACGCACCAGGAAGGTGAAACTCTGAGCCTGGGACGACTCAGCGTTGGTGGGTCCCCAGAACTCAGAGGGGTAGGCGGTGTTGTTGAACCAGATGTAAGACGAGGCGATGAAGCTCATAAAGCTCAGAGCGCCAAGGCTGTAGCTCAGGTAGGCCTCACCATTCCAGATGAAGGCACGACGTACCCAGCCGAAGGGCTTGGTGATGGCGTGCCAGATGCCACCGAAAATGAGGGTCAGACCCAGCCAGATGTGCCCACCGATGATGTCCTCCATGGAGTTCACACCGATGATCCAGCCTTCGCCACCGAAGGGGGCGCGGAACAGATAACCGAAGATCACACCTGGATCGAGTGTGGGATTGGTGATCAGCCGGACATCACCGCCACCGGGTGCCCAGGTGTCGTAAACGCCGCCGAAGAACATGGCCTTGAAGACCAGCAGCAGGCAGCCGACGCCGAGGAGAATCAGGTGATAACCAATGATGTTGGTCATCTGGTTCTTGTCACGCCAGTCCTGGGAGAAGAAGGAGGAGTAGTTCTCCAGAATCTCCGGACCGCGCAGGGCGTGGTAAAGACCGCCCAGGCCGAGAACGGCTGAGCTGATCAGGTGCAGAACACCGACCACGAAGAAGGGGAAGAGATCAGTGACCTCACCGCCTGGACCCACGCCATAGCCAAGAGTGGCGACGTGGGGCATGCAGATGAAGCCCTGCTCATACATGGGCTTGTCGAAGGTGAAATGACTCACCTCGAACAGCATCATTGCGCCGGCCCAGAAGACCATCAGACCTGCATGTGCCACGTGGGCACCGAGCAGGCGGCCTGAAAGATTGATCAGGCGCGCATTTCCAGACCACCAGGCAT
>QCUM01000057.1 GCA_003210735.1 Synechococcus sp. AG-679-D13
TCCTCCCTGGTAGGTGCAAGTGAGCATTTCCATATACGCCTGGGCAAAATTGCTCACGCTGGGGTGGAGCATTGGCTGCAAATGGTTGTTACTGCGAATCAAAAGCCGATTCAACCGCTTTATTGAGAATGACTTGCATTACCGGTAAATGATCTGTACTATTGCGATCAAGTCTCAATCGCGATAGCCCGTGACGGCTTCTGCATATCGGTTTCTTCCGGACGACACAGTCGCTCCGATGTCGATGCCTCGTCTTCAGACCGTGCTTCTCGATCCCGCTGGTCGGGAGCAGGCAACGGTTCTTGAGGTGATGGAGGGTATTTGCCGGGTTTACTGCCCTTGTGAGGAAACAGAGGGAATGACCCTCGCTTTTCTGCAGTCCGGCGATCGCCTGCGTACAGATCGTCTTTGCAGCGAGGGTGCCTGTATCGAGGCCCTGACCGCTTTGAAGTTTCGTCGTGATGCGGTCAGTACGGACGAGTTGGGCATCGACTCTGTGAATGAATGGACGTTGCAGTTGTTGCGTGTTCGTCATCTGGGTCAGGCAGAGCAGAGATTGCACGCGTTGCTGGCTCTCCTGGTGAATCGTCTTGGTCTGCGATGCAGTGATGCATTTCAGTTGCCATTCCGACTGACCCATGACCGTTTTGGTGAGTTAATTGGTGCCACGCGTGTCACCACAACGCGTTTGCTCTCCAAGTGGCGTCACGCCGGTCTGGTCGAGATGTCTCCAGGCGAACTGGTGATGCGTCTTTCTCCCGAGCTGATTGAGTCCTCTCCCCTGACCTTCTGAGCGTGACCGGTTCATGCGCTGTTGTCGGTGACCTCTGTCTGGAGGCGGATTGGATTGCACGAAGGCTTCGGAAAGTGAGGTCTTCTCTGCTTTCGTGCAGCCATTCCGGTTTGCAAGTCCGACTGCGAGCTGAAGTTGCGTTCTATGAACATCGTTGTCGCCAACTGCTTGCGTTGTTGTCCTCATCAGGCCCCGTGGACGGATCTGGAGAACGTCTTGACCTCAGCCTGCTGAACGAGCTTTTGACGCGCAGCCTTCAGCAAAAATGTCTTTCGTAGCCATCGTTTTGGCGGCTTGACCTCCTCCCCCTCATTGCTTAGCTTTTGATACAAGGCTGTGTATCAAATGTTAGCAGTCCTTGGATCAGCGAAGGAGCGTTTAGCAGCCGATTTTAGAGAGAATATAAAAGTGATTTGAATCGCATGGCTTTCACAATTTTCTTCGCCACGTCCACCGGTAAAACCGAAGATGTGGCAGATCGTCTCAAAGAACTGCTTCCTGGCACAGAAGCTAAAGATGTGGACAGCATCGGCGGTGTCGACGATCTCACATCCGCAGAAGCTCTGATCTGCTGTGTTCCCACCTGGAACACCGGTGCAGATGAGGCTCGCTCAGGCACTGCCTGGGATGATCTGGTTCAGGAAATTCCTGATCAAGATTTCGCCGGCAAGCCCGTTGCCATTCTCGGCCTGGGTGATTCCTCCGGTTACTCCGATTTCTTCTGTGATGCCATGGAAGAGCTGCACTCAGCTTTTGTCTCAGCTGGTGCAAAAGTGATCGGGAAAACCGCAACCGATGGCTATACCTACGATGACTCCAAGAGCGTTATCGATGGCAAGTTCTGCGGCCTGCCCCTCGATGAAGACAACGAATCAGAACTGACCGATCAGCGTCTGAATGCCTGGATCGCTCAGATTCAATCTGAAGCCTGATCTTCAACACAAATAGAAAAGGCGCCCGAAGGGGCGCTTTTTTTTATCGATGCACCCAGTCAACGCGGACTTCTTTGCGTTTGTTCAGGTATTTGTCGATTGACATTGCAGCGATACAGCCGTCTGAACAGGCAACAACGGCCTGTTTGAAGGGAGTATTGCGGATGTCGCCGATACCCCAGACACCCGGGAGAGTCGTCATCATGTCACTGTCCACAGGGAGGCCACCATCTTCATTCAAGGGAATTTGGCCCTGAAGGTAATCGGTGATCGGAAGTGATCCTGACGAATAAACAAAAGCTCCATTGACAGGAAGCTCAACAGGATCGGATTCTCCCGACTGCTGTAGACGAACACCAGTCACACCTGAATCGTCGCCTTCAACCGATACCAATCTTGTGCGGCTCCAGTGATTAACGTTTTCAGCCGCCATCAATGTTTCAAGACCTGAAGAACCAGCTCCAGGCTTGCTGTTTGTGACCCAGTGCACTTTTGATGCAAATTTTGTGAGAACCAGCGCTTCGTCGATGGCCTCTTGATTGGAACCGTAAACGGCAACTTCCTGGTTTTTGTAGAAAGCACCGTCACAGGTTGCGCAATAACTGACACCTCGACCTAAGAAGGTGTCTTCACCGGGCAGGGTGGATGTGCGCCCCATTGCCCCAGTTGCCAAAACGAGGGTTTTCCCGCGAAACGTTCCTTCAGGGGTGTAAACGACCTTTAGTTCGTTTGTTGCATCAATTCCATAAACCTGAGCTTTCCTGTAATCAGCTCCGTAGCTCACAGCCTGATCTCTCATGGTTTTGAGAAGATCAGCTCCAGATGTGTCTGCATCAACACCTGGATAATTGGCAATTTTATGAGTGATCGCGAGAGCGCCTACAGACGGATTTTTATCAAGAATGATGGTTTTCAGGGCCGAGCGTGCCGTGTAAAGGGCACATGCACAACCAGCCGGACCACCTCCAATGATCAGAACATCGGTATCGATGAAGTCGCTCATGCCTGCTGTTGGGTCGACGTGGTGAATTGGCTGGGGTGAAGGGAATCCATTGCTGAGGACTCCGGAACCATGTCCAGAAAGCTTCTGATCAAGGTTGCCGTCAACTCAGCGTGGCTGAACTGAAAGAAGTGACGCCCTCCTTGGAGGCTGTGGTAGCAGTCTCCGGGTTTGAGCTGTTCCTCCCAGCGTTGCTGTGCCATACGGTCAACGACGAAGTCATCATGGCCGTTGATCACCAATGTTGGGACCTGTGGAGAACTCAAGGATCCCGGATGGTCGAGGTTGACGATGGATCCCTGTATCAATTCGTTGTCAAGGCAAGCTTGCAGCAATCTTGGGAAGGCTGCTTTCACCTGGGAGGATTTGACCTGGAATAGGAGTGTACTCAGGTGTTTAAGAATCTGTTCACGGGAACAGGCTAGTTGTCGACGCATGCCCAGGTAGTGGGATGACCACTGATTGGTCGACAGGGTGTCGACAGAGAGAAGGGTGAGCGACTCCACGAGCTCTGGGTAGTTGTGTGCAAATTCACATGAGATGATTCCGCTCAGCCCATGGCCGATCAGGTGGATTGGTCCATCCATGCTCTCAAGGGTTGTCTTCAGCATGGAATGAACGGTCGACTCCATGCAGAATTCGTCAGGATCGAGTTGGAACGACCATCTCTTGACGCCGATATCTCTGCTCAGCCTCTGGCTTACTCGCTTGTTCAAACAGTACAGAGTTGGTTGTAAATCAACCCAGAGAACCTCAGGGCGATTCATTAAGAGTCTAGAAATAGCTTTGACTTGGAAACTGAATTATTGACACGACTGATCTTTTTGAGGTTTAATTGACTCTCCGATAAGTTATTTAATCTGCTTTTTGATCCGAGAACACGGATCTCTCCTGATGCAACTTTTGCTCTGATGTGTTGTATTAGTTTTTGGTCTCCTGAATTGTCCGATTGTCTCCAAGTCAATAGGTAGTCCAAATCTTTAGACTCAACATTCCCTGAGCAGGTTGTTGCAAGGTAAAGGTCCAGAACATTTTGGTTGGTGGGCCGCATTGCGCTGGATCTATTGACGATCTATGAATTTTCTACCACAATTCTTCCTCGCAATCGGTTCGAATGACCAGATCTGACGTTGCATAAGCAACGCATAGTAAGGAATACCCGCTGCTCATCTGGTCATCATCCAAAAAGCTTTGGTCTGATTGATCAACTGTTCCCGACAAAATATTTCCAACGCATGAGCTGCATGCTCCTGCTCGGCAGGAATAGCTCATGTCGATGCCTGATTGTTCCGCTGCTTCTAGGATATATTCATCGGAAGGGCAGTCGAATTGCCTTACACCACTGGGAGTACGTAGTTCTATCTTGAAAGACGACACCCACGTTCAAAAGTGCAATTTATGGGTCGAAGTTCCAAGCTATGCTCCCATATGATTCCGTGATATGACTATTTGATGCGCTAACGAGTGATTTCTGCTGCATCCGGCTCTCTGATTCGGTTGCCTTTGATCATCAGTTGATAACAACAAGATGTTGTTTGACGATATAAATCGAGTTATGCCTTCCATAGGATAAAGCTAGAGGTCTATTGAATATGACTGCTCTAGCCAATCAAAAAATTTCTCATTATCTGGGTACGCATTCTGGTTGGCGATCTAAACGTATAAAAATTGCGATGGCTTTGAGACAACAAGGTTGGACTTACAAAGTGATCGCAGAATATCTAATGGTCTCTCCAAAAACTCTGATGCGAGATATAAAATGCTACGTGATCAATCCCCGCGGATTGCCTCGCGACTAAAAAAAGCAGACAGAGACTCTCCTCGAGACCTATCTGCTTTGGTTTTGGAATCAAACCTGGTTGGTTTGCATGCTGGCAGGTTGAAATTTCCCTAGTTCTAATTCGTTGTCAATCAGCAGTAGTGCTGATGCCTGATTGTCGGCAAAACGCACTCTTCCAAGCAGATGAGCAAACTCATGTTCCGACTGTGTTTGTTTTTCGATCATTGGATCGAGAAAAACAGTCGTACGGGTATCGGACGAACGTTCTGCGAATGCATAAAGCTGCTGAAGTGATGTTGTGACATCAACTTCCATTTGAAACGATGTTGCCATTAGATCGACTGGCATTGTCCACTGTTGCTGGGGCGCAGGTAGATCATGCAATTCAACTGTTTGGCCACGAGCAATCAGAAAATCAGCAAATTTTGCTGAATGTTGTAGCTCACTGAGTGATTCGTCGCGAAAAAACTGTGCAAAACCACGCAATTCTCTTTCAGCACACCACAGTGCAGCGGCGAAATACACCGTATGAGCTTGGCGCTCCATGTTGAGATGGAGTTGAAATGCAGTCAGCAAATCAGAATTCATCTTTTCTGCGACGGCACGTCCACTCGGACCAGCTTGAATTGCGGGAATGTTGAGCATTGATGTAGCCATGAAATATGCCTCAGTGCAACAACCATACACGTTGTTGACCAAAAGCGCTATTTTTCTCAGCTAATTCATAGCTTTAAATGAGATTCATTTTCACTAAGTTGTTTAATGAGACTCAATCGCAAAATTTATTTAATGAGATTCAATTTCATTTGCGTTGGCAATTGTCATTGAATCTCAATAGCACCGTTTAAAGGCTTTTATTGCCAGCCAGCATCAGCCATGATCCGCACGGCTGTTTTTTGTGTGCGACCTAATGAACTGATGGAGACATTGTCTGGCGTAAAGGGTCCGAATGCTTTGAGCTCCTTGGAAGAACCTTCCCCTCTCAGTGGATACTCGAACGTGGGGCCAGAAAGCGCTGAGCTGCCCTTCGGTGAGGCGAGATATTCGATCAGCTCGATGGCTTCGGCTTTGTTTGTCGCTGATTGTGCGACCCCAGCAGCACTGATGTTGACGTGAGCCGGATTTGGCATGATCAACTTGACGCTTTGGGTTAATGTTTTATCGCGGGCACCACTTTTACCAGCTTGCATCCTTGCAAAATAGTAGTGGTTAAC
Source organism: Synechococcus sp. AG-679-D13 (assembly GCA_003210735.1). Classification (GTDB taxonomy): domain Bacteria; phylum Cyanobacteriota; class Cyanobacteriia; order PCC-6307; family Cyanobiaceae; genus Parasynechococcus. The sequence continues at coordinate 5,720 of QCUM01000057.1, forward strand.
CACTCCGATTCCACATTTGCCGTCTGCTACGGCCCGAATCAGAGAGACATCGCCTGAGAAGAACGGTTCGGAAACATTATTGACCATTCCATTGACCCATTTGGCAGCATTATCCTTGCCTTTGAGGATGATTTGATCAGCCACCAATGATTGGTTGTAGACGTTGTTGCGTTTGCGCAAGCAAACTTGTCCCTTGAATTCGGGTTTTGCCAAGTCTGCGTAGGTTGAAATTGAGCTTGGTTTTACTTTGTCTGGATTAACGATGATGGCGCGAATCCTGCGAGTTAGCCCAAACCAACGATTTTTAGGATCACGGAAATCGGCTGGAATGTCGTTCTGCAAGGAGGCACTGTTGACAGGCTGTAGCAGACCTTCTTCGGCTGCATTGTTGATCCGTGCTGCATCCACAAGCAGAATCATGTCTGCATTGGAATTTTTACCCTCACGCTTGAGTCTCTCAATCACTGAGATCCCCGTGGTTTCAATCAGTCGGATTTTGATGCCGGTCTCGTCACTGAATTTTTTGAAAACCTGCCTATCTGTGTTGTAGTGACGCCCTGAATAAATGCGAACCTCACGGGCCTGTGCGCCAGCCGTGAAGGCCAGCATCGATAGCAACGACAATCCACTTAAAATCTTCAGCACGGAATGCATGCAACGATCTTTAGTTTAGATAAGCGAGCTTCTGTGTCAGCATGCTTTGTGGATCGATCTGGTATGAAATGATTCTTGAGGTCTTTGTCGGCTGTTCTGACTCTGTCCTATGGATTTCCTGACGCGTCCGATCCTTGACGGAGTTGAGCTTCAGCAGATTCAGAATCGACTCAACTCAGCTGAACTTCCGTGGCGCGATGGAAAATTAACCGCCGGACAGCAGGCAGCTTCGGTAAAAAAGAATTCTCAGCTGGCTCCTGACTCCGATCTAACGCACGAGATTACGGAACTGGTGTCTCGTAAATTACGCGAGGACCCGTTGATCAAAAGCTTCTGCTTGATGCGGAAGGTCCATAGTTTGCTGGTTTCGAAAAGTGGATCCGGCGATGGTTATGGCTGGCATGTTGACAACCCCTTTTCAAAGCATGGTCGGCGTGATTTGTCGTTCACCGTGTTCCTTTCGGATGAATCTGCTTATTCCGGTGGATCACTTGAAATCCAGGGTTTCGATGAAAGCTCTGAGTTTCGTTTGCCGGCTGGCCATGTTTTGATTTATCCGTCTTCTTCGATTCACCGGGTCAACAACATCAGCCAGGGCGTGAGATTTGTTTGTGTTGGTTGGATCGAGAGTTATATCAAATCAACTGAAGATCGGGCCTTGTTGTTTGGGATGGATGCCGGTGCCCGCGGTTTATTGGCCCGTTATGGTCGTTCTAACGAGCTTGATTTGATTTTTCAGGCCTACACCAATGCTGTTCGTCGCCTGTCTGATTAATTTCGTATCAAATGAATCTTGTCGTTAATGCGTGATTGCAGCACTGTCTTTATTCTTGCCATAATTGTATTTTACTCCTCACATGGCCAAGAGTTCACCCGTCTCCGTTTTTCTGGCTGCTACGTCTTTGCTGGTGGCAGCTCCTGCGATGCCCGTTGCTGCACAGGAAGCAGGCGGTTTAAAAGAATGGACCACCGATCAGGGTGTGGACGAAAAAAGCACCATGGATGCAGATGCTAAAAAGCTGATGAAAAAAGCGGAACAAGAGGATGTCTGTGTGCCGATCGGTGAGGGCGAAAACTGCTGGTAATTAGCAGTTTTCAGCGTGAATCTATAAGTTTCAGGAGGCTGGTCATTCAGCCTCTTTTTTTATTGGCAAAAAAAGTGGCATAAAAAAAGCGCCCCATGCGGGGCGCCTGATTAAACAAGTTGATCGTTAGATCAGAACTTGAAGGTTGTCTTCACAAGACCGCCGAGGGAGTCTTCTCCATCAGCTTGATCCTTACCATCTGCATTGGTGATGTAGAAGATGGCAGGTGTGACGGTGATGTTGTCAGTGACCTGGAAGTCGTAGTAACCCTCGATGGCGAAAGGTACGTCACTTTGATCAGATCCAGCATCCTTCACTTCCATGGCATAGCTGGAGTAGGAGCCGAAGCCGAGGCCCAGCTTGTTGCCTTCCATGAAGGCGTCCTTCCAGTTCAGGCCAACCATCCAGCCCTTCACTTCTTCAGTGGAGAACTTGTCGTCAGCATCAGACCAGCCGTAGTCGAAACCAGCGCTGATGGTGGGCACGAAACCTGACTCATCAGGAGTCCAGTAACCACGCAGGCCGATGGCATGCAGGCCTTCGTCATAGCTGGAGGCTCTGGGTGTGGAGTAACCCATGGCAGGGCTGGAGCCGTAGCTTCCATGCTTGTAGGCATAGAGGCCAGACACGTACCACTTGCGGTTGCCGTAGCCAACCTGGCTCAGGAAGAGGCCATCGGTGTCATCACCGAACATGCCCAGTCCGTCGACGGCATCAGCACCTTCGCCACCATCGGCCACATAGTTGGCAGCGATGTTGAAGGCTGCTTCACCGGGCTCGACGTCTTGCCGCCACTGAACACCGAAGCCTTGGCCGGTGCTGGCACCCATAACAGCGCCGTAACCACCCAGTTTGAAAGCCTTGAGGATGGGCTTGTAACGGGTCGGTGTTTCGACCATGTAGTAGTTCTCAACCAAGGCACCAACGGTGACCTTGAAGCTGTCGCCTACAGGGAAGGTGTACCAGAGCTTGTCAACCTTGAGCTCACTGTCACCAGTCTTGGCGTCAGAGAGGTAGTGGTTGGAGTTACCGAAACCTTGACCCTTGATCATGTTGCCCGCACGAATACGGGTATACAAGAGGTCCTTACCGGTGAACGAGGTGTTCAGGTTAAGGGTGTAGCGGTAGTTGAAGGTGAACTGATCGTCGTCACAGTCACCACCATCGGCGTTGCAATCG
>QCUM01000058.1 GCA_003210735.1 Synechococcus sp. AG-679-D13
CAGGAGCTGCCCGTTCTTCACCTCAGACCGTGAGGAAAACGCTCGGATCGTCCTCGAATCAATGGTCGAACACGGGCGCAATATCGACAACCTTGACTCCGTCGAGGAACTGATGATCGCGACAACGCTCGCCTATTACGAGCGGTCAATAACTGAGCTTGCGCTGTGCACCGATTACGCCCTGGCATACCTGCATCAAGACGGCTGGACCCTCGAGGCAATGCCTGATCCTGAGCACGCTCAGAAGCAACAGAAACAGGCCCGTAAGGCCGCCGAAGACAGCAAGGCTCCACTGCTGTTGGAGGACCAATCAAAGCCCGTACAGCTCATCCTGAAGGGGCTGATGGGGACCCTGAGCATTGAGGAGGTAGCTGACATCGAACGGCGAGCCAATGCTGGCGGCTTGGTTGATCTGGTCGGCGCTAACGCAGCCAAGGTGGTGGAGCAATTGCGTCGTGCTGGACTTCATCAGCTCTGCGACGGGACACCTAGAGCCAAGAACGACCCCGACGTCATCGCTTGCGGTGTGCTCCTGCAGTCATCCGAAGCCGTGGCGTTGCTGAAGCAGTCAAACGCTTTCGACTACCGGGCGAGCCGATCAAAGGCCATCGACAAGAGAAACAACGCCGTGAAGGCCATCGGGACCGTCGTGAAGCATCTCGGTGGGAGATGGGAGCTATGCGGCAAGGGCCGAGGCAAGGTGAAAGGCGAACTGCCGTCGTAGGGGGTGCAGTTAAGGCAGAACTTTCCTAAGAGCGTTTTGCCTTAAGTGCACCCTCAACCATCGGCAACCACCACGACACGCCCTCGAATCGCTACAGCTGGCGTGTCATCAGTCCCGACATCGCGCAACACCTTGTCCTGAAGAGCCCTGACTGGCCTCGGTGTCGCTCACACCCGGAACCCTGAAGAACATCAGGCAATGGCCATGACCAGTGATCGCAGCGAAGGCAAGGCATCTCACGACGCTGAGTTCACACCGGCTGAGGTGGTGTTGAAAAGCAGCACGCAACCGGCCTCATCGCCCTTTGCCATGCACGATGCCTTGGCACGACTGGATCCTCAGCGTCAAACGGCCTTGAAAGCGCTTGCAGCAGGCCAATCACAACGCGAGGCCTGTCGGTTGTCAGGGCTGGGAATGGTGGCCGTCAAGACGCTTAAAGAGCGCTATCTGGAAGCGATCAGGCAGGGGCAAGCGGCGTTGCAGTGGAAGCCCGGTAGTGATGAGGTGAAGGCTGCAGCGCAACGTTGGGCTAGCCAGGCCGGTGCAGCCCAGGCGCTGGCGACGGAGCTGGTGCTGGAAAGGCTGACCAAGCAAGGCCAGACGATGAGCACCAAGGAACTGGCGGAGATAACCACGACGCTGACGGCACTGACTCGTAGCTGTGCCGAGCTGCTGCGTATCACCGGTGGCTTGTGGCAGCGAAGATACACACGATGATCTTCAGGCCAAACTCCTGAAGTACCGGCGGAGTTGAAGAGGTCTGCATGACATATTCCAGTGTCTGCAGGGCTTGGACCAGAAAAGCCCTTCAGGCACGAAGAAAAATTCCCCTCTAGCCATTGAGGCTAAAACAGTTGGAGGCAAAGACATCGCACAAGTAGCATGCAGAAGTAGATATTCAGCAACAAAAAAATGTATCTCTGGAAAATAGAAAAACTAAAGCAGGCCCTCAAAAAAAGGCCTCTTTCCCAAGGCGAAGCTGTCAAATATCTGATTTATTTTGTTGTTGCTAATAGTTTATTTGGCTTTGGTGGTAAAGCCAGCTCAGTTTCTACTACTTGGCCAGCATGGGCGCCATTACTTGGGCTCTGCTCTATTGTTTTTGAAATTTTTGCATGTTATAAGTGCAATGGAGGCAAGAATGGAACTGATTTCCTTGGAAGATACATCTCAATCAGATTGCTTACGGCCATTAGAATATTCATCTTTTCCTGGTTGATAATCGTACTATTTTTAGTGCCCGCATGCTGGCAATTTGATGGAGATGTTGTTGCTCAATGCTTTGAAGCCCATCCGATCTATGAAACAATATCTAAACTTTCAATAATAGTATTTTATACAGTGTTAACACCATTGAGAGTAATCATGCATTTTAGGTCATTAAACCGAAGCGAGTTCAAATGAAGAAGATCCTGCTCCTACTGCCGCTGATCGCTCTGCTGACTGCCTGCCAGTCAAAAAGAGACACTTGCGCACTCTACGATTCAAGGCAATTATCTGTTAAGGAAGCGGCCAATAAATTGGGTCTCGAATGGGAAAACGAACAACAGGCTCATTGGCGAATAGAAAAATTCTGCGACTACTACCGCAACTAAACGTCGATCACGGCGGGGCGCCCCTCTCCCCCTGACCTCATAACGGGCTGGTTGCGTGTGCTGGTTAGACCATCCCCATGCCTCGTTACCGCCCCAATCCACAGGACAACCCGGAAAAGCCTGGTGGTGAAGGCTGGCTGGTGAACGATCAGCAGCAACTGGTTTGTCAGTTCAAGCCAGATGCACGTACATCCCATGCTCAGTGGGTGTCAGTGAGGACTTACAGCTGGATTCCGCCACGGCAGCCAGTACCCCAAACCCAAAGGCGGATGTTGCGCCATAACGCTGTCGAGGCATGGAAAACGATGCTCAAGACCGGATGGCAACGATGCCAGCCGCCAATGCATTGATCACCAGTTGATGGATGTGCAAAAAGTGCATATCGCTCGATCCAGCGATGCTTTTTTAGAGCAGAGAGTTCATGGTGTGTTCACAAGGCGAAAGCTTCACACATCGCAAGCAACAAATGAAACTATTGAAAGCGATAATTGCCGCTACAGCGGGCATTTTATTTATTGCTAGTGGCACAAGTAAAGCCCGGATGAATAAGGAATGCGATGCAGCCCTTGAAGCCGCTGAGCTGCCACATCAAACGATTACACTTATCGAAAAGTGCTTAAAGATTGCTCCAAATGATGAGCAGTATGCTGTGATGGCCTCTTCAGCATTCTTTGAGCTTGAACAGTATTTAAGGGCGGGATATTACGCAAATAAAGCAATGGCAATAGCCACAGACAATAATGAACGGAATGAGGTTTATGAGCCTAGGTGGATGGGCTATGGAATGTTTATGTTTATGCAAAGCCAATATCAGCAGTTCTTGGAAGCCGACAATCCTTCGCCATACAACTGGGACCACATATATTTTCTTGCATCCAGGACTCGTGGTTACGCAGGTTGCCCTGAAAACAAGCGTCCTGGTTGGGAGTCAAAAATGGACCCGATGTTAGATAAGAAGTCGCGTACTGGATTTTGCGTAGAGGCTGTTGCCATTCAGTCAGCAGTTTCTTGGTTTAACGATGACTACGAAAAGGCGTGCCCTAAGGCTGAGTTTTTAGCTTCAAAGGTAAAGCCAGAGTCACTCAAACTAGAACTGATGTCAAGGATCAACCTGGAGCCAATACTGGAAGACTGCCGCGATCGAAACGCAATAAATATATTGTAAGTACACGAAGTGGCAAGACTCTGTCGGGAAGCCTGATGCCAAAGCAAAACGGCTGAGATCTATACAGAACCCGCAAGGGAAAAGCAGGGGGCGTTATATGTCGCTATCCATCTCCGGACAAAACTCACTTAGTTTGACTTTTATCTATGACAGAACTCCCTTGTAGCATTGATTACCTCTTCCATTAAAAACCTAATTTGTACGAAGTTGGCTAAAGGGAAAATACCGTTCTCAAGGTCATAGAAATACAAACTTATTACAGTCGGATGCTATGGATTTGTCAGATAGCAATACTGGCGATAATGTGTGAGCGCTTGACTTTTCATTGGCAGTCTAACGATGCATTCTGTTGCCGAGATGACGAATGAACTTGTCAGTAACTATGAATTCCGTATTGCCGATGGAGAAGATGAACTGACTGAGGCAATTATGTCTATTCCCGATGATGAAGTCAGAGATGCCGCTATTAAAGCAGCATGTAAAAAGTATAGAAAAGGATTGGATGCACTGTCTTATTCTGAACTTCTTGAAGATTACAAATTCTGGATTGAGGGTAAATGATCAGGACCACAAAAATCTTTTGATTTTCACCAGCAATCCCCTGTAATGAGCAGTATCAGAAACTATGTCAGAAGACAATTTTCACGACAAAAAAGAGGCAGAGCCGCTCCAAGGCAGTGGCCCTTATCGCGAAACAGGTGCGCTTCCCCCTAAACACGAAACAGTGTTTCCCGTCGCCTGACTTGAAGATCAGGTCAGCAAGCCTTTCACGCGCGGCCTCTATACGGCTCTGGGTGTTAGCCATCATTGCCCTGGTGACCTCGGCGTAGCGCTTAGCCCTGGCGCCTATGGCTGCTATGGATGAGTCCTGAGGGTTAATACCCTCGAAGGTGAGTGGTTTCGCAAGTCCCCAGGTCTTTTCTTGTCGAGCAAGGCGCTTGTCCTCCTCTAAAAGAGCCCTCTCCTCCATGGTCAGCAGTTGCTCCACGGCCTGCTCTCTGTTGGCGCGTATTTCGTCTCTCGCAGCCACAAGCTCGATCACCAGCTGGTGAGTGCCAATGACATGGACGAGACATCCCCCGGCCCTGGTTACGTCCAACCAGTTGACATCCAAAAGCTGAAGTTTCTCGAGCTTTGACAAGACGTCGAGCACCTGGTCCTGCGAGGTGCCGAGAAGCTCGGCCGCGGCGTCCACCAGGATGGTCTCGCCCTGGACGCCATAAAGCAAAAACTCCCTGGCTACGAGACGTTCTAAGGGGTCTGCAAAGGTCTTTCGGGGTACAGCGCGCAGGTAAACAGAAGGCGGAGCACTAACTGCAAGCAGTTTCAGAAGCTGGTCATCAGCAGCAATGAAGGGCTGGTTGTTCTGCAACTCCGACATGGCTAGGTCTACGCACTAGCTAAGAGTTCCGAAGCCATTGCGCCGCAGGGGAATTGCACTAAATGGCAACTGACCTAGATCGCACAAAAAAAGACCCCGCCGAAGCAGGGCAAGTGCCAAACCGAGAGGGTGCGTTCACAACCCGTCTAAGGGTTCCCGACGAAGCCGATCCAAAAGCCGATGAGCATGGTTCGCCTCAGCCTGTTCAGCAGTGTTGAGAGCCCCTTGGTCGTGTTCGTCCAAGAGACTCACCAACAGATCGATGGCTGCTTTGTGGAGCTGCTCTAGTGAGGAGTGGCACATCAGAAATCGAAGACCACGACGTCGTCGTTAGACAGCTCACGCACGTCCTCTCGATAGCTGACAAAGGTCCGGCCAGCCTTGGACCAGCAGGACGAACCGAAGCCGCCCAATTCGGAGAGGACGCAACGAATGCGTGAACGTGTTGTCCGGGTGTCCCAACCGGCCAAGGTCACCACGATCTGATCCGCGCCTATCTCGGCAATGTCGTTGCCGTGAAGACTCAAGCGGGTGATGCCGTTCTCTCTGGTGAGAGCAGTGTTCGACTTCTTCCAGCTGGACTTATTGCCGTGGAGTGCAAGAGCAAGGTTGGCTTCCAGGTTGTTCATAACAGCAATGTTTGGTTCAAGTTGATACGACGCCTAGCGTTGCCGGTGGGGTGAACTTGATCTGCTTGTGATCAAGGATCGTCAGCTGCTGCTGGTCGAAGTCAAGGGACGGCGGTCGCCGTCCTGGGGAACCCGAGCCGTGGTGCCGGCTAAACGACGTCGCCTGGGGCGAACGATCAGTTGCTGGCGTGCATTGCACCCCAAGCGGGCGGATTGCCTGCTGCAGGTGGCCGTCGCAATCGTTCCACTGCCCCCAGCTCGCGGACCGGTGCGTTGGTTCCGGTTGGAGCAACTGTGCTGATGCACAGTGAAGCCATGGGGTTTCACGGACACCAGACCCGCAAACGATTCGGCCAACACTGGCTCAAGGATCAGAGCGTGTTGGATCGCATCGTGGCGGCAGCAGATCTTCAGCAGCAGGATCGCGTCCTAGAGGTGGGGCCTGGCCGAGGGGCGCTGACCGAGCGTTTGCTGGCCTCGCCAGCGGGCGCGGTGCACGCGGTGGAACTCGATCGCGATCTGGTCGGTGGCCTGAAAGAGCGCTTTGGGGGTGAGCCTCGCTTCAGCCTGCGGCAGGGGGATGTGCTGGAGCTACCTCTGCTGCTGGAGGACGGGGCACCGGCAGGGAAGGTGGTGGCCAACATCCCTTACAACATCACAGGTCCGTTGCTGGAGCGTCTGATCGGTCGACTGGATCGACCGGTGGATCCGGCTTATCAGACCCTTGTTTTATTGGTGCAGAAAGAGGTCGCCGAGCGGATCCGGGCACGGCCAGGCCACAGCAGCTTCAGCGCCCTGAGTGTGCGGATGCAGTTGCTGGCGCATTGCCACAGCGTCTGCCCGGTGCCGCCCCGTTGTTTTCAACCTCCACCCAAGGTTCAGTCGGAGGTGATTCAGTTGAACCCGTTGCCCGCTGAAGAGCGGTTGGAACCATTGCTGGCCCGTCGGGTGGAGTTGCTGCTGAAACAGGCGTTTCTGGCGCGTCGCAAGATGCTGCGCAACACCCTTGGATCGCTGATGCCCGAAACCCAGCTCCAGCAACTGGCCGCTGAAGCGGGCGTCAATCTTCAGCAACGGCCCCAGGAGCTGGCACCGCAAACCTGGGTCGCACTGGCGAGGGGTTTGAATCAGTTCGACTGATTCAGCCTCATCCAATGGGCACGATCACGGTCACGGCTCCGGCCAAGGTGAACCTGCACCTGGAGGTGCTGGGGTTGCGCCCCGACGGTTTCCATGAGCTGGCGATGGTGATGCAGAGCATTGAGCTTGTGGATCGTCTGCACTTCACCAACACCGCCGATGCTCAGCTAACGCTCGAATGCGATGTGCCCTCGCTGAGCATCGCTACGGACAACCTCGTGCTGATGGCCGCTGAACTGCTGCGTGAGCGGTCTGGATTCTCAGAGCTAGGCGCCAGCATTCAGCTCGAAAAGAACATTCCGATCGGAGCGGGGCTGGCGGGGGGCTCCAGCAATGGTGCAGCAGCTCTGGTGGGGCTCAATGCTCTTTGGGGACTTGGCCACAGTTCAGCGGAGCTTGAACAAATGGCTGCAGAACTGGGATCGGACATGCCTTTTTGTGTGGCTGGGGGAAGTCAGTTCTGCTTTGGCAGGGGTGAACGCTTGGAGCCGTTGCCGCCTTGCCTGGAGCCACTGACGGTGTTGCTGGTGAAGGACCCCCGGGTCAGTGTGTCGACCCCCTGGGCCTACAAGCGCTGCCGAGAACGAAACAAGGATCGCTATCTCGAGGGCGAGCAGGCCTTCGAGGAGCGCCGCAAGGCGCTGCGACAAGCGGATTGGATCCGTCCTTTGCGCGCGGAGGCCCCGCCACCGCTGCGGAACGACCTGCAATCCGTCGTGGAGCCAGAGACCGATGCGGTGCAGATCGCACTGCGCTTGCTGCGAACCCTGGAGAAGCCGCTGGCCGTTGCCATGAGTGGTTCAGGCCCCAGCTGTTTCGCCCTGTTCCGCACCCCGGAGCAATGCCAGGAGGCTCAGGCTGTGCTTTCAGATCGCTTTAGGGAGGTCGGCCTGCTCAGCTGGTGCTGCCCGTTGCGCTCGGACGGCGTCAGGATCGAGGCATGACCGACACCACTCCTGAACCGCGGGATCCGCGCAAGGGCCCCGTCAGCTTTTTCTCCGGAGCCGTAACAGCCGGCCTGATCGCTTGGTTGGCCCTGGGGCTGAGCCGAAGAATGGTGGTGTATTTCGCCGTTCACCCACCGAATTACAGCTCCCCGGTTGCACAGAACATCGCCGTCACCCTCAAAACATTGCTGGTGGGTCTGTCGTTCCTCGCCACATTCAGTTCAGGCTTTGTGGCCCTGGGGCTGACGCTTGTGTTTCTTCGCAGTCTCTTCACGAATCCGGCCGACGACGCTGCCTAGCGTCCGAGCATTCACGAATCGCTGGATGACGCCTCACGACCTCGGTCAGTTGGCTCTGTTGCTGTCGCCGGCGATGTTGTTGTCGGTGTTGTTGCTGTTCACCTTTGCTGCCGGCGGTTGATGCAGCACTCGTTGATGCAGCACGCGTTGATACAGCACGGGCTGAGATAGCTTGGCCGCTTACCCCGGATTGGCCGGGATCACAGCGACGCCGTGGCAGGAACCCTTCTCTTCAACGCCCTGCGCGAAGCCATCGATGAAGAGATGGCCCGCGACTCACATGTCTGCGTGATGGGTGAGGACGTCGGTCACTACGGCGGCAGCTACAAAGTGACCAAGGATCTTTGCGAGAAGTACGGCGATCTCCGGGTGCTGGACACGCCGATCGCTGAAAACGGCTTCACAGGGATGGCTGTG
>QCUM01000059.1 GCA_003210735.1 Synechococcus sp. AG-679-D13
CCAATCACCTGGTGCTGTGCCACAAAGCACTTCGGAATGTATTGACGACTACCGGTTTAACGAGTGACTGTCTTTTTGACGACTTATTTGGTCTGACAATCTTACGTCAATTGCCCAAGCCGATGTCCCCTTCCCAGCGTACGGGGATCCCGCGAATTTGGATCGTTGCAGGGCTATTCACCCTTGTGGCTCTAACCCTGCAGGCTTGGCGGTCTTGGGTGCTTCTTGCCAGCTACGACCAGGGCATCTTTCAACAGGTGCTGTGGAACTCTCTTCATGGGCACTGGTTCGAGAGCACCCTGTCCTCTCAACTTTCGACCAACGTCATCCATGCCGGCGAACTGCCGTCGATGGATTACGAGCGGCTTGGTCAGCACTTCACTCCAACCCTTCTTCTTTTGGCTCCGCTGCTGTGGTTGCTTGGCGGGGCCGCGCTGCCGCTGGTGCAGGTGGGCCTGATCAGCTCAGCCGGACTCGTTCTGCACAAGCTTGCGCAGGGCCTACTGCCGGATCGGACGGCCAACTGGATTGGATATGGCTACTTCGCAGGAAATGCGCTGATCGGGCCAACCCTGGGGAACTACACCGATCTGTGCCAGCTCCCCATGGCGGTGTTCAGCCTGATGCTGGGGCTCGTTGAACGCCGACGTTGGCTGGTCGTTGTCTCAGCCATTTGGATTCCGCTGATCCGGGAAGACACCGGCGTGCTGCTGGCGGCCATTGGCCTCTGGCTCCTGGTTCGACAACGCCAGCGCTGGTCCCTGGCCTTGGTGTTAATCGCCTGGGGGAGCAGCTGGGTCATCCTTTGCACCAATGTCTGGATGCCGTTGTTCTCCGATGACAACGCCAAAAGATTCATGGTGGAGAACTTCGGTCAGTACCTGGGACAGGAGACCAGCAGTTCCAGCCTGGGTGTTGTCGAGAAAGTGCTGCGTCAGCCGCTGCTGCTGCTGACGGAATTGGTAACGCCACCGGAGCAAACGCTGCTGTATCTACTGGGCCATGGCCTGCCATTTCTGTTCATCCCTCTGATCAGCCTGGACACCTGGCTGCTGGCGGGGCCAAGCCTGCTGGGTCTGTTTCTGGCCCAGGGAGCCAACGATCCACTCTCGATCACAATCCGCTACACCCTGCTTGTGGTGCCGGGATTCGCCCTTGGAGCTGTTTTTTGGTGGCAGCGAGGCCAACCAAAGCAGCTGACGCGGCCCTGGCGCTTGGCCTGGGGAACCGCTCTTGTGTTGTCACTCCTGCTCACCATTGGCAGCAATCCCCACCGCAGCCTTTCGATGCTGATCCCAGACAGCGTCGATCCCTGGGTGTACAGCAGCCCGACCCGCCAATGGACGCATGGCAAGGCAGCCAGAGTCGCCCTTGCTGTCATTCCGAACGAAGGGTCTGTTGCTGCCAATACGTCCCTTGTTCCTCTGCTGGCGCAGAGACCAGCGTTGGTGCGATTTCCATTTACTACGGGTTATCTCGACCGCAACGGCCAAGCCCAGGACGTGGACTGGATCGCAGTCGACCTCGACCTGCTTGAGCGGTATGGCATCGCCTTCCGTGGCGACTGGAGGCAGCTGCGCAAAAGCCGGCGCTGGATTCAGGAGCATCGACAAACTCATAGCGTGCAGGCCCTCAGCGACGGTGTGCTGGTGATGAAGCGCGGCGGAGCGCATCAGGAGACCCTGGAACTGGCATTGGACCAGGCGTTGAGGCAGCCTCTGCCCACCGACCCGAAACGACGTTCGAACTGAAACGCCCTACAAAAACGATGCCCCCGACCAGAAAACTGGCCGGGGGCTCTCGCCGAGTCCGCTTTTGCCGCGGAACCGGATGATCAGTTAGAAGGCGCCGTTCAGCCGGCGTTCTCCGCGATCAGCAGACCCTGAATCAAACAACTGGAATTCATGGACACCTCCTCCTGAAGTGGGTTAGTGAGCGCCGGTGATGCATTCGGTGGCTTTTCGCACCCGAAGGTCCGAAGATGCCACCACACCACTGCGATCGGGACTCTTGAACCCTAACGGAGGTGGCCAGGGTTTGGACAGTGGATCCACACAACGCCCATGGATCACACCTCTGCTGCTCTGGCTGCTGACGCTCTGCCTGTGGCTCCCAGGTCTGGGAAATCTGCCGTTGCGGGATTGGGATGAAGGGCGCGTAGCAACCGTGGCCCGGTCCACCACAACACTGCTGCCGATGAAATGGGAGCAGCCTTACCTGAACAAACCCCCTGGCCTGCACCTCCCGATGGGTGTGCTGATCCGCGGTAATGGGGAAACCGAAGTTGTGGTGCGTTTGCTGCCCGCACTGCTGGCAAGCCTGGCGGTTCCTTTGATTCTGATCCTGCGCCGCACTCTGGGGGGACCTGACGCCGAACAGCGCGCTCTCCTGGCGGCAGTGGTGCTGATGACGCTGCTGCCGATGGCCCGGCACGGACGATTGGCGATGCTTGACGGAACTCTGGTCAGCTGCACGCTTCTGCTCTGGTGGGGATGGCTTGGGGCCAAAGAACAACCCTGGCGAGCCCTGATGGCCGGACTGGCTGCCAGTGGGGTACTGCTGCTGAAACCACCCGCACTGCTTGGCTTCGGGTTGATCGCCGCTGTGGTGGGCGGGCGTCGCAGTTGGCCCAGCGGTGGCAGTTGGATGGCTCTGGCCATTGGACTGCTTCCCGGCGTCAGTTGGCATCTGTGGCACTGGAAGATCCGTGGCAGCGATGCTCTGCTGATGTGGGGCGGCCAAGGTTTGGCGAGGATCACCAACAGCGTTGGCGACGGCCTGGGTTGGTGGACCCCCTGGGTGGAACTTCTGGAAGGGGGGTGGCCCTGGCTGCTGCTGTTGCCTGCTGGTCTGACCTGGGCATGGCGAAATCGATCGAACCCCATTGGACGCTGGGAGCTGGGTCTTCTGATCAGCACAGCGGCACTGGTGATGCCGCTCCGCACCCAACTGCCCTGGTACAGCCACCTGCTGTGGCCACCCCTCGCGCTGCTATGCGGCGAAGGCCTGCAAGACCTGATCAAGCATCATCGCCATCGCTGGGTGAGTTGGAGCTGGCAGGCGATGGGGATTCTGCTGCTGCTGGCTGGGTGGGGTGGCAAAACTGCTGGCCTTGCGGGTTGGCCTGACCTCAGCCTGCTGTTGGCGGGAGGAGGATTGCTGGCGGGAGGCTGGTTCACCGGTCGCAGCGACAGGCTCTGGCGCCGACGCGGCCTGCTGATGTTGCTGCTCGGCTGGGGACTCGCACTGATGAGCCTCTGGAGCAGCGGTCAGTGGCTCTGGGAACTGAATGAAAGCTGGGATCCTCGCCCCGTTGCCTCGGAAATCCGCTCCTTGCCCACGGGAACATCGGTCTGGCTGGAAGGACCCACCCGCCCTTCTCTGGGTTGGTACGCCGGCAGAGAACTGCAGCGCTACCACAAGGGGAATGCACCGCCCGATGATCACTGGTTGGTCAGCCCACAGCAACGACCCGGATGCCAGCTGGCAGCACCAGCCGTTCCAGGAGACTGGCAACTGTGGCGATGCGGATGAACCCACCCCGACAGCTGTGGGGGCTGTCCTTTGCGCTGGGGTTGATCGGCTGGGGTTTCAGCGCCCTGCGTCATGGCCTGCTGCAGAGCAACGCTTATGACCTGGGCCTGTTCGATCAGTGGGTCTGGCTGATCAGCCAGGGCCAGGCTCCGATCTCCTCCATGGAACAGGTGCATGTGCTGGCGGACCATGGCGCCTGGCTGCTTTACGGCGCAGGCCTGCTCTACCGTCTGCTGCCGTCGCTTCAATGGCTGCTTGGCGGCCAGGCTCTGGCCCTGAGCTTCACAGCCATTCCGCTTTGGGCACTTGCTCGCCAGGCCGGACTGAAGGAGCGGAGCTGCTGGTTGGCCTGCGGCCTGTGGTGGTTGCAGCCCGTTGTGTTCAACACCCTGCTGTTCGACGTTCACCCGGAAACCTGGGTGATGCCGGCCTTCGCCTTTGCGCTGTGGGCTGAACGGGACGATCGCCCCCGTCTCTGGCTGCTGATGCTCATGTTGATGCTGGGGGCCAGGGATGGATTGGTGCTGGTGATCGGGGGCATGGCTCTGGATCTGGCATTGAGACGACGCTGGCGCTGGTGCTGCGCGGCCTTCGGCCTGGCGGTTGGTTGGCTGCTGTTGCTCAGCCGCTGGCTCTACCCATGGATGAGAAACGGCGAGGGTCCAAAAGCAGCCGATCGGATGTTCAGCCACCTGCTTGGCGATCCGCTCAGCGTGATGCAACAGCTGGACTGGAGCGGAGGCCTGGTTTATCTGCTGCTGCTGGCTCTGCCATGTGGCCTCTTGTGGCGCCACCGGTCCAGGCCGGCGCTGCTGATCGGATTACCGCTGGTTGTGGTGAACCTGCTCTCAGCCTCACCGAGTTACCGCACCCTGGTGCACCACTACAGCCTGCCGCTGGCGGTAGTGGCCGTGGTGGCCGCCATCGATGGAGGGTTGAAACGTCCGGCAGGGCGCCGCGGACCGGCCTGGGCACTGATCTGGGCCAGTGCCTGTTGGCTGGCCCTCGCCAAACCCTGGTTCTTCACCGGTCCTTACCTCCAGCGCCTGCCTCAACTGGATCAAGCCCGTGCTGCAATCGCCCTCTTACAACCCAACGAAGCCGTGCTCACCACCAGCTATCTGGTGCCGCAACTGAGCCATCGCACCAGCATTGCCTTTCCCAAGCGCTCCTCCACCCACAACCTGGAGAGCAGAGAGTGGATGACGCTGCTGCTCAATCCGGATGATCCCGGCTGGGGTTCAAGTCCATCGGTCCAGCGCAGGCTGCTCAATCAAGCCAGGGACAGGAACTGGCGTTGCCGGGGCTGGAGCTCCGGACTGACGCTGTGTCAGCGGCCCGTTGCAGGACAACTGTCCCTCCCTGGCAACGAACCAGGCGATACCGACCCGAGCGGCTGAGCTCGCTGAGCTCCCTGCGGATCGATCGCTGCTGCTTGCGCTCCCGCTTGAACACTGGAGCTAAGGGCGTGTAGTAACCAGGAAATGCCACAACCCAGTCCACCGACTGAGCAACACCCTGGCGGTCGCGGTAACTGGTGTGTTTTGGGAAGCGAACGACGGCTTCCCGCTGGGCCAAAAGTGGCAGCAGCGGCGTGTCGGCGGCAACGCTGGCCTGCGCTGGAATCAACGCCACGGCTCCGGCAGCTTCCGCCTGACGCTCCAGCATTGCTGTCGCCGACACGTGCACCCATGGCGAAACACTGTCGGGAATCAGAGCCGAAAGGCTGCGGTGGGGATTCCCCACCAGGGTCAGAACCATGCCAAGGCTGAGGGCTGCCGTCCAAGCCCGTCGCAACCAACGCCGGCTCCAGAGCTCTGGATGATGCTGCCACCACAGCACCGCGCCGAGATATAGCCCAGGCACCAGGGCAAGTACATAGCGAAGGGTCACGGCCAGCGCGGTACGGCCCTGGGAGATCAGCGCGATCAGCAGCGGAACAGACACCAGCAGCGCAGCATCCAGAGACAGCAACGGCACAAACAGCAGCGGCAACGTCAACGCGAGCACGAAACCGAGCGTCGCGCCAGGAGGAGAAACGAGGGCTTGAAGGAGGGCGAGAGGCCGCATCAATAGACCAAGCACCACGGCAGGCGTACCGCCCGAAACGTCCTGAACCAGATGCCCGAACTTCTCCTGCAGAAAGCGATCCGCCAACGAGGAATCGACCAATGGCTGAATCCAACCGGTGACCAGCAGCACCCAGGTGAAGGAAGCCAGCATCAACACCACGCCCATCGAGCGACTGCCTGGTCGGCGTACCGCCGCCCACAATCCCAGTGAGAACAACAGCAGCCCGCTGTCTTCCCGCACCAGCAGGAGCAGGATTCCGAACAACAGGGCCTGCCAGGCACGACGCTCCAGCAGCCCCTCCAGCACAAGAAAACCCAGCAAAGGCAACCAAATCAGATCGTGGAAATTTTCCAGAGCCGGGCCGATCACAGCTCCGCTGAGGAAGTAGGCCGCCGTTAGCCGCTGGGCCAGATCATCGGGCAGACGCGCCGACGCCAGACGCCAGAACACCAGACCGGCTGCCGTCAGAGCTGAAACCTGAAGCAGGGGAAGAGCCCAGGGCCCCAGAAAGGCCACGAGCGGTGCACCGATCAGCGTGAAAGCGTTGGCGTGCTGACCCAGATGCAGATAATCCACCCAGGGGAGGGAATCCCCGACCGCGACAGCCCCGGAAAGCACAGAGGACAGGCTGCTCTCGAATGGGCGCCCCTGGGCAGTGGACCAAAGCTCCTGCAGGAACAGGGCCTGGTCGTACGTGGCACTGAGGCTGAACAGACGCCAGAACTGGAGCGCTAAACACACCAGGAAAAACAGCGTTGCCATCTCAAGCACCCGCTTGGGCGGCCATCCGCTGTGCTGAAAAACCCTCGAGCTGGAGTTGTTCATGCCGTGGTGTCGATGGGTCCAAGCAGCACACGAGCCCGCAGCAACATCAACGCAATAGAGCCGTAAAGAAGCAGCTCACCCCACTCCTGATCGCGATTGAGAATGACCCCGGAGGCTGCACGGGTGGCCACGAAAAAGGCCAGCACTGCCACTGCGAGAAACAGCGGCCACACGTACGTTGCAGGAGTGATGCAGCGCAGCACCTCCGCCAGCCCTTGGGAGGCATGGGGCCTGAAGCGATTTGCCAGCCAGGGGGCAAGCACCACAACCGCCAGAAGCAGCAGGGTGACCAGGAAATAACCAAGATCGAGACGATCCTGAAACCATCCGATGTTGTGGAGGGTGGTTTCGTTCTGTGCATTGATCTCCCGCAGCGCCTCCGGCGTACGCCAACCGAAGATCACCTGCCCCCAGGCCAGCTCCTCCATCAACAACAGCCCCAGCAGCAAAGCGAACCCACGCGACAGAACAGAAGGCCAGGATTCCAGTAGGCGCCGATTGAGATCACCCGCCAGCAACCAGGCGGCGCGCACGGCAGTGACCAACAACAGAACCTGCGACCACTCCACCAACCCACCTTCACCAAAAACCAGTTTTTTGTAGGCGTGCTGATCCGCGCTGCCGAGTTTCAAGCCAGCCACCAGGACAACTCCAAACAACAGCAATCCCCAAACGAATCGAAAGCGGGCTCGATGGGCGGAGTCGCCTGAGATGGCCAGCAGCTCCAGCACCCACTCAGACCGGCGCAACAAGAACGCCACCACGCCACAGACGACAGCGACGGCAAACCAACCGGAATCAACGGAACCGGACCCCACTGCAGAAAGCAGAAGCTGCACCAGCAGGGTCAGGCCGGCAACCGTCGCCAGCAATGCGAACCATGCCGAAATGGCTCGGCGTAATCCCCGTCCCCGCAAATGAATGACCTGCAACAGATGTCCACAAGGTGAGCAGGAGGTTAAGCAGGACCTAGAACCATTTTCGTGAAACCACTTGCCGCAAAGCGGCTGTCGATTCCCTCCTGCACCATCCGTCGATGACTCCAAACAAGGTCCGCCGGGCCCTAAACCTCGCCACCGCAGCACTGCTGATGGCCCACACCCTGACGCAAGTGGGCATCTACGGCTTCGGCGCCGATAAACATTGGCTTGACATGGTGAACATGGATCGGGAGCTGAACCTGCCCACACTGTTCAGCACACTGCTGTTGCTCACGAGTGCCTTTCTGTTGAAGCGACTGAGCACAATTCCATGTCATCAAAATGCCGCTGACTGGACACTGCTAAGCCGCATCTTCGTTTTCCTAGCCCTTGACGAAGCTCTGCAGATCCACGAAATCCTGATTTTTCCTGGACTTCGCCACCAGATCCATCCGGCCCTTGCTTCAACCTGGGTCATTCCCTACGGCCTTCTCGCAATTGGACTTTTATGGCGCTTTCGTCGTTTTCTAACAGCTCTTCCTGCCAAAACTTCCGCAAGATTTCTTAGGGCAGGAAGCATTTATCTCACCGGTGCAATCGGCATGGAAATGGTGGGCAGTTTTGCTGTTCGATCGGGCTTGATTCGTCTTCATAGTTTCTGGTATGGCGCCATCACTGGAATCGAAGAATCATTAGAGATCGTTGGTTTAATTTTGTTTTTACACGCCTTAATGCAGGAATTATTAATACGGAATGGAGAACAAACATGGGTTTTACATTTGCAAAACGATGAATTGCCCTGAATTTTCAGACGAAAAAAAAC
>QCUM01000060.1 GCA_003210735.1 Synechococcus sp. AG-679-D13
ACCGGCTAAGTCGGATACATCAGCTGTGATGGAGAGTGTGCCGTCGTTGAGGGAAGAGAGATTGAGGCCCGTGACGGAATAGATGTTGTCGTTGACGGTGGCGGTGGTGTTGATGGGTGTGCCGCCACCTGAGGAGGAGATGTTGATGGCAACGGTTTGCCCGTCAGCAACGCCGGAGGTGGAGCCAGAGATGGTGACGGAGGACTCTTCTGCTGCGTTGAGGAAACCATCAGCGCCGTCATTGATGGCAACGGCAATGGATGGAGCAGAGGTATCGATGACGATCGCCTGAGTTGCAGCGGGACCTGAGTTGCCGGCTGCATCAGTGACGCGGAACTGAATGGTGTTGGAGGATGTGAGGGCCGTATCGGTGAAGGAGACGGCGGTGGTGGAAATATCGGAATTGCTGACGTTGCTCCATGAGGAGCCGTTGTTGTTGGAGTACTGGAGGATTTCACCGGAGATGAGAGCTGTCGAGAGGGTGGCGTTGATGGTCAGGCCATCGCTGTCGTTGGTGATGAAATCTGAGGAGCTATGTCCTGAATCGGTGGAGATGGAGCTAATGGAGATGGTTGTTGTTGGAGCTTCAGGGCTATCGATGATTTCCAGATCGCTGAGTTGAAAACTCAGCGTCATGTCACCTCCACCATCATTTTTGGCGCCGATGACAAGAGAGGCGGGGACTGTTCCTCCATCGGTTTCAAAAGAGCCCCAACTTGTGGAGTAATCAAAAGTTCGATCTGAGGGTGCTGTTTTTAAATAATCAAGGTCTTCATGGCCAAGAATTGTTATTGCCCCGTTCTTGATATCAATTGCGTAGCTGTAGGGATGGGCTGCTGCGTCTTCAAATCTTGTTCCTTCGCCCCAAGGTTTGAGAGTTGTTCGATTGTTTCCGAGGCCACCATGAAATTGATATTTTCCACCCCCTCTTTCAATTCGTATGGTTGCATCAAAATCTTTGTGCAGTTCGACTTCGCTCCAGTTGGCGTTGTTGCTTGGGTTGCCTATTCCACTTTCTTTTCGAATGCCTATGTAGAACTTGTTGTGACTTGAGCTAAGGGCGGGAAAGATTTGATTTTCAACCCAGCTTTCTGGGATGATCAATCGCTTGCCTTCGGCAAGTGTTGCTCCAAGACTTGCAACTTCGTTGGTTTGGAGTGAGGTCGTCTCTACGCCGGAGCCATTGATTTCGAGGGTGGGCGTGCCGCTGAGGGTGGACCAAGCGGTGAGCCCACCATTTCGGTCAACACTAGTGATGTCTTGATCATCAAAACGAAGTGTCTCGATGTTGGTAATAACATCAACTCCGTCTGTTCCATTGACGGTGATTGAATTTGTATTTAGTGCTCCTGCGGGGTTGGAGTAGGTGAGTATGTAGTCACTTCTGTTGCCATTGAAGAGAGCGATGTCGTTGCCATCGCCACCGGTAATGGTGTCATTTCCACTGTCGCCTTTGAGAACGTTTACACCTGACCCGCCATCAATCGAGTCATGCCCTCCTCCGCCATAAATGGTGTCGTTTTGACCTCCACCAAAAATGGTGTCGTCACCATCTAAAACTCCGTTATCTTGATTTTTTTCATCGCCCCATATGGTGTCATGACCATTGTTACCACGGATGGAATCGTCTTCGGTTCCGCCAACGAGAGTGTCGCTTTTCTTGTCAGCAATGATTGTGTCATTGCCGGCTCCACCGTCAATGGAATCAGGAGTTTTTCCACCCGAGTTGCTGGTGCTGGTATGACCGTAAATCGTGTCATTCCCACTCCCGCCATTGATGGTGTCTTGATCATTGTGTTTTCTCCCGGCTCCTCCTTCTAGGAAGTCATCTCCATCTCCACCATCAATGGAGTCATGGCCATTGTTGCCGCGGATGGTGTCATTTCCAGCCCCACCATTAATCGTGTCGTTCCCGCTATTGCCAGTGAGGCTGTCGTCGCCGCTGTTGTTATCTCCATCTCCTGTATTGGGATAATTGTCTCCACCGGTATCGCCTGTCCAGCTTTCGAATTCTGCTTTGATCCACTGATTGTTGATGAAGATCAGCCCAAGGTCTTGCTCGTGTGAAGTGCTGCTGAATGGTTGTTTTTGTGCATTCTTGAATAGTGAAGATGCGAATCTATTGCCTTCGTCTCCTGGGGTTTCTGCAGTATTCAGTTGGGCATCAAGATGGTGGCCAAACTCTGCGGTGAGAACAAACAGGACTTCACTTTTTTTGGCGGTTTTCAGCCAGAGTTCATTGAGATAAATCGTGCCTGTGCTCTTTGCGTAGGCACCAACTGCACCAGGCATGGCGCTGTCAGGCAGCACTTCAATGGGTGGAATATCCCGTGCATCGCCCTCCCCCAGCCGATTGGCGATGCCTTTCAGCTGGTGCGTCGCGTTTCTTGCCTTCAGCCGCAGTGCATCAACGCCTGCTGCGAAGAGGCGACCATCGGCTGCCCAGGGCTGCAGCTGGAGCAGCCAGATCTGATAGAGCTGATCGTCCAGCGACACCCTCTAAGGAAACTCTCAGAACTAAAGAAGATTGTGAGCTTTTGCTTACAGCTGTAGGGGCCGAAAAGTACGCAGTTGCAGCGCCACAGCATCAGAACTCTCTGGTGTGGCTTCGCTTGAGTGTTTCGCGTGGAAGTTCATGAAAGTGCTGCTCGTAGCGACGAGCGAAGTGGCTGCGGCTGCTGAAGCCCATCTCCTCCACGATGGAGCTCACGCCCGTGAGTCCTTTGTGATGGCGTCGCCTGGGGTTGAGCAGCAACTGCCGAACCAGATCCAAGCGGATGGAGCGTTGCAGTTCGAGCGGTGTGCGTTGGAAGTGTTCTTTGGATCCTTTGAACAGCGATGTCCTTGATTGAAAAACCTCCCTGCTGATGTCCTCAATTTTCAGTGTTGTCTTTGGGTTTTTGGCGCACCAGTGCAGCAATTCAATGGCCGCCTGGTGGCGTACTTCCCGTTTTGAGATCGGCAGCGTCTTTGCATTTGGATCTTCAAAGCACTGGAGCAGGGTATAAATCAGCTGTTCAGGCTTCTCTCCCTGTTGTGAAGTTTCTTGGCTATGCATCAGCGCCATCAGCTGGCGTTGAAGCTCATCATGCAGGGGTGCTCGTACTTGCAGTTGATTGGTCTGTTCCCAGCGTTTCATCATCAGTCGCCCAACGTTCTGCGCATGGCGATTGAGCCAGGCCGCCTTGCTGATCACCACCGTTGCCAACTGGGCTCCGGCGGGAATTTTGAGATCGAAATCGATCAAGCTGCGGTTGTACCCCATCAGGCCTGGCCAGGGCATGATGACGCCCTGGGCTCTGTAGTCCCTGTCGCCCTCTGATGGATTCAGAGGAAGTGCCAGGGTGCAGGCTCCGGCTCGTCGCGAGCCGCTGAGGAACAGCGTTTGGTTGGTACACAGCAGATTTAATCGAAATTCTTTAAATTCCCAGGCCTGCAACCGTCCCTTGAGGAGGCCGGAGCTCAGTTGCATGGCGACCAGATCTGACGAGAGTGGTTGGCACAGCTCTTGCAGATCGCCGCAACTCTCGAAGGTTGCATCGCGGCGCTTCACCAGGGCCGATGGTTTGATGTCACCCCAACGCTGGTTTGTCTGAGGCGGTGATGCACGGCTAGCTGTTTCAGGCATCCCGTGAGGATCAGGCCGCCAGGTTGCGGAAGCGGGTGAATTGCGGCTCGAACAACAGCTTCACGGTGCCCACCGGGCCGTTGCGATGCTTGGTCACGATCACTTCGGTGATGCCTCGGTCTGGGGTTTCGGGGTTGTAGTACTCGTCTCGATAGATCATCAGCACCAGATCAGCGTCCTGCTCGATTGAGCCGGATTCCCGCAGGTCGCTGAGCATTGGGCGCTTGTTTGTGCGTGACTCCACGCCACGGCTGAGCTGGGAGAGGGCGATCACCGGCACGTTCAGTTCGCGGGCCATCTGCTTGAGACCCCGCGTGATCCGAGACAACTCCTGCACCCGGTTGTCGGAGCCGGATCCTTCCATCAGCTGCAGGTAGTCGATCATCACCAGCCCCAGCTCCTTGCCCTGTTCCGCCATCAGCCGACGGCAGAGGGAACGCATCTCCAGCACTCCGGAGTTGGGTTTGTCGTCGATATAGATCGGCAATTGCCCCAGGCTGTTGATGCCCTGGCCCAATAGCGGCCATTCCTCCTGCTGCAGCCGGCCGGTGCGCAGCCGCCCCGCTTCGATGCCCACCTCCATCGACAGCAGCCTGTAGGTGAGCTGCTCCTTGCTCATCTCCAGCGAAAACACGCATACCGGGAGATCGTGCAGTTGGGCCACGTTCTTGGCCAGGTTGAGCACGATCGAGGTCTTGCCCATGGCCGGTCGGCCGGCCACGATGATCAGGTCGCTGCGCTGCAGGCCCTGGGTCATCGCATCCAGGTCGTAGAAGTTCACCGGAATGCCCGCAACCGAAGTGCCCAGTGAGCGGCTTTCGATCTCCTCAAATGTCTGGGTAAGGATCTCAGCCGTGGGTGTGAGGCCTTTGGAGGGCTTCTCCTGACTGATGGCAAAGATCGATTGCTCCGCCTGATCGAGCACCTGCTCCATCGGCAGGCTCTGATCGAAGCCCAGCTTGATCACTTCGTTGCCGGAGCGGATCAACTGACGGCGCAGGAACTTGTCCATCACCAGGCGCGCCACCTGCTCGATCGAGGCGGTTGAGGGCACCCGTTCCACCAGCTCCACCAGCCGGCTGTTGCCGCCCACTTTCTCCAGGGATCCGGTATCCGCAAGCCAGGCGCTCATCGCCGTCAGGTCGGTCGGTTTCCCCTGACCGTGCAACATCAGGGCGGTGCGGAAGATCTCCCGGTGAGCATTCATGTAGAAGGCTTCCGGCTGAAGCACATCGGCAACGCGACCGATCGCTTCGGGGTCGAGCAGGATGCCGCCGAGGACCGCTTCCTCCGCCTCCAGGTTCTGGGGGGGAATCGAATCCGGCAGCGCCGCGAAATTGGGCTCCTGATCGTTGCGGCCTTGGCCGAAGCCGCGGCGCCCTCCTCCGACGTTTTCGCCGTTATCAGAGAGGGGGACGCTCACCATGGCGGCAGGGCGTGATGGACAGGCTCATCACTTTGGCTCGTTAGAGCCGCTGTGACTGGCAGGGTCAGTAGCTGACCACTTCGAGGTTGATTTCAGCGGTCACTTCGCTGTGCAATTTCACCTGGACGGCGAATTTGCCGGTGCGATGGATTTCGGGCACCAGGATGTCGCGGCGGTCGATTTCTTTCTTGGTGGCTTCCTGAATCGCTTCTGCCACATCACCGTTGGTGACGGTGCCGAACAGCACGTTGTCTTCGCCGGTCTGTTTTTTGACGGTGAAACGGCCGATCGTGTTGAGGGCGGTTTGGAAGTCGAGAGCTGCCTGCTTCAGAGCGGCCTGACGTTCGGCTTCCTTGGCTCTGCGGTGCTCCACCTGCTTCATCACCGCGGGGGTGAGTGGAACAGCCTTGCCGAAGGGCAACAGGAAGTTGCGGGCATAACCAGGAGCGACTTCCACCAGGTCTCCGTCTTTGCCGAGGCTGAGGATGTCCTCATTCAGGACGACTTGTACGCGCTTGGGCATGGGAGCGGACGGACGACGGAGATGATGCGATTGCCCACGTTACGACGTGGCCTGTGAAGGACTTCTCTTAAACGGTTATGAGACTCCCGGCACATAGCGGGCTACGCGGATCTTGCGGGCTAATCCGAAGCGTTTGAGCAGTCGGACGTGCTGCCAGGTGAAATCGAATTCGAACCAGCGCAGACCGTGGCGAGCACTCGCGGGGTGGGCGTGGTGATTGTTGTGCCAGCCCTCACCGAAGGAGAGAACCGCAACCCACCAGCAGTTGCGGGAGAGATCAGGGCAATCGAAGTTGCGGTAGCCGCAGGCATGGGTGGCCGAATTCACCAGCCATGTGACGTGATACACGACAACCAATCGCAGAGGAATAGCCCAGAGCACAAGGCCTAGTCCGCCCCCGTGAACCTGGGTTGCCTCGCCGATCCAGTACAGACCTAACCCCAGAGGAGCCGGGAGAAAACACAATGATCAAGACACCATCAATGGCGGGAGTGGGAATGACACGATTTACGGTCATACCAGCACCAGCAACTCGGGTGGAAAAACTCCTGATTCCATTGACGGTGGAGCCGGCAATGACACAATCATTGCTGACAAGAAAAGCGACACTCTCGTTGGCGGAACCGAAGACGATTCCATCCGTGGTAACAATGGTCATGACACCATATGGGGCGATGAAAAAAATCAAGATAACGGAGTTTTAGATGGTGACGACACCATTTTTGGTGGAGGTCAAAACGACACCATTTATGGCGGAGGAGGGCATGACTCGATTGATGGCGGGTCAGGTGTAAACGTTCTCAAAGGCGACAGTGGAAATGACACCATTACCGGTGGCGATGGCAACGACATCGCTCTCTTCAATGGCAACAGAAGTGACTACATACTCACCTACTCCAACCCCGCAGGAGCACTAAATACAAATTCAATCACCGTCAATGGAACAGACGGAGTTGATGTTATTACCAACATCGAGACACTTCGTTTTGATGATCAAGACATCACTAGTGTTGACCGAAATGGTGGGCTCACCGCTTGGTCCACCCTCAGCGGCACGCCCACCCTCGAAATCAATGGCTCCGGCGTAGAGACGACCTCACTCCAAACCAACGAAGTTGCAAGTCTTGGAGCAACACTTGCCGAAGGCAAGCGATTGATCATCCCAGAAAGCTGGGTTGAAAATCAAATCTTTCCCGCCCTTAGCTCAAGTCACAACAAGTTCTACATAGGCATTCGAAAAGAAAGTGGAATAGGCAACCCAAGCAACAACGCCAACTGGAGCGAAGTCGAACTGCACAAAGATTTTGATGCAACCATACGAATTGAAAGAGGGGGTGGAAAATATCAATTTCATGGTGGCCTCGGAAACAATCGAACAACTCTCAAACCTTGGGGCGAAGGAACAAGATTTGAAGACGCAGCAGCCCATCCCTACAGCTACGCAATTGATATCAAGAACGGGGCAATAACAATTCTTGGCCATGAAGACCTTGATTATTTAAAAACAGCACCCTCAGATCGAACTTTTGATTACTCCACAAGTTGGGGCTCTTTTGAAACCGATGGAGGAACAGTCCCCGCCTCTCTTGTCATCGGCGCCAAAAATGATGGTGGAGGTGACATGACGCTGAGTTTTCAACTCAGCGATCTGGAAATCATCGATAGCCCTGAAGCTCCAACAACAACCATCTCCATTAGCTCCATCTCCACCGATTCAGGACATAGCTCCTCAGATTTCATCACCAACGACAGCGATGGCCTGACCATCAACGCCACCCTCTCGACAGCTCTCATCTCCGGTGAAATCCTCCAGTACTCCAACAACAACGGCTCCTCATGGAGCAACGTCAGCAATTCCGATATTTCCACCACCGCCGTCTCCTTCACCGATACGGCCCTCACATCCTCCAACACCATTCAGTTCCGCGTCACTGATGCAGCCGGCAACTCAGGTCCCGCTGCAACTCAGGCGATCGTCATCGATACCTCTGCTCCATCCATTGCCGTTGCCATCAATGACGGCGCTGATGGTTTCCTCAACGCAGCAGAAGAGTCCTCCGTCACCATCTCTGGCTCCACCTCCGGCGTTGCTGACGGGCAAACCGTTGCCATCAACATCTCCTCCTCAGGTGGCGGCACACCCATCAACACCACCGCCACCGTCAACGACAACATCTATTCCGTCACGGGCCTCAATCTCTCTTCCCTCAACGACGGCACACTCTCCATCACAGCTGATGTATCCGACTTAGCCGGT
>QCUM01000061.1 GCA_003210735.1 Synechococcus sp. AG-679-D13
GACTTGCGCAATGTAAAGGAAGTTTGCGGAGACGGCACCAATCGGCACCTGAGCGCTACTGATCCCTCCGATCAGCTCTGCTAATCACGTCCTATTGCCTCGCAGCTCCTGCGCTTGGCTTGCACTGATCCGTTCAGCGTCTTCCAGTACTTCGCTAATCATTTCGAGGCTCAGCACTGCTTGGAGGTTGAGGCCCCTGGCATTGAGTCTTTGTTTGGCCCGGGTGTCTTTCAGGCCGCCATGGTCCAGAAAAACCACGACATCGTTCACTTTGAGACCAGATGATTCGAGCTTTGCGATGCCGTCCAGCACACTTCCGCCTGTGATCAAGATGTCATCCACCACCGCAACTGTTTCGCCATCATTGAATTCGCCTTCCACTAGTCGTCGTGTGCCATGGGCCTTAACTTCTTTGCGTGGATAGATCAGCGGCTTGTGTAGTTGCAGAGATAGGCCAGTGGCGGTTGGCAATGAGCCATAGGGAATCCCAGCAATACGATCAAAGTCGAGAGTTCGTAGCACTTGGGCATAACAATCGAGAACGCGATGGAATAGAGCCGGGTCTGAAATGATCTGGCGTAAATCCACGTAATAATTAAAAACCGCACCACTGGCTTGCCGAAATTCACCAAATAAGAGGCATTTGATATCGAATAAATCGATGACGAGCTCTTTTAGGTCTTGCTCTTTTACTGTTCCTTCGACATTGGTTTGCTCATCTGTGCTGGAGTTATTGGCATGGGGCCAAATTCGACATTCTTCCTTCGGATGTTGGCTGAGAAATTCGTGCTGTGTATTGAGATGCTCCTCTCGAATTTTGTTAATTCGTTTCTTCAGGTCAGCGGTCTGTCTATTGATGTCACTTTCATTGAGAAGACTTTGGGGCAGTGGGAGGAGGAGCCCATCCCCAGCATGGTTGAGGCCACTTTCGAGAAGCTGTTGCAGATTGCCCTCTTCTCCCCAAAGGGAACGCAGCATCACGAATCGTTCAGGTGCGGCTTGACGGACTCGCTTCAGAATTTCTGGATCCCTGGTGCCAACTTCCAAAAGGATCTGATCTACTGTTCCCCACCGCTGGCTTTCGCGAACCACTTGTAAGTAGAACGGCTCGTCTTCATTGGGGTAGTGCTGAAGAACTTTCGCTGCGGGATTGGAGCTATGGCAATTGATCACGACTCCTTTGCCTGGATACAGCAAAAAAGGCGCAGCGATGTCTTGTCCTGCAATCGGATTGAGAGTGACGGCGTCAGCGTGCAGTGTTTGGAAGAGGTAAGAGGCGATGGCGCTTGAACTATTCAGGTCGCCATGTTTGATATCGATAATCAGAGGAAGGTCATGTGGAAGCAGTTCGCGAACTTCCACCATCAGCTCCACCCCTGCTGACCCCATTGCTTGATAAAAACCAAGACTTGGTTTGTACGCGCAGACGTGATCTGCGGTGGATTCGATCACTGATTTGCACCAAGACCGCGCCTGACTCAAGAGTGAGCTCCCTCCTAAGCCTCGAGAAGTGGCCCAGCTGCGCAACATTTCAGGGTTGGGGTCAAGACCGGTCACAAGCAGAGACGATCTGCTGTTAATGGCCTCGGTGAGTGCCGTAAAAAAAACCATGGCTCTCATTGATGATTGAGACCAGATTGCGCTGTTCTTTGGCGGTATCTCTCTCTACATCAATCAATTGAATCAATTGCAATCGATGCCGTGGTCGTCCGACAGGAGAGTTGCTGTTCGTTCAGTTGAGGCTTGTGGCCCATAGACGCCTATAAAAAGCATCTATAGGCCCAGTCATTGCAACGGTTGTCTTGTTGTAGCCTTATGCACTCACTGGATTGCGACAGGTCTTCAGGTTTCTGCAGTGTCTTGCAATCCCTGATGACCGACTGCTTAGAGGACAGTGGCTCGTTTCCAAAAAGCGTTGCAATAGCGAGGGTCTGTTCCTCGCTGCAAGGGCTTTTAGCGCTAAGTACCAGGAGAGCAGCCGCCTCGAGCTCGGCTGATTTTTAGTTTTGTCAGTCAATTTCCAGGATTTGCCTGTTGCTTAAAAGGCTGTTGTTGAAGGAACTGATCATCGATGCCTCCGATAAATGCCGACATCCTCCGATTTGACTTTCGCAACGGATGCGGTGCTGGCTGAACTGGATATCCATTGCGAATGTCTCCGCATTCCCAATCTCGAATTGGATAAGTTTTTGGCCATTCGCAACAACTTGGCTGGTAGTTGCCTACGCGGTCTGATTGTTATTTATATCCACCTAAAGATCCACGAGCTGCAACTGGATGAAATTGTCGCCGAACACAGCTTTGAGGAGCTGGGTGATGTTTAGTGATTGAGGCTCTGGTCTCAATTCTTGCGGCTTTGCTGTCCACTCCGCTCTTGATTTAGTCGCGACTGCTCGGCGACGTAATAAATCTCCTGGGCAGTCACGGGCCTCACTGAAGACATCAGAACTGGATCAGTCCAGTAATCAAGGCTGTCGAGAGTTCCTAGTCGTAATGGGCAAATCGGGCCAGCCTTCATGGCTCCCTCCCTTTATTAACAAAATTCTAGACCGCCTTGTGCCAATCGACACTTCGTCTCCTGCAAATCGTCACTGGTGG
Organism: Synechococcus sp. AG-679-D13; assembly: GCA_003210735.1. GTDB lineage: Bacteria > Cyanobacteriota > Cyanobacteriia > PCC-6307 > Cyanobiaceae > Parasynechococcus. Next base: position 2,599 of record QCUM01000061.1, read on the forward strand.
ATGCTGATCGCGATTTGAATGAACCAGAAGATTCATGTGCTTCAAATCGATGAGTTAGCTCTTGAAGCCTTCGACCAGTTGGTTGATGCTGAGTGATTGAGGCCCTGGTCGCATCCGATGAGTCGGCCTGTTGGCTGTGATGCGAAGCGGCTCAGAAGCTTGATCAGAGTTAATTCAGTTCATCGCATGGGAACTGCGATGAGTCAGGGGGCCATCGGCGAACTTCTCCATCGATGTCTTCCATACAAAGCAACGTTGCAGCTCCCCAAAGGGTTCGGCGGGACTGCTCCTTAAACCGCGACCATAAACGCTGCTAGTACAGAGGAACACCGCCATCAAGGTCGAATGGTATTGGCCATCCGTGATCACACCAAGCGACCGCGAAGTCTATGAATTAAAACCATGAAAGGATTAGATACATATCGTCACGAAAAGATGTTGACTAATTGCATAAAATATTAGCCAGTTAGCAGCAATTCACGAGAAATAACCGCCTACATTCATACTTTTATTCTCTCAAAATCCTCCAAATCGAAGACAAACTTCTAATGCTCCGAGGCCAAACAAAAAGGTACCTCCAAGCAAAACCAACTCATTCGGAGATTGTGCCACTGGCAAAAGGGCAGAGCCCACGAGTAACGCTGCGAAAAATCTAAAGGGGATTTGCAGTTCTAACGTTTCGGTAAGTTGCACTTTTAAGGAAGCTAGAGCGACTATTTACTCAACTTCATGAAAATAGCGTAACAAATTGCGCAACAATAGAGTCGCTCAATACAACTAAATACTCTGAAGAACAAAAACTGCCTAGGAGGCCAGGATTTCACGACATTAGATGGTTTTCTACAAAAAGGAAGGCCGCCCTTCCCGGTGGAAAGACGGCCTAACTCGCTCGTTTATGCATCCTGCAACCCTTTGATTCAGTAAGGAGTTGAGAGGTCAGCCCATCTACGACATAAATAGGGTGACCTCCCCTATTGCTCGCTTCCGACACCCCTGTGATCAATGACAGAGGCCATGCCGTATGCCATTTCTGGCGTAGGGCGAAGTGTCGGGCTTTTCAAGCTCCTGGGGCCAAGGTTCCATGTAATGGACTCTCTGACTCGGATGAGTGCCCCCCGACATGACGATGCCGAGATTTAGGGCAAGCCCATGGATGGTGAGAAAACTCGTGGAGCAGATGCTCGAAAAGTCAGGCTGCTTCTAACGACTGCTGGGTTGGACCGTCGTCTGTCATGAACGCCTCCGATCTCGATGAACTTACTTTTGACGACATTGATCCTTTTGGCATCGGTGTTAAGGCGCATTGCCCTAATGGGCAAAAGATCCAATAGTGAGCATTCCGTGCCTGACGTTGACTCAGGCGTGGTCCGTTGGGCCAACGCTGATTTAGTGACTCACAACGTTCCCTGGGCTTGACAGAACAACTTGAGAGGGCCGCTCCATACAAACAGCAGCTCGGTGGTGCATGGCAAGGACATTGCTCTGCTCGCCACAAGCACACAATCCTGCCCAGTTGCACAAAAAAGCAGGGATAACTCAGGGACAAGGACCTCAAACCAGTTGCAATCAAACACTCTTAAGTGGCAGCAGCGGCCACCAGGGCCAGTGCTGATCAGCAGGATTCACTCCAGCTCCAGACAACACGCTCCCCATCAATGCAGTGATTCTGCAGAGGAATGGATCAGACCAGGGTCAAACCACCCACTACCGCGCAGAACAACACCACCCGCCACGCCGGTTGCCGCCAGCCCACCAACAGCGCAAATGCCACCTACGCAAGGCTGAACTCAACGCCGCCGCAGATTCCCGTTTGCCAGACGGGTTGAAACAACGCCACCAGCAGGATGCCCACAACCGATGCAATAAGGCCCAGGAAGGCACGGTGCATCGGAGCCAATCGGTCCAAGTAACTCCAGAAGAGCAAGAGACCACCAATCAACAAGAACGAGGGGAAGAAAAGATCAACAAAGAATCTCAGACAATGTCATGGGAAGGAATGGGCAATGAGCTGAAGAGATCACAGCGACTCCTCCAAATACCTGACCATATATCTGCAAACAAAGGATGTGACATTGAATTCAATCAATGGGCGGCAAAGGATTCTGAACTGACTTGTGAATCTCAACAGAAGTCGGGAATGGAATTTCAATAGAGTTAGCTTCAAATACCTGCAATATTCCTTCTTTCATCCTTGCGACAGCATCAAAAAATTGACCTGTATCATCGTAATCAGATTCAATAAAGAAAGTAAAATCTAGGCTATAATCAGACAATGCCGAGAGACAACACGGACCAAGCTTAAGTTGCGCATCGGATTCAACAACCGGTAATCATGGCAATCCAAGTGAAAGCATGAACAGCGCTAGCGCTACACCAATGATATTTCTATGAAGCGAGAAAACGACATTCATACAACTGCCTATGCAAGAACGCAAAATCCTTCAACCATGAAGCAAATTGCATAGCTTCAAGAGTCTTCACACCTGGCGGTAGCTGTTGATACAAACATGACCGTCTTGGACAATTAACTTAAAAATAGTACAATACACTTGAGCCCAAGAGCTTCATGCATACACTCCACGGGCAATTGCCAAATAAGTAGCAATTTCTGCGCAAATAGCGCTGTTCTGTTAGGCATTCAAAAAGCTCTTGGGGACACACTCAATACAAACAACTCCCTACGAATGTCGGATCTTTAATTGCAGATTAATCACTATATTTATGAAAGACTTTCTGGGCCAATCAATAAAACTAGCACCTACAGAAATTGCTGAAAGAGTCTGATGCCAGTCGTACTTCATGCAAAAGGATCCACTGGTCAAGATTTCATTCCCAAAGCCTATCGGGCTTCTGTCTTTGAGTATGCATCGGCAACCTATGCCGTCGTCACTAAATATCAAGCAGATCAGGCTTCAGGAGGATTTGTTGTTGTTAATCTTTCTGATCCAGCCGTCCCTAGTATAGTTTTTGAACAAACTGATGTAAAGACAGGTGATAATGACAATCCTTCCAGTAACTGGGAATTATTAAACGGTTCATTTGATGTTGCAACGGCGATTGTTGACTCCGTCCCCTATGCCGTGATTTCTCAAAACCTTGGTACTGTCAACAGCAAGGGCGGGATCACGATTGTCAAGCTTACAAACAACGCTGGAAATATCACGGCCTCATCACCCAGCGTCATTCAGCAGATTCAGGATGAGGATGATTCCTTTCACGGTTCTAAAAAAACACGATTTAAAAACGCAAGAGGCCTTGCTTTACAGCAGTTAGGTGAAAAAACGTATTTATTTACAACTGGCAGTCGCAATACTGACGACAAAGGCTTCCTACAAGTTTACGACTTCGATAATCTTATTGATGGCAATGATGGTAACGATATATCTGCGCTGGTTTCCGAGATTGAGGATAGTACTACTGCAAAACTGGGCGAGTCTTGGGACATCAAAACATTCTCTGAGAGTGGTAAGGCCTATGCTCTTATTACATCTCAAGAAGCTGAAAGTGCTTGCGGTGGAAATTCAACATTTCATCAGCCCTTTGAATTTAATCCTTCAGAAAATTCACTTCAAAAAGTACAAAATCCAGTTTGTTGGCCTGGTCGTGTAACTTCAGGCGTTGCTGTTGGAACCTTTGGCGCAAAGCGGTATGTGGCTGTTGTATCAACTGATGATGACCCCGGTCACACGCAATCCCAACCTGTCCTTGCAATTTATGACTACACGGACCCATCTAATCCTTCTGGATATCTAGATGCTTTGTTGCCGGATGACAGCAATTCGTTTCTTGAAGGGGTTAGTCAGATTGCGCTAACTGAAGCTGATGGCAAATATTATGTGATTCTACCCAACAGCAAAAGTGGATCGAATCGCATTGAATTCATCGAATTCAAGCCAACAGAATTCAATCCTGGCTCAGGGCGATCAGGGAAATTTTATTATGACACCAACATTATTGATGGCAGCAATGATTCAGAAGGTGCGAGCTTTTCAAGACTTGCCACAGCAGTTGATGCAATTCCTTTCACAATTGATGCGAAATCGTATGCGCTAATCACGTCCAATGCAGATCAAGACATTCAAATCATAAAGCTATCTAATCCACCCACACTCACCTCCGCCACCTACAACGTCTCCACCGGTGCACTCGTCATCACGGGCACCAACCTTCCGGCTTATTCCGGAGCAACGAACGATATCGATATCTCCAAACTCACCCTCACCGGTGAAGGCAGCAACACTTACACCCTCACCTCAGATGACGTTGAACTCACCTCCTCAACTGAGTTCTCGCTCACCCTCAATGCGGCCGATCAACTCCAACTTGCTGGTCTCTTAAATAAAAACGGCACCTCCTCTGGCGGAGGCGTCACCTACAACATTGCCGCAGCAGAGGACTGGGCGCCGGGGGCTGATGCATCCACCAATATCGCTGACCTGACCGGCAATGCCATCACCGTCTCCAACGTTGCCGTTCCCACCCTCAGCTCCGCCACCTACAACGCCTTCAACGGTGCACTTGTCATCACAGGCACCAACCTTCCGGCTTACCCCGGAGCCACCAACGATCTCGATGTTTCTGCATTAACCATCACTGGAGAAGGTGGCAGTACCTACACCCTTACCTCCGACGACGTTGAGCTCAGCTCAGCGACATCGGCAACGGTCACACTCAATTCGACCGATCAATCCCAACTCACCTCACTGCTGGATTACAGAGGTACATCCTCAAGTGGAGGGACCACATACAACATTGCTGCCGCCAATCGCTGGGTACCGGGAGCCGACGAAAACACGGATTGCA
>QCUM01000062.1 GCA_003210735.1 Synechococcus sp. AG-679-D13
GTCTGCAAAAAGTGTTACTCCACTTTCTCGAGCGATTGGCTCGCCCGTGCGTCTTCCCGTAGAAATGGCTAGGGAATAATCAGAGCATCCTCCAGGAATAATGTCAGCGAACATTTCGCCTGGTATTCCTGAGAATGCTGACTGTCGCAGAAGTTCTTTGGCGGCATTTTTCGTTAAATGTGCCATTTTAGTGGTTTTAATATAGTTTATATTAGCTCTTTTGGTGCCGGTATTTTTGAATGCTTGCCTGCCTGTTGACATAATTTTGACGAGATTACTGTATAATTTGAAATAACGTTCAAGTCGTTAAAAGTTTAAACACATCGGTCGATTGGGCTGTCTGCTGAGCTATGCGCATATAGCCATTGCGCAAAAAAAAAGGGGAGGCTGTGAACCTCCCTATGTTAATGCCAAAAATATTGAGATTTTAACCTGTTAAAACTCGCTATTTGATGTATTCCTTGAGAACGCCGTTGCGATTGGGGTGCCTCAGCTTGCGCAGGGCTTTGGCTTCAATCTGACGGATCCTTTCGCGGGTTACATCAAAGATCTGACCAATCTCCTCAAGAGTTTTCATTCGCCCGTCATCCAGTCCATAACGCAAGCGCAAAACATCACGCTCCCTAGGGCTCAAAGTTGCCAAGACACCTTCTAGATCTTCGCGAAGAAGATTCTTGGCAACGTCCTGCTCGGGGTTTTCAATGTCGGCTTCGATGAAGTCGCCGAGCCGTGAATCTTCCTCCTTTCCAATAGGAGTCTCCAGAGAAATCGGCAACTGAGCGCTCTTGGCGATGAAGCGCAACTTTTCGATGGTCATTTCCATCGATTCAGCGATTTCCTCTTCTGTCGGTTTTCGACCAAATTCCTGGCTGAGAACTTTGGTGGTTTTTTTGATTCGTGAGATGGTTTCGTAGAGATGAACCGGTAGCCGGATGGTTCGGCTCTGGTCTGCAATGGCTCGGGTGATCGCCTGACGAATCCACCAGGTGGCATAGGTGGAGAACTTATATCCCTTCTCGTGGTCGAATTTCTCGGCTGCGCGAATCAAGCCGAGACTGCCTTCCTGAATCAAGTCCTGAAAGCTCAGCCCCCTGTTCATGTACTTCTTGGCAATCGAAACCACGAGACGGAGGTTCGACTGCACCATCTTTTCCTTGGCCCGTCGACCCAGCATCAGGCGACGCCGGAAACGAATCAGGGGCATTTCCACCAGGGCTGCCCATTCTTTATTGTCCGGCTCCTTTCCGTTGTCACTCTCGAACTGAGCAGCGAGCTCCTCGAGATGTAGGAGGTCGGCAATTTTTCGTGCCAACTCAATTTCCTCGTCCGGCCGCAGCAAGCGGATGCGACCGATCTCCTGTAAATAAACCCGAATGGAATCTTCGGTGTAAACACCTTTCGGCCCAATCTTGATGCTGGCAAGGGCTTTGGCTTTGGCCGCCTTCTCCGCAGCAATGGCCTTTGCTTTCTCCTCGGGAGAAAGAACAATTTCTGGGGTGGCTGGGGCTGTGTCTTTCTTGGCGGCTGTCTTCTTGGCTGCAGGTTTTTTGGCTGCAGGCTTCTTGGCGGCGGCCTTTTTAGTCGTTGCTTTCTTGGCAGTCGCCTTCTTTGCTACAGGTTTTTTGGACGTGCCGGTTTCGCTCTTCTTGCTTTGATCGGCTGCTGCCAGCAACTCATCAGCCGCTGCGCTCAGATCCTTGGAATTGGCGCGACTGGTTCGCCGCCGAACCTGGGTCTTCTTGGCTTCAGCCTTGGGTATTACATCCTTGACCTCACCATCGGCATTCGCCAGAAGAACGATGTCCGGTTTGGCGGTTTTGGTGGCGGCTGGACTCATGGTCAATGACGCTGGGAAGAGAACGGCAGGTTCTGGAACAGGCATTCCTACTGAAGCCTGGACAAGATGTAGCAATGAAGGGATTAACCCATCAGCTTGAAACGATGCAGGGACGAGCCCCGTGAAATCAATGCGAGTGGCCTGGTGTTGACCGAGTGATGAATCCTGATGGGATTTGATCTGTGCTGTCCGGGGTGATCTCAGACCGGTCGAAGGGCAGGTGAAAAACCTGTTTTCGAGCTACGTGTCTTCCCTCAGGATCAGGCACAGGATTAGCCACAATGGGGCTACCTAATCACCTTAATGAAGTTTTCGGATCGGTGCAAGTCCGAAGCCACTCTCAGGGATCGAGTGGAAGTGTGGCTGGAAGCTGGGAGAGACGGACGCTGCTTCAGCTACTGCGCTGACCCTGCTCTTGCGCTGCGCCCCGGGGATCTTGTTCGTGTGTCCCTGCGTGGCAGGCCGATGCATGGGCTTGTTGTGATGTCTCAGCAGACCGCCGGTGAATGCGTTCTTGATCAGGACGATTCAGGTGGCGACGACGCTCAGGCGGCGGTCCCGTTGCAGGAGGTGGAGGAGCTGCTGCAGAGGGCAGCGGTCGATTCAGAGTGGCAGAAATGGATCGAGCGCGTGGCGGAACGCTGCCACCTCAGTCCGTTCCGGATGCTCAAGGCAGCCTTGCCGGTTGGTTGGTTGGGGCAAGCTCGGCCCCGGGCCGTTCGCCCAGGTCGGTCGATGTGGTGGGTGACCCTGTGTTCTCCGGCCTCCGGAGCACCTGATCCCACGCCGAGACAACGTCTGGTTTTGAAGCTGCTGGAGTCCCATGGATCGGGCCTATGGCAACAAGCACTGGAGCAGGAGGGCTTCAGTGCAGCACTGCTCCGGGCTCTCGAGCAGAAGGGATGGATCCTCCGGGAAAAGCGGCGTCGCTGCTCAGATGTGGCACCGCAACCAGGCACCAACTCGGTGCAGCTTGAGGTGCCTCGCTCCCTCACGGACGAACAGCAGCAGGTGATGGCTCAATTCGCTTCGCTGCCTGCCGGGGGGTGTGACGGGATCGGGCAAAACGGAGGTTTACCTGCAGTTGGCGGCCGAGGAACTGAAGGCCGGTCGTCATGTGCTGATGCTGACGCCTGAGATCGGCCTGATTCCTCAGCTTGTGGATCGCTGCCGTCGACGTTTCGGGGCGTGCGTTCTCGAATACCACAGCGGCTGTCGTGACCGTGAGCGGTTGCAGGTCTGGCGACGCTGCCTTGAAACGAATCAGCCCCTGTTGATCGTGGGGACCCGCTCCGCGGTGTTCATGCCCCTTGATCCCCTGGGGATGGTTGTGCTCGATGAAGAGCACGACAGCTCCTACAAGCAGGACTCTCCAATGCCCTGCTATCACGCCCGCGATCTGGTGCTGGACCGGGCACGCCGCTGTGGTGCCCGTGTCGTGCTGGGCAGTGCCACTCCTTCTTTGGACAGTTGGGTGCAGCTGCGTCCGGAGGGGCCGCTGCAGCTCGGGCGTCTGACCCAGCGCATCTCCAAGCAGGCTTTGCCTCCGGTCCATGTGATCGACATGCGCCACGAATTAGCAGAGGGGCATCGTCGTCTGATCAGTCGTCCGTTGATGGAGCGTCTGGCGGCATTGCCCGAGAAGCATGAGCAGGCGGTTGTGCTGGTGCCTCGTCGTGGTTACAGCCCGTTTCTTGGCTGTCGAAGCTGCGGTGAAGTGGTGATGTGTCCCCATTGCGACGTGCCGCTGACGGTCCATCGCGGCGGGGGTGGCCGTGAGTGGCTGCGTTGTCACTGGTGTGACCACCGCGATGAGGTCGGGAACCGTTGCAACCATTGCGGCTCCACGGCGTTCAAGCCCTTTGGAGCCGGGACCCAGCGGGTGATGGAACAGCTGGCGCAGGAGCTCGAGGATCTGCGCCTGCTGCGGTTTGATCGAGATTCCACTGGAGGTCGTGACGGTCATCGCCGCCTGCTGGATCGGTTCGCTGCCGGTGAGGCGGACGTGCTGATTGGAACGCAGATGCTCGCCAAGGGCATGGATCTGCCGAGGGTGACCCTGGCGGCAGTTCTTGCAGCCGATGGTTTGCTGCATCGGCCGGATCTGCGGGCATCGGAGCAGGCTCTGCAGCTTCTGTTGCAGCTGGCTGGTCGTGCTGGCCGAGGGGAACGTCCGGGGCAGGTGCTGGTTCAGACCTACAGCCCCGATCACCCGGTGATCCGTCACCTGGTGGACGGTCGCTATGAGGCGTTTCTCAAAGAGGAGGTTGAACTCCGTCGGGAAGCGGCTTTGGTGCCCTTCAGTCGCGCTTGTCTACTCCGGTTGTCAGGCGCATCGGCCAGTGCCACAGCCACGGCAGCATCCGTGATGGCTGAGCGGATCCGTCCGATTTGCGAGGAACGTCGCTGGTGGCTTCTGGGCCCTGCACCGGCGCCGGTCGCACGGGTGGCGGGCCGCAGTCGCTGGCAGCTTCTTTTGCACGGACCGGTGGGGTCGGAGCTGCCGTTGCCGCCGGGTTCAACCCTTTGGGATGAACTTCCACGCGGAGTGAGCTTGTCGGTGGACCCTGATCCGATGGAGCTTTGAGCTCAGGGGGGAAGTTCAGGAAATCCATACCCCAGTCTCCGGCGAATGCCCTGCAGCAGCAGGCTCAGCACCAGCAGCAGACCGATGGCCAGGCTGCCGATGCCAAGAGGGCTCCAGCGCCAGCCGTGCATGTTCAGTTCTGTGGCTTCGCCCAGGAAAAGCTGTTGCTTTGGAGTGACTTGATTCAGGCCGAGCTGCAGAACAAAGCCAGGAATTGGTGGAACATCGCGGAGGTCGATGAGCAGATTCAGGCGCTGGTCGACGCCCACCAGCCAGTTGCGTTCATGCAGATGAATCTCCGGTGGAGGCAGATTGATCCCGGCACTGTCTCCGGCGATTTGCAGGACCTGGCTCAGCAGTCGGTTCATCTCCGCTGACGACATCGGATCGGTTTCAAACCATTGATCGCCTCCCTTCTGATGGCTGACGAACACTTCGGGACGCTGGCTTGTTAGGTCCTTTTCGAAACGCTTCTGCCACGGCAGCATCTGTCCGCTGCTGCTCTGCACATGCCAGTTGAGCTGCATCCGGTCCGGCGCAGGACTGGTGAGGTCTGCCTCGATCCGTACACAGCCGCTGAGCAGAACAGTCAACCCGATCAGAACGACGGCGACGACAAAAGCGAATCCCAGAGCCGGTGCACGGGTTGGGCCTGTGGGCGGCGGTGGTGGTGGCGGAGGTTTTTTGGTGCGACGGCTGCGTGTGGCGCTGGGTGCGGCTGCCCCCTCGGAACTGAGTTTCAAATCCGGCAGCCGCATCGACCAGCGCTCGGGGCGTTCGAGGCTGGGAGCCTCGAGAATGGCGAGCAACTGGCGTGCTTGCTGGCGCAATTCGGGTTCTCCGGTTCTGCTGAGAATCCGGCAGGTCGCCACAGCATCCTGGTCACGGCCCTGACCCATCAGGGCCGTGACCATCAACAGCCGGATTCTGCTCCCATCAGGAGTTGGGAGCGGGTGGCTGTCGGCAAGGGGGGCCAGGAGCTCGAGGCATTGGCCGTAATCCCCCCGTTCAAGGGCAGCTTCCGCAGAGCTCAGATCCAACTGTGCCGGTTGGTCGCTCACGCCTCAACCGCGGCCTACCACCATGGTTCCGATCCCAGCATCGGTGAACACCTCCAGCAGCAAGGCGTGGGGGACGCGACCATCAATGATGTGAGCAGCTGACACTCCCTGGGCCAGGGCCCGGATGCAGCATTCGGTCTTCGGGGTCATGCCGCCGGCCACCACGCCATCCTGAATCAGGTCACGCGCTTCCGAAAGACGCAGCTTGCGGATGAGCGAATCCGGGTCATCCCGGTCCCGAAGAATTCCAGGGGTGTCGGTGAGCAGAATCAGTTTTTCCGCTTCGAGGGCTGCTGCCAGTTCCCCGGCCACAGTGTCGGCGTTGATGTTGTGGGCGCGGCCATCGCCGGGTGTGGCGGCCACGCTTGAGATCACAGGCACGTAACCGCGCTCGAGCAATGGCTCCAGCACGTCGGGGTTGGTGCGGGCCACATCCCCAACGAAGCCATGGCTGCCATCGCCCCATGGCCTGGCTTCCACCAGGCCACCATCGCTCCCGCTCAGGCCGACAGCTCTGGCTCCAAGCTGGTTGAGGCCGTTGACGATCTGTTTGTTGACCCGACCCACCAACACCATCTCCACTACATCCATGGTGTCTGCGTCTGTCACCCGCAGTCCATCGCGAAATTCAGCTGGAATCTCCAGCTTTTTCAGCCATTGATTGATTTCAGGTCCGCCGCCGTGAACCACCACGGGTTGCACGCCGACACAGGCCAGCAGTGCCAGATCACGGAATACGGCATCACGCAGCTCAGCATGGGCCATGGCAGCGCCGCCGTATTTGATGACGATGCGGCGACCAGAAAAGCGCTGGATATAAGGCAGTGCCTCACTGAGTACGGAGACCCTGAGGGCGTCATTCCCGGTCTGAATCGGTTCAGGCATCGGGCAGGAGCATCAGATCGAAGCGATCGTCCTCGAGGGCGTTGAGTTCGGCGCGAACACCCTTGGCAAAAAAACGTCCGAGCCGCTCGCGCTTTTTCTGCCACTGCTCCAGGGGCACTGCATTGGGCTGAAACCTCAGCCTGAGGCCATATCCATCAGCGGAGTGCAGTTCTTCGATCTCTTCAAGCTGGGGAGGGTTGTCTTCATCCCAGAGCTTGAGCGCTTCCAAGGACGACTCCAGATGTGCTTTCTGGCCGTAGCGCCAACGGGTGACGTCCCCCAGAAGTTTGGCCAGTTCCGGTGCTGCCTTATCCCGTTCTGATTTCAGTTTGGCTGCGGGCGTCACTCGTCTGGCTGGAGGCAGCTCGGACGATTTGAGTGCTAGTCCCCCAAGCAGGATGGGTATCCCGTAGAAAATCGTTGGCAGGCTGAGGTTGGCGCTTCCGGTGGCATAAGCCACGGCGCCAACAACAGTGAGAACGCCTCCGGCGATGGTGACCAAGCTTCCTGGGGCCAGCAGTTCCTTCATGGACGCCACGTCAAGGACGCCATTGTGACCTCCCGGCCATCAGGATGGAGAGGCGATGCCCAGCCTTGACTTTGACCGGTGCCTCCAGAGAGGAGTTAGAGGACCTGCTCCAGCAGCTCGATACCGATCGGGCTTGGTTGC
>QCUM01000063.1 GCA_003210735.1 Synechococcus sp. AG-679-D13
TTAAGTCTTTTTTTGAAAAGTTGCCTGACATTTTGTGGGGCTCTTCGTTCTTAGGTTCCGGGATGTAGGCAATGTCCTGGGGTTCTGGATGGATTCCCCCTGGCGGCTTCAAAAAGACTTTGATGGCCAGCAACCAGTCCGGCAGGATATTTGGCTGTCTCCCATGCCCCGAAAATGGTCACTGGTCACCACGGGATCAACCGGAGTCTGCGTTGCTCTCGTCTTGCTGATCTGCTGTTGCGATTGCGATGAAGGCCGGATTGGGTTGTTTGTCTCTTGAGATATTCAGGTTCTCTCCATCCTGAGCAATGGATGTGTTCATGCCCTATTGAATCGATCAAATCTATATTTGCTATCCATTAACTCAGATGCACGACATCTTTCAAAGGCTGATATGAATCAATGGAACGAACTGATTGGCTCGTCAATCCGGAACTCAAGGTAGAGCGCACGTGCTTCTCCATCCATCTCATGCTTCCCAAGGAAGTGGACGCGTTCTTGCCACCACTGCTCCAACCGGGCGTCAGGTTTGCTGAACGAGTTGTTCTCGATCATTTGATTGATGTGGATCAGAGTTCTGTGGGTTTCGCAAAAGAGGCACCATCCAGTCCGATCAAAAGCAAGCCCGGCATCAACCCGATCACTGTTCACCCGCATGATCCGCTTAGAGAGTTTTTTCCCTCGTGGCTTTCGACATCGCTGTGAGTGCGAAACGATCCAGCTGCAACGTTCATCAAGGCTGCAGACCTGCGCCGGAGGATGATCGGCAGCGTCTGCTCCGGCCTTGATGCTCAGCCTCTCCCACATCCTGGAGTCCCAGTTGCGGGCAGCGATGCAACGGGCTTTCCCCGCAGTCGAGGCAGAACTCAACCCTCAGTTGGTACCTGCCAGCAAGCCGGAATTTGGTGATTTTCAGGCCAATGGCGCGCTGCCGCTGGCCAAGCCGCTGAAGCAGCCGCCGCGGCAGATCGCCACCGCAATCGTTGAACAGCTGCTGAAGGACCCGACCTTCACGGACCTCTGCCTTGAACCGGAGATCGCCGGGCCAGGTTTCATCAATCTCACCCTTCGGCCGGAGCGACTCGCGATGGAGGTGGCATCCCGGCTCGCAGATGAACGGCTCGGTGTTCCCGCGGTGCAGGCCGCGTCTCCAGTGGTGGTGGACTTCTCAAGCCCCAATATCGCCAAGGAGATGCACGTTGGGCACCTGCGTTCCACGATCATCGGTGACTCCCTGGCGCGGGTGTTGGAATTCCGCGGCCATCCGGTGTTGCGTCTGAACCATGTGGGTGACTGGGGCACCCAGTTCGGGATGCTGATCACCCACCTCAAGCAGGTAGCCCCGGAAGCGTTGGAGACCGCTGACGCCGTGGACCTCGGTGATTTGGTGGCCTTTTACCGCGAGGCCAAGAAGCGCTTCGACGATGACGAGGTGTTCCAGGCCACGTCACGGGAGGAAGTGGTGAAGTTGCAGGGCGGCGATCCCGTGTCGCTCAAGGCCTGGGGGTTGCTGTGCGACCAGTCGCGGCGTGAGTTTCAGAAGATCTACGACCGTCTGGACATCCGCCTCAGCGAACGGGGTGAGTCGTTTTACAACCCATTTCTTGCCGCGGTGATCGATGGTCTCCAGCAAAAAGGTCTGCTGGTCACTGATGCCGGGGCTGAATGTGTGTTTCTTGAGGGTGTGCAGGGCAAGGACGGCAAGCCGTTGCCGGTGATCGTGCAGAAGAGCGACGGGGGGTTCAACTACGCCACCACTGACCTGGCGGCGATTCGCTACCGCTTCGGATCAGGTCCTGACGGAGACGCTGCACGTCGGGTGGTTTATGTCACCGATGCAGGCCAGGCGAACCATTTCGCCGGGGTGTTTCAGGTGGCGGAACGTGCTGGCTGGATTCCAGATGGATCCCGGTTGGAGCATGTGCCCTTCGGGCTGGTGCAGGGAGAGGACGGCAAAAAGCTCAAGACCCGCTCCGGTGACACGGTGCGGTTGCGCGATTTGCTGGATGAGGCGGTGGAGCGCGCCGAGGCTGACCTGCGTTCGCGTTTGGCTCAGGAGGAGCGCAGCGAATCCGAGGAGTTCATTCACCATGTGGCCGGCACCGTTGGCCTTGCGGCGGTGAAATACGCCGATCTGAGCCAGAACCGGATCACCAACTACCAGTTCTCCTTCGATCGGATGCTGGCCCTGCAGGGCAACACGGCCCCCTATCTGCTTTATGCGGTGGTGCGGATCGCCGGCATCGCCCGTAAAGGTGGTGATCTGGATGCGTCGACCACGCAGCTGCAGTTCACAGAGCCGCAGGAATGGGCCCTGGTGCGGGAACTGCTCAAGTTCGACGCCGTGATTGCTGAGGTGGAGGAGGAACTGCTCCCCAACCGTCTCTGTGCCTATCTGTTTGAACTAAGCCAGGTGTTCAACCGCTTCTACGACCAGGTGCCGGTGCTGAAGGCTGAGCCGGAGGCATTGCCCTCTCGACTGGCCCTCTGCCGCTTGACGGCGGACACGCTCAAGTTGGGGCTTGGTCTGTTGGGGATCACCACCCTCGAGCGGATGTGATTCTGCTTGCGCTGCGAGGCTTGCCGATCGTCAGCACCCTTGTGTTGGCGGTTGTTCTGCTGTCGACCGGGCTGGGTCTGACGCGCCCCCAGCTGGTCCATGAAGTCGGCGTCGTCAGTGTGTTGAGCTGGCTGCCCGTGGCACTGGGGCTTCAAACCGTGCCGGTCTGGGCAAGATCAATACTTGATGGACTCACAGCTCGACGTCTCGATTGCTGTCGCTGGGTGCTCTGTGGGGTGATGGCTCTGATCTGGGGCGCCGTCTACTGGGGAAAGCATGCTGGCTTTGAACTGGGCAATTACGACGTCGGGTTACAGCAGCGTCGCCTACAACTCTTCCATTGGAGCCTGGTTCTTTTCGTCGGTTCAGCAAAAGAATCACCTCGGCGAGCATCTCTCGCCGGTGATGGCGCTGTTCGCGCCGCTCTACCGCCTGCAGCCCGATCTGCGCTGGCTGCTTCTGGCACAACTGGCCGCTTACTGCTTGACGCCCTGGCCGCTGGAGCGCCTTGTGCGCTCCCTTGGCGCGTCGTGTCGTCCAGCGGCGGTTTGCAGTTGTGGACTCACGTTGCTCTGGTTTATCTATCCGCCAATGCAGGCGGCGATGAAAACGTCATTTCATCCTTCCAGCCTTGCGGCCCCGCTGATCCTGTTCTGCCTGCTGTGGTGGCGTCAGCAGCGGTTCACTCGTTTTTGGGCGGGGATCTCAGCACTGCTGCTGGTTAAGGAGAACTTGCCCTTGGTGCTGGCTGGGCATGGGATGAAGACCTTGGCGCAAAACCGGCACGTCCGACGTGGCCTTCTGCTGTTGTTGCTCTCGGTCTGCCTGCTCTGGGTCAGCACCCAGTGGTTGATCCCCTGGATTGAAGGTGGTGACTACAGCAAGCTCTCCCGTCTGGCGCCCTTCGCTCTGCTCCCAGACAAGGTCCAGTACCTCTGGGGATTGCTGTCACCCCTGGGATATTTGCCGCTGCTGCACTGGCGACACGGCATCGTGGCGTTCCCGGCGGTGATGCAGAACCTGGCATCGGGTTATGAGCAAATGCTTTCGCTGCGGTTTCATTACGACGACATCACCGCTCCATTGCTGTTCTCGGCCCTCCCGTCACCGCTGCTGTTCTGGTGGTGGCCACGGTTGGCTCAGCTCAGACGCGTGCCATCGATGGCCTCAGCGGTGATCTTGATGGTCGCTCTGCTCTCCGTTCCCAAGTCTCCACTTCTCAGCCTGATCAAGGATCCACCCCTCGCGGTGCACCACGAACTGCACAGAAGGCTTGAGGAACTTGAGGCGCATGTCCCACGCGATGCCTGGATCCTCAGCCAGCACGCCCTCGGCCCCTATCTTCATCACCCGCTGCATCGACCCTTCACTTCAGATGCTGATCGCTACAGCGTGAGGGGTCTTCCTGCTGGCAGCGTCATCGTGCTGTCCGATGCAGTTAATGACGCGGGAATCCGCGATCTGTCGCTCTGCCTGGCGGAGCTGCAGCAGGAGAAGACCGCAGAGTGGCTTGTTCAGTACCAACCGCTGCAGGTCTTCCGCCTTCGTCAGTCGTGAATGGGGTGCGCAGAGTGGTGCGCAGAGGTGTCATGCATCAGGATCGATCTCGAGGACATCAGTCCGCTTGCTCTGTGTTGTTTTGATGCCTGCAGCCGATCGCCCCATCCCGCCACCGGCTCGTGCTGATGTGGAGCGGCTAATGGCCTACAGCGCTCCCCTGGAGGGGCGCCGCTCCATGCTGCGGCTGGACTTCAACGAGAACACCATTGGCCCAAGCCCTTTGGTGGCTGAAGCGGTTCGGGGCTTCAGCACCGAAGAGATCGCCGTGTACCCCGAGTACGACGGGCTGCGGGACGCCGTGGTGAACAACCTGCTCGAGACCGGCTGCCGACCTGGGTTGCAACCTGATCATGTGGGGTTGTTCAACGGCGTGGATGCCGCCATCCATGCGGTGTTTCATGCCTACGGCGACGCCGGAGACCGGGTGTTGACCACGTCTCCCACCTTTGGGTACTACAGCCCCTGTGCACGGATGCAGGGGATGACCATGGATGCAATCCCCTACGAGGGGGAGACATTCGCTTTCCCTTTGGCTGCCATTCAGGCGTCGTTGCAGGCGACAACCCCGCGGCTGCTTCTGATCTGCAACCCCAACAACCCCACTGGCACCCGGTTGGCACCGGAAACGATTCTCGACCTTGCCGCGTCTGCTCCTCAGACGCTGGTGGTTGTGGATGAGCTCTATGAAGCCTTCACCGGCGACAGCGTTCTTCCCATTGCCGACTTCAGCGCCACGCCCAACCTGCTGGTCTTTCGCTCGCTCTCCAAAACCGCCGGTCTTGCTGCTCTGCGCATCGGTTTTGCCATCGGTCATCCCGGTGTGATCGATCGGGTGGGGCGGGTCACTGGCCCCTACGAGGTCAATAGTGTTTCCGTGGCTGCGGCCTTCGCCGCACTGGCGGATCAGTCCTATGTGGATGCCTACGTGGCTGAGGTGTTGCGGGCCCGCGACTGGACGGTTGAAGCCTTGCGTTCAGCCGGGATTCGCCACCACTGCGATGGCGGCAACTATCTGCTGGTCTGGCCTGAGAAACCTGTAGCGGAGGTGGATACGGCCCTTCGCGGTGAGGGCATCCTGATCCGATCGATGGCTGGTAAAGCCTTAATTGACGGTTGTTTTCGCGTCAGCCTCGGAACCACCAGTCAGATGCAGCGGTTCATGGAGGCGTTCCTTCGTCTGGATCAGTGACTCGGCTTCTGTTGCTTGCCACCGGTGGAACCATCGCCGGCCGCGGTGCTGACAGCGCCAGCCTGAATACCTACACCGCCGGGGTTCTGGCGGGGGATGAATTGCTGGATGCCGTGCCGTCGCTGCAAGACCTCGCCGAGATCCGCGTTGAGCAGGTGGCCAATGTTGATAGTGCTGATCTTCTCTTTCAGCACTGGCGCGAGCTGGTGCGGCGCATCCGTTTGGCGTTCGCAAGCGATCCTGCCCTGGCCGGAGTGGTGATCAGCCACGGCACCAACACGCTGGAGGAAACGGCCTGGTTGTTGCAGCAGTTGATCGATGACCCTCGGCCCGTGGTGTTGGTGGGAGCGATGCGACCGGCAACGACTCTGAGTGCGGATGGTCCGCTCAACTTGTTTCAGGCCGTGCAGGTGGCCTGCAATCCGCAGGCACGCCAGCGAGGTGTTCTCACGGTGATGGATGGAGCGATTCACGCCGCTGCTGAGGTGACCAAACGCGCCACCCAGGGGGTGGGGGCGTTCATCAGCAGTGCGACCGGCCCGCTGGGCTGGGTGGATGACGCCGGGGTGCATTGGTCATCGATGCCGAACAGCCCCCCGACACCCTTCGCCACTCTTGAGCTGCCGGAGCGGTGGCCTCAGGTGGCTGTGTTGCATGGCTGCGTGGAACCTCCAGCTGTTGTGCTCCCGGCCCTGTTGAAGGCTGGGATCCAAGGCCTGGTGTTCACCGGGACCGGTGCCGGGCAGCTTTCGGTGGTGGAGCGCAAGGCGCTTGCGGCGTGGTCTGACACCCTGCCTCTGATGCTGCGGGCCAACCGCTGTGGTTCCGGACCTGTGTACGAGGACCCTGAGGACGAACGACTGGGCTTGCTGGCTGCCGGAAGCCTGAATCCTCAGAAAGCGAGGGTGCTGCTGTTGCTGGCCGTGATCGCCGGCTGGAATCGCGACGACCTGGCTGCTCTGCTTTGATCAGCGCATCAATGTGATTTGGGTCGTGTCGGGTAGGGCCCCGGGCAGCTGAACGCTGCGGCCAACGTCGCGGACGTTGGTGCCTGCCATGGCCTCCAGGAAAGGTTTCACCGTGGCTTGATCGCAGTT
>QCUM01000064.1 GCA_003210735.1 Synechococcus sp. AG-679-D13
CGATTCAGATCAACTGAATCGGAAAGCCCTCACCGCATGGTGGGGGCTTTTTGTTAGCGGTATTTCAGAAATTGCTTGAATCGACTGATGCAGAGTTCTCTTCAAGACTTGATCAGCCGCTGGCAGCTGGAACCGCATCCGGAAGGCGGTTGGTACCGCGAGCTGCAGCGCAGTGCAACCACCGTTCAACGTGAGGACGGAGTGCGGCGCAATGCCATCACCACTGTGTTGTTCCTGCTTGGAGCTGAGGATGTGAGCAGCTGGCACTGTGTGCACGGTGGCGAAGAAGTATGGACGTTTCTGGACGGAGATCCGCTGTGTTTGCTGCAGCATCCCAATTCAGAAAAGAGGACTAAAACCTGTCTGCTTCATCGCGATAACCCAGTGGCCTGGGTGCCTGCTGGAGTGTGGATGGCAGCTCGATGTGAGGGCAACTTCAGCTTGGTGAGTTGCTGCGTGGGCCCAGGTTTCAGTTTTGAAGATTTTGAGATGCTGCGGGATGTTGATGCAGCTCGCAGACCAAGCGGAATTGATCCAACTCTGATGTGATGCTGGTTTAAATTGTGGAGGATCAATCAGGAGGGTTACTTTCCACTTCGATGCGCTGATCTGGCGGAATGACGGAACTTTTCTCAGCAATATCCTCAGATTGATTGAGAATCTGATCCAGGTCAATAGTCTCCGGAACATCACGGCCGGAAACGACGCTCACATTGATTCTCAACACCTGCATCTGCATCTGTAGCCCTGGAAAATTCTCCGAGAGTTTGGTGTTGATTCTGTTCTGAATCTCCTGAACCTGTTTGTTACTCGGAATGGCTGGATCGGTGACGCGAACAACAAGTTGCAGTTTGGGTTTGGCACGGGTGCGCCAGTGATCGGGCCAATCGAAGTCGATGCTTTCCATTTGCAATGCTTCATTGGCCCCGAAGGTCAGTGTGCGGCGGTAGAGGTAAGACCTGATTTCAGTTTCGATTCTGCGCTTGGCAGCCTCTCGCTTGATGTTGTTGAGGTACTGGTCGTAACGACCAAGCAGATTTTCACCGATGAACATCAACAGACCTATCGACAGCAGAACAGGCAGCCTGGAACGTCGACTTCGACGCAACTTGTCCTGAAAATAGGGTTCACGGGCCGCCAGGACGATCAGCCCGCCGATCAGAATTCCCAGAAGGTTGGCCAGATAAAGAAGGCCTGAACCCTGGGCCGCTTCAAGATCGTTCGCGGCAATCATCAAACCCATCACGCACACCGGTGGAACCAGTGCCACGGCAATCGCCGTGCCAGCCATCGAGCTCACAGCCCCAGGATTCACCTTGGCGTAGGTCGCAATGGCTCCCGCTGCAAGAGCAATGCCCAGATCCAGCAATGTTGGTTCGAGCCGCGCCATGACCTGTTCAGGCAATAGGTCCACATTCAGCAGACCGTTGGCACGAAAGAACAAACCAAGACCCGTCGACAGCAGCACCGTGATGGCTGCGCCGGCGGCGAGTGTCGCCATGGCTCTGAACAGAATCCGAGGGCTGCCGCTCAACAGAGCAAAAACAGCGACCCGTAGAGGGAGGATCCACGGAGCAACCACCATGGCGCCGATCACCACCGCAGCATTGTTGGACAGCAGGCCCAGTGTTGCGATCAAGCCGGCGCCGAACGTTAAAACGATGAACGACTCATTCAGTTGAGCTTCACCGTCGTAGCTGCGATGTAATGCATCAAGACGATGACCTTCCTCTAAGAGAGATTGCTGGTCAGACGTCATCAGCGGAACCCTCAGCTACGCCGACCAACGATGACTGGGGGTGATCCAGCAACTGTTCCTGGCAGCGCAGGAACAACTTCTGTTTGACCATCCCATTTGTCGAGGAAAAGTTTGAACAGAACCTGGCTATCCAAGCTGCGATTGAGAGTGTCGTAACGGATCGCTTCCTGTTCAGCGATTTTCACTTCGGTTTTGGCGCGGAGCAGCTGCTGTTCCGCGATCTGCTTCTGTTCAATGGCTGCGCGGTATTCCTTGGCGATCTGCAAACCTGTGAGATCGAGGCCGCGAACGTCGACGTAGTCGAATTTGTCCAGTTCCTCAGCCACCGTGCGCTCAACAAGCGAGGAGATATCGTTCCATTCGGTGGCGATCGTGACCAGCTCGTACTGCGAAAACACTGATTTGAGTGCTTTCAGCAGGGACGGTTGGATGATCCGGGGGTAGACGTCACGGTCGTTGCTGGCGATGGTCCGATAAACGCGACCCGCTTCTTCGGGGCGAACGGCATATTTCACTGTGGCCGTGGCTTCAATGACCTGAAGGTCTTTGGTGAGGGTGGCGAACTCCTCTGGTTTGACCTGGGTGCGCACATCGAATGGGTAGATCGACTGCACAAACGGGATTTTGAAGTTGAGCCCGGGGAGCCTTGAGCCGCCACTCACCTTGCCCAGAGTGGTGACGACGGCCACTTTCCCGGCTGGGACGATGAAAAATGCCTGGCCCAGCAGCAGGAGAAGGCTCAGACCAATCGCAATCAGTCCCACCAAACCACTGGTGGGATCATTGATCGGCCGAGGGCTTTGCATCATCCAAACCTTGATTGCTTTGATGATGTCGGGTCTGGATGATCAATGGTGGCCTTGAGCCTCAAAATGACATAGGCCTGTGATCAGAATTTGATTCCTTTGCCCTGTTCTGATTAGCTTGAACCGACTCGGCAGAACAATTGCTATGGCCTACAAGATGGCGGTAGCAGTTCCCCGTTCAGGCAATCAGTGGATTGACGGGCTCACGGACGGCTTTCGTTGGGGTGTGACCCCAGAGGATCCCACTGTCGGTTACACCTTCATCAGCGATACCTCTCCCCTGATTACGGGTGAGTTCGGTGGTTACCCCTCCTGGGGCTGGAGTGCTGCAGAGCGTGCAGTGATGGAGCAGGCGATTGAGGCGATTGAGGCTGTTTGTGGATTGACCTTTGTCGATCGAGGTGACGATAACGATGACAATGTTGAGATCTGGTTTTACACCCTTGATGACAGCAATGCAGAGGGAACTTATGGCTTCGCCTATACCCCCGGAAGCGATTCAGATGAGGGAATGGTTGCAGTGAATTGGTCGTTCTACAGGTTGGAGAATGGCTCCTTCAATCACTCAATCGATCCGGGAAGTTTTTACGGCATTACCTTTCTGCATGAGCTTTCTCATGCCGTAGGCCTCAAGCACCCTCATGAGAAAGGACTGCTGGGCCAGCCCCGGTTTCCAGGTTTGAGCAGGACATCGAACGAATTCAAGAACAAGGGCGAGTTTGACCAGAATGCTCATCCATATACCCAGCTCAGTTATGTGGATAAAGGGGCACGCAATGGTCTGGTGCCAACATCAAAAGCTGATTATGGATTTCTCCAGCACCCCGGAGCACTTGACATAGCTGCTTTGCAGTGGATTTACGGTATCAACCCAACGACAGCATCTGGAGATAACACCTACCGATTGCCGTTAATCAATCAGGAGGCAAGCGGTTGGCGTGCCATCTGGGATACGGGCGGCAATGATCGCATTACAGCTTCCAACGCAACGAGTCCCGTCACCATTGATCTACGCAACGCAACTTTAGGAGCAGATTCTCAGGCGGGTGGTTTTATCAGCCGTGTCGATGGAATCACCGGCGGTTTCACGATTGCGCATGACTGGGATGGTCTGACCTTGGGGATACCAGCAGGGTTATGTGTGATTGAACAGGCTATCGGTGGCAAGGGTGATGACCGCTTGATTGGAAATTCCGCATCCAATCGTCTCAAAGGAAAAAAAGGGGCTGATGTGCTGTATGCCGGAACAGGTTCAGCCAATCTCGTTATTGGTGGACATGGACGCGACCAGTTTTTGATCAATACCACTGCAGGGGCTTACGTGACAGTGAAAGACTTCAATCGCCGTAAGGATCACTTGGTCTTTGATGCTCCATCCGTCGCGCCGACGTTTCAGGTGAGTGGACAAGACACCCAGGTTGTTGCGAATGGTGAAATCGTTGCGACCTTACAGGGGGTGCAGCACTTCAATCCCGACCGCCATGCTTTGTTCATCGCTTTTGACGCGTTCGATCTTTAGGCTCTCAGCTCACGGGTCCATTTCGTGGGTGTTGTGATCCCAAGCAAAAAATGACCAGAATGAAGGAGCTCAACAGCTGACCATGACCAGTGATTCCGGCACAAGAACAGGTAAAAAATCCAAGAAGCGCTCGCCATCCTCGATTCCCGTTGAGCAGGTCTCGCCAGCAGTTCTGACGGCCAGTCGAGATGTTGCCTTCACCTTGCAACAGCTTTCTCTGGAGCTGGATGGTGAAGAGGTGCTCAAAGCCGTTCTCGATCGAGCTGCTCATTTGGAGGAGCAGGCCAGCGGTATCACCCTCATTGAGGATTAATCGATGACCCTTGGACGTTTTCTTGTGTTGTTTGTGGTCGGCCTGGTGATCGCATGGGCTGTGCCGCAGTTGACCTGGCTGTATTGGATTCTTGCGATTGCGGCGGTCTGGGTCATTTTCCGCCTGCTGCGTCGCTGAGACCAAACCAATCCTTTTTAAAGATCACCTCTCGAGGGCAGCAAGCACAGTTATTTCAGTTGAGCATGCCAATGGAAAGACGCTTCTTTTAAGGATTCCCCGTTGTTTCGCATAATATCGGCCTCGATTGAATTTGTTCGTACCATTCTGGGAAAAGTTTCAAAGCCTTTGATGTTTCCTGAAACGTGAAAGTTATGAATCAATCTTGCTTGCCATGGGTTTCCTGAATCTATCTAAATCTTGTTCCGAGCTCCAGTTATATAGCGAGGGTAGGTACGATGTCTTTTCAACTTCCTTGTAAAATAGGGCTTCTTCGTAATTATCGCGAAATGCCAGTATGGCGCATGAAGAAACAAAGACTGCCGGCAAAACAGCTAAAAAGAGGCTGCCAATGTTGACCTTGCTAGCAATTAATGAAATGGTGTAAATTACTGGACTCAATATTCCTATTGCAAGCCAAAGTCTGTTATTTGAAAGTAGTTTGCTTGTTAGGAATTTTTCGATTGTCAATAAAGATGGCTTTTCCAAGGTAATTTACTTTTAAAGCTAATTTAGCTTATTTGTGATGGCCTGCTTGGCAGTGGAACGGGTTTTCTTGCTAAAAGATCGCCTGAAAAGGTATTGGTTATACAATTTATCGCATTTGGTTTGTGGTTTGATTGTGTTTTTAGTGCAGTCACAGCAGCTCGTTTGATCCGCGATGTCGTAGAAAAGTGGATTTTTTTATTTCGTTCAATTAGATGACATCTGACAGGGAATATCTTATAAATTGAATAATTGATAAAGGATTTAGAATCGCCCATGCTTCATGCAAGCTTAAATTTTTAGTGAACTTCTGGTTTCTT
Organism: Synechococcus sp. AG-679-D13; assembly: GCA_003210735.1. Lineage (GTDB taxonomy): Bacteria > Cyanobacteriota > Cyanobacteriia > PCC-6307 > Cyanobiaceae > Parasynechococcus. The sequence continues at coordinate 5,381 of QCUM01000064.1, forward strand.
CTTTCATAATTGCGGGCTCTTTTGTCAACAGCTTGTTTATCATCCTCGGCCCAGTAAGAATAATCAGATACCTCTTGCGAAGTTGGATCTAAAACGAGGAATCATCGATCTCTATTTAGAAAATCGAGTGCAATTCGGCGTAAACAATTAAATAATTTTAGTAAAAATTGAATCATGCTTCAACAGTCAGACAGTGCATTTTCTCAGGCCCCCTTAGGAATCAGGGGCTGAGATTGTGTCGAATTTTACTAAGTTCGAGTTAATATCATCTTTGCTTGT
>QCUM01000065.1 GCA_003210735.1 Synechococcus sp. AG-679-D13
TGTTGTTCTTGCTCGTTAACCGTTGCTGAAGATGTTGGGATTGATGCTGGTGAAGATTGGATGGGTGTTGAGCGCGATGCCAGCGCTGATTCTGCTGATCACAAGTTTTCAATCCACAAGTGCTTCGGATCAACAAACCTTCGTGAGCAGATTTTTGCCTGAAGTGGGTCCTTGGACACAAAAAAACCTGTCGCAAGCGACAGGCTGGGTGATGGGGGAAACCAATTTATAGCTAATTCGCCCCTTTCGATCGTGGTTCACTTGATACTACTCAATATGGTTGCGATTTCTTTACTGCTACTGGAAGCGAATCAGTATCTAGCAGACATCGTTGATGAAATTGATGTACCATCTGCACATCACAACTTATCAGTGGTGATTTTGGCCGGGTGATGGGGATTGTTCGGCATCGACTAACCGCTCCTTCGTGGGCGGTTTTTTACTGGGAAAACAAAAAAGCGCCGATCAATCAGGCAAGGCTCGAGTTTTTTTAATCCATTTGCTTGCCTAGATGCCCCCCAGCCTCGGCACAAGTTCTATTGCTCCTCACCAAATAGAAACGCCCCACCCAGCAGAGCAACGTTTCTCCTGTTTTGTGCCATTGGACAAAGGTTGGAACCCAGTAGCAGGGCTCCAGGGAATACAAAAGGAATCTGAAGCGCCAGCATTGTGAACGGTTGCGATTTCACGATTGCTGAGTGCCGTTTTTACGCAAATTCACGAAATGGGCTTCATAACCCATGGCATTCGTGCATCCGTTTGAGCAGAGCTTGGCCTTGATGGCCTCGAGCTGAATCATTGGCCTGAGTTGATGCTTTTTATTGATTTTTGTTCACGAAGGTGAGCGCCTGAATCGGCCAGAAAGATAAAGAAAAACAATTGTTCGGTCTATACGAAAACGCTATGCGACTTTATTTCCCTGATCGTATTGACCGGTAATTAATGTGATTGCACGTGGACTGAGCAGCATGAGCCTATCTCGAAAAGTGCGATTGTCGTCAAGGCAGGATTTCGAATATGCAATCAAATGGGAGCATGTAAGGGCCGATTATTTCAGATCTCATGGATACCGATCACGCGCTGATGATTGTGTTAAGGCCGCCAAGGAGTTGGAATGGAGGCTTGCTATGGCATCAACCACTGGTGATAACGATGTGATGACCGGAGATGCATTGGTTGATGCCGGTTGGTTTCCTGAACCGGAAGCGGTTAAAGGGAGCTGAACACGCCCTTCGACAGGTTGGCCAATCCTGCTGTTCAGTGTTTTGAACGGGAGGCCTGCCTACGGGTACGAAGCAGTTTGAGGGCGGCAAACGTTTGTTGGTGCTGGCTCATGCCTCCGTCAGGCGAGACGGAGGGCTTTGGCTTGTTCCGCTGATGTTTTGATCAGATCCCGCAATTTGTCCTCATCAACGTGGCTGAGGCTGGTCTTGACCAGACGGGCATTGGGCGCGTGACTGCGCAAACTTTCCACCACACGATCGGGGGTTCCCTCGCGCACGAGTAGTGCCAAAGCCGCACTGCCTTTTGGCAGGGTTTCACCCAGTTCCTTGAGGAACTGATCGTTGATGCCGATATCGCTCAATGCACCTGATGCCGCTCCGGTTCCAGCCCCCACGGCCAAGCCCACAAGAGGATTCAGGAACAGCAGACCAATCAACATCCCCCAGAAACTGCCGCTGGCAGCCCCTGCTGCGGCAAGGTTGATCGCTTGCTTCAAATGAACATGGCCATCCTCACCATGTTCCAGAACACAAGCATCCTCAAGCGCAATCAAGTGCTGCTGCTGAATCGTGACTAACTCACGACGTACCTGTTCGGCTTCCTCCACTTTGGGAAAACCGATCACGATCAGATCGCTCATCAAGGCTGGTTGAACTCCCCTCAAGCTTGGCGACAGCGATGGGAGATGTCAGGTCCTTCGACGACTCGCGCGGGGCAAAAGCCACCAGGTGGAGAGTGGCTGCTCATTCACTGTGCCGTTCTGGAGTGCTTAGGTTGAGCTGTCATCAATCCTGAAGCGGATCAATCCCCAAAAATGAGCAATTGGCACTGCTGAATGGTGACGCGATCGATTTTTGTCTAGGAACATTCCATAGCGACTCGGGTTTGATTCGCTCGTCGGTATCGAATGAATTGCAGCTTTTACGCTGATGCCTCACCCTTGCCCAGAGTAGGTTTGAGACCATGACCTCTTTCAATAATCGCCTCACGACGGCTGAAGATCGCAGTCTTCCTTTTGATCCTTTTGGGACGTGGGAGGCAGAGTGGGCAATTCATGAGAGGGATTTAAAAAACTTCGAGAAATATCAGCAACAAGTTTCTGCTGATAAGACATTGTCAGCAAAGTTCAAAAAGACTTACGACCTTTTTCAAAAAGGGTATCGATCAAATTTTGGCTTGTCTGAAGCGAGTCAATATGCAGCTTCGACTTTCGGGGGATACCTGCGTTTGTTTCTGGAAGACCACAGCAATATCGATACAGCACTGGATGCAACTGTCAAACAACTGATGCAGCAGAGGGTGTCTGAAAGAACAACCCCAGGCATTGACTAGGCTAAAAGCCAGTGTCACCAAGACGTCTGGGCTGTTGGTGGCGGCTGAATGGGTGCCGAATAGAGGAAGCCAGTGCAATGGCGAAATCCACTAGATTCTTTGTCCCTTCGTTTAACGCAATGATCCCTGAACCCTACGAACTTTTCGATTTTGAGAAGGGCTCGGACAAGTTATTCCTCATTGGGACCACTTGGATCGTCTTCTTCTTATTTCTGCTTTAAATCAACTCGAATCCTGGACTGTGCGCCTTTGTGAACCCTGATTGTTTGTTTGTCCCAAGGCAAGCACCCATGAGAAGCAGCTGCAGTCTCACGCCTTTCCGGTGACGGTCGCCTGTGCCGTGGCAATGACCACTTGAGGAACTTTCAGTTCATCAATCCACGGCGTGCCATCAATATGCATCGCAAAGTGGAAGCACCAGGTGTTCTGGATGGTTGTATTGATGCCATTACCAGGTGTTGCCATGAATGCAGCTGTGGTCTCAAGGATTGAAGCTTCTGATATTGGTTTAGGGCGATTGCGATGACTCGGTCGCATGCAGATGTTGTTAGTTGGTCACAGAGCGCACCCTTTAGCTCCCGTCGGGGCGAACTCCCAAAACAACTCGTAGCCGATAGCAAACGTCGCTATTTGGTGATCCTTTCGGTGCTTTTAAGATTGGTACCGATTGCTCAATACATTCCCTGGCTTGCGATGACACGACTGGAAGTGTTGTCAGATCAGTCACATCCTGACACCACCAGCAGAGCCAATGGGCTGCCGGTTGCTCCTCAATTCGACTGTTGATAAGCGTCAGTTCGGAAGAACGTCGACAGGACCGCAGAATTGATTGAATGAATCGCCAATCCTCAGGCAGTTTGAAGCGGCGAGTTGACCTGTGTGGTCATGAACCACGATGAAATTGGAGAATCATTTGAAACCAGGTCTCAATCTGTCCATCCTCTGCTATCTAATGGCTATGAGCTTCTCCCTTTCCAAAAAGCAAAAAATTCGTGATTCTCTGCGTGCCAGTGGAGAAGAGCTGTTGTTTTCTATTGATGTGAAGGCTAACCATTACTTCACTCTGAATATCAAGGCTCGCGCTTCTTGGCCGCTGGTCTCGATCCAAACTCAATCCGGTGAAAAGATTCTGGATTCCTCCACTTACAACAGTGATCTTGCCCATACCCCCTTGATCGATCTTGATTCCATTGGCAATCAGCCCTTGTTTGCGAAGGTGTCGATGCAGGCAGCCCGCACAGGGCGTTTCATGTTGCAGCTTAAAAATCTCGGAGATCTCGATGATATTCGCGATGACGTCATCCGAATTACAAATAAGAAGCGCCGAAAGCGTGGTCTTGATCCACTCACCGGAGACAGCCTGTTGCATGAGGCAGCTCAGGGGCATGCAGATGAGATGGATTCAGTTGGGCGGTATCTCGGACATGACAGTGCAGATGGTCGAGACCCTGGTGATCGCATGGATGAGGTCGATTATGGATGGCGTACCTACAGGGAAAACGTGGCCAGTGGTCAGAGATCGGCCAAAGAGGTGGTGAAGTCATGGATGAACAGCCCTGGGCATCGCAAGAATCTTCTCAGTGAAGACATCTCTGAGATTGGAATCGGCTTCGCGGTGGATGACCAGAGCGGATCGTCCTACTGGGTTCAGAAGTTCGCGGCCCCTTTATGAAAAAGTCGCTGGGCTGCCTCATGTCCCAAGCAGATGTTCCATTCGTCATAATTTCTCACGGTCACTTTCCATTTTTGTTGGTCGAGGCAGGAGGTCTGGCATTCATACTCTTCAAACCCAAGAAGGACTTTGAAATGAGATTTAAAACAGGATTTAAATATAGTCTTTGTTTTCCGTTAATCCTTTAAATTGTTGGGCTTCCTGGCCGAAGCAAGTTTTGATTTTTATTTCTTAGCCTCTGGCCATCGCTCTCGATAGAGCGTGATAAAGCACCAGATGACTAATGGTGATAAAAATAGTTCCAGCATTGTTTGCGGGCAACTGATTCATGATGACTCAACCTCGGGTTTGAACCACTTCATGTAGGACAGGTATTCGTATCGATTTATTCTTCTGTTTGAACAGAGCTTCCAGAGTGTTTGATTTATTTGTTTGGCTGCCTTTTTTTAGTCAAGCTTATGTAGCAGATGTTCTGGAAGTCGCCAGCTCATCCAGATGATGTATTTATTCGTTCAATGCGGTTCTGTTTGAGATTCGCAACGGCATCTTGCTGGTCTAGCAATCCGCTGGGCTGCTGTTGGATCTACTGGCTGAGGTAAGAGTTTTGGCTTTCCAGCTTGCAATTTGGATGATGAACTGATCTCTATCGAGCGGCTGGCTAGAGCTGTTGAGCGACTTCTCAATCTCTGTCTTCCCAATGGCTTGTAGGGGCGTGTGGGGGGTGCCTTGACAGCAAAAGCATTCGGTCTGATCAGTCATTTGTTGTCTATCACTTGAGCCAAATGGTTTGGCCTCTCATCGGAACTGCTAGGTCCATATTCATCCGTTATGGATGACACTCAGCTTCAGTCCGCAAGCCGTTCCGAGACTTGCCAATGTGCAATTGAATGGGTGTTTATTGCTTACTCCCTTTGCTGAAACGAACGCCCCCTGATGGATTCGAACTATTGAGCGACTGCTTAGAAGGCGAAAAAATTTACAGTTTTGGCAGGTGTTTTTAAGGCCATGACTGGGTTTATGGATTCAGAGGGTGGCCTTGGGTGCCCTCTAAAAGGGTGAAAGTGGTCCCGTTTTGGGGTGCGGGACCACTTGTCTAACGGTTGTCTATTTTTCCAATAAAGGTCTTGTTATCCCGGTTTTAACAAGACGTCCTTTTGGTGATTTATCTGTTAATCAGGACAGAGGATCCACTCCAATGTTTCCATCGTTATTGAGATCACCGAAGGTTGATTCCCAACCGAGTTCGACAGCTAGAGAGGTTGTTTTCCAACCAGAGCCGCCGGTGATGACACCGGAGGCGTTG
>QCUM01000066.1 GCA_003210735.1 Synechococcus sp. AG-679-D13
GAGCCCCAACATCACCAGCAGCATCACTACGGCGGAGCGAACGCGGATGGCTCCGCGGGCCAGGGGGCGCTGGCAAGTGCGCTCGACCCGTCCGTCAAAGCGACGGTCCCAGAGGTCGTTGGCGATGCAACCAGCCCCGCTTACGGCCAATCCACCCAACACGATCTGGGCCACGAGCCCTGGGGATGGTGGTGCCATCGGCGTCAGCCAAAGGGCCCAACCAGCTGGAATCAGAAGAATCAGGCGGCCGGTCGGTTTGTTCCAGCGCAGCAGTTCAAGCCACGGTCCGAGGCGTTGATGCAAGCGGGTCACGGCGCATGGAAGTTTGCAGAACCCTAGTCAGCGCCTTAAACCATCAGATACCGATGGCAGAGTGGATTCACTGGGAACCGATCCGACGATGGTGGACGTCCTCTCTGTTCCTGAATCGCAGCCGGAGGTCCTCAACAAGGACTCGGTGAGCAGGATCCGCAAATTGGCAGCGATCGATATCGGCACGAATTCCACACACCTTCTGGTCGCTGCAGTCGATACAAGTCTTGGAACGTTCAACATTGAACAGGCGGAGAAGTCGACCACCCGATTGGGAGAGCGTGACCCCGAGACGGGAGCTCTCACGGATGCCGCGATGAAACGGGGCTTGGAGACTCTGCGCCGCTTCCGTGCACTGGCTGCCAGTCACGCTGTTGAGGAGGTGGTGACGGCCGCCACCAGTGCGGTTCGCGAGGCTCCCAATGGTCGTGACTTTCTTCAGGTCGTCAAGGATGAGCTTGGGCTCGACGTTGACCTGATCAGTGGGCCGGAGGAGGCGCGACTGATCTACCTGGGTGTTCTTTCAGGGATGCCCTTTGGTGAGCGGCCGCATCTGGTGCTTGATATCGGTGGAGGCTCCACGGAGCTGATCCTGGCCGACGGTCGTGACGCTCGCGCACTCACCAGCACGCGGGTTGGAGCGGTGCGTTTGCAACGGGATTTCATCAAGGTCGATCCCATTCCCCCCCAGCGCCGTGTCTTTCTTCAGACCTTCATCCAGGGTTCACTTGAGCCCGCCGTCGACAAGGTTCGTCGGCGGGTCAAGCCCGGGGAAAGGCCAGTGCTGATTGCCACCAGTGGAACGGCCATGGCGATCGGCGCGCTGGCAGCCAGTGAGGACGATCGCCCACCCCTGAAGCTGCATGGCTATCGAGTGTCACGCCAACGGCTCGATCGTGTGGTGGATCAACTGGTGGCGATGAAACCGGAGCAGCGACGGGCTCTCCCGTCGATCAACGATCGCAGAGCAGAAATCATTGTGCCGGGATCGCTCATCCTGCAAACCACCATGCAGATGCTGGGTGTTGATGAGCTGGTGCTCAGTGAACGGGCGCTGCGGGAGGGCCTGATTGTCGACTGGATGCTGCGGCACGGTCTCCTGGAGGACCGCTTCAGCTTCCAAAGCAGCATCCGGCAGCGCACTGTGATTCACCAGGCGAAGCGTTTCGCGGTGAACCAGCGTCGGACTGAGCGGGTTGCTGCGCATGCTTTATCCCTTTACGACAACAGCCGGGGGGTCATGCATCAGGACGATGGTCATGGCCGTGAACTCCTCTGGGCTGCCGCCATGCTCCACACCTGCGGTCAGCACATCAATCTCAGTGCCTATCACAAGCACACCTGGTATCTCATCCGCCACGGCGAACTTCTGGGTTATTCAGAGTCCGAACACCTGATGGTTGCCGCCATCGCCCGATACCATCGCCGCAGCCTTCCCAAAAAACGCCACGACTCCTGGCAGGTGCTCGCCACCCGCGACAACCGCCGCTTGGTTGGCGAGATGGCCATTCTGTTAAGGCTTGCCGCGGCGATCGATCGACGCCCGGAGCCGGTGGTTGAGTCCTTACTGGTGGTGGCGACACCCGGAGAGCTCCAACTTGAACTGGTGCCGGAGCGCCGTAACCAGAATCTCAGTCTTGAACGGTGGAGTCTGGAGAATTGCGCTGATGTGGTTCGAGCGGCATCGGGAGTCAACCTGAATGTCAGCGTTCAGGATTGAGGCTGTACCAGCGCACGTCGCTGATCCCACCGAGTGATTCAGGCGGTTTTTCGCCGCTGGTCACCGTCACTTGATCAGGCCGTCCGGCGAAAACCTCAACTTTTGAGGGATCTTCCACTTCCATCGGCTCGCTCAGATTGCCTTCGAAAAAAACAGTTCCATTTCGGCGTAAGGCAATCCAGCTCGGTTCACTGCTCTCGAGAATCAGCTTCGCGGTGTCAGTCGTGGAATCCTTTGCTGGAACAGGCCGCTTGACCGTTGCCGGAGCAGTGACGATTGGCGCTGTTGATGGCGTGTCCTGAGGCCTGGGTTGCAGGAGGATCCAGGTCGTGGCACCACCGAGCAACGCGAGGATGCCGATCGATGCTTTGGCGATCGATGATCCCGATGCATCACTGGGCTGACGGCCCGCTGATTGCTGGCGCGAAAGATTTCTGGATGGGTGGGAGAGCATAGACAGTTGCCCCACCAGATGGTCTGCATCGAGTTCGAGGTGACTGGCCACCCTCCGCACCATGGCCTTGATGAACACCGGCTCATTGAGGCGACTCAACTCGCCCTCTTCCAGCGCCTGGAGTTGCTCTTCCCCCATGTGCAGACGTTGCGCCAGCTCGGTTCGGCTAAGGCTTAACTCCTCCCGGCGTTCCCGCAGTGCCCTACCAACGGATTCGATCCCTGGTTCTGCGGATTCTTGGTCCGCCAATCGGGGATTGCCCATGGACGCCGGAAATTTCCTGATCGATCGGAAATTAGGTCAACCCAAGGTGAATGACACCCCTTCACAAAGGGGTTCCCACAGTGATGATTCCATGAAATAAATGGGCGATACTGGATTCGAACCAGTGACCCCTTCCGTGTGAAGGAAGTGCGCTACCACTGTGCTAATCGCCCGCACAAACTGATCTTAAACCACCACCATCAGCGTTTTGGTCTGAACAGGTGGTCATGATCTGGCGAGTACAAGCGAGACCGTTTTGATGCTTTGCTCAGAGCGGGACTGATCACATACAGCGTTGTGCGGATCAGTTCATGCTGATCGGTGAACTCGGCCATCTTGTTTAAGGGCACAATCTCCAGTAATTGGTCGGGCCAACTCACCCGATGCCCCACAGCAACAGGGGTTTCGGCTGGGTAATGCTCCAGAAGTGTGGCCTGAACCTCCTCAACATGTCGGGCGCTGAGATACAGGCAAAGACTTGCTCTCAACGAAGCCAGGTGATGCAGTTGTTCACATTCAGGAACCCCTGTTCGTCCTCCGGCTCGACTGAGAACAATGGTCTGCACCAGCCCAGGAATCGTAAGTTCACTGCCCAATCCAGCAGCGGCTGCCTGGTACGCACTGACTCCAGGTACAACTTCGACAGGGATGTTTTCATCGTTCAGTGCACAAATCTGCTCATTGATGGCGCTGTAAAGCGCTGTATCCCCGTCATGAAGGCGCACAACTTGGAGACCTGCTTTCTGATGCTGGATCAGTTGGGGTATCACCTCCTCCAGAGTCAGTCGACTGGTGCGAATCCGAAGACAGTCATCGTTCGCAAGTGCAGCGATGTCCGGGCAAACCAGAGAATCAGTCCAGATCAAGACTTCAGCCCGGCGAATCCGGTCTGCAGCTCTGAGGGTGAGCAGATCGGGAGCCCCTGGACCTGCCCCGACGAAACTGATGGGATGGTTCAACGCTGGGAGCCTGCAGCGTCTGGCAGGGATCTCTTCCTTCCGTATAGCCACCACAACCCAAAGCCACCGGTCAGAGCAAGAGCTGCGCTCATCAGTTGCGCGATCCGCAGTCCGCCTGAACAGGCTGGCGGGAGGGCACCAAGGCATAGGGGGGCGATGCGCAGCCCTTCAATCCACACTCGACCGAGGCTGTACCCCACCAGGTAAAGACAGCTCAATGCACCGGCAGGAAGCAGGATCTTTCCGGACTGGCCGCGACGAAACAGGGTGATTAGGAGCGCAAACAGCGCGAAATTCCAAATTGATTCATACAGGAATGTTGGGTGGAAGTATTCAGCGTTTGCATAGATCAGCGGCCGGTTTCCATCGGGAATAAACAACTTCCAGGGAAGATCCGTTGGCACACCGAACGCTTCGGAATTGAAGAAATTGCCCCATCGGCCAATGGCTTGTCCAAGTGCAACGGATGGGACTAAAACGTCCAGCACATCCCAGAACGGTTGTCTGCGCCAACGGCAGAACAAAATCACGGTGATCATTCCAGCGATCAATGCGCCATGAATGGCGATGCCTCCCTCCCAAATCGCAAGTGCCTTCAATGGGCGGTCGGCATAGCTGCGCCACTCGAACAGGACGTAATAAGTCCTGGCTCCGATCACTGAACACAGCACCAGCAATGGCAGGAGAGCGCTGATCAGGCCGTTTTCAAGCCTGCGCTGCTGAGCCAGTCGACTGGAGAGATTGAGTCCAATCAGCACAGCTGAAGCGATCAGCAGGCCGTACCAACGCAATGTGATTGGCCCGAACTGAAACAGCTCGGGCCCGGGGGAGGAGAACATCCCGATCAAACGCCCTCGGCAGCCTGTACCTTCTCAATCTGCCTCTTCTTGAGCACCAGCATGATCTGAGCCAGAGCAACGGCTGCAAAGAAGGCCAGCAATCCGTAGATCCGCACGGGATCCTGGAGAACGATCTCCGCATCCACCTGGCCGAAGCCACCCACATTGGGATCGTTGGTGATCACAGCACCGGCTTCAACCGCATCACCAACACTCAACAGAAGTGCAGGGCCAACGGGGATTGTTTCGGTGACGTCTTCGCCATCGGCTGTTGTGATGGTGACGAGGGTCGCTCCGTTCTCTCCGGGCTCAATGGAGGCCACAGATCCCGAGGCGGGCGCTGTGTAGGTCGTGTTGTTGCTCTTCTCACCGGTTGGGTAGACCTGGCCGCGGCCACGGTTGCCACCAACGTGGACTTGATACTTGCCGAAGTGAATGTTGTTGTCTGTGGCGGGATCTGGCGAGAGGACGGGGAAGACAATTTCCTGATGTTGGTCGCCGGAAATGGGACCAACCAAAAGAATGTTTGATTTTTCGTCGCTGTACTGGGAGAAGTAAACACCTTCTGTTTCTTCTTTGATCTCATCAGTCCAGCGATCCTGCGGAGCCAGAGTGAAGCCATCGGGTAACTGGATGACAGCTCCAACCTGCATTCCCACA
>QCUM01000067.1 GCA_003210735.1 Synechococcus sp. AG-679-D13
TCAGGACGCGGAAGGTGCGGTCGATGCCGTACTTGCTGGAGCCGAACTGGCGGGCACGGTGATTCACCTTCACTTCGGTGATGTGGGCCCCCTCAATGAATGCCAGCGCCGGCAAAAAGCGATGCAGCTCCCCATAAAGACGCATGTCCGCCAGTACTTCGCGGCGATAGGCCTTCAGTGAGCAGCCGTAATCGTGCAGGCGGACGCCGGTTACCTTCCCGATCAGCCGGTTGGCGATGCGCGAGGGCAGCTTCCGCTGCAGGGCGGCGTCCTGGCGCTGATGCCGCCAGCCGCTCACCAGGTCGTATCCCTCCCTCAGCTTGTTCAGCAGCATTGGAATGTCGGCTGGGTCGTTCTGAAGGTCTCCGTCCAGGCTGACGATCACCTCTCCCTGTGCCACATCGAATCCTGCGGCCATAGCGGCGGTCTGGCCGTAGTTCTTGCGCAGCAGCACAGCCACGAGTTCGGGCACCTCGCCGCTGAGCCGCTCAAGCTCAGCGGCCGTACCGTCGCTGGAGCCGTCGTTGACCAGTACAAGCTCGAAGTGCTCACCGCTGGGGCGCAGGGCAGTGAGCAACTGGTCTACCAGATGGGGCACGCTCTCGGCCTCGTTGTATAGCGGCACCACTACCGACAGGTTCAAGAGGGTGCTCATGCCTGCTGCTCCACTGATTCGGGCAACTTAAGCGGCTGCAGCTGATCTCAGGCCAGCGTGCTGCCGTCATGGCAGCGCACGACTCGTCCGGCTCCCCGCAGTTCCGCTCGGTAATGACGTCCCACGGGGTGGGTGTTATTGGGATGGAGGCTGTCGACACCGATGCCGTTGCGGCCATGCTCCTTGCCGGAACTGTGTCGATAGAGCCCGTTGCCGAGGTACAGAGCCACATGGCTGCAACGCTCCGGGCTCCCGAAGAAGATCAGGTCACCTGGCTGCAGCAGCTGCAGTTGTCCCACCTGCGCTGCCACCGGCTCACAGAATTGTTCCTGTTGATAAGCATCCCGAGGGATCCAGATGCCTGCGCTGGCAAAAGCCATCTGCATCAGTCCCGAACAGTCCATGTCCGGTTCGGTGGTCCCGCCCCAGAGGTAGCTGTTGGGTTGCTGCGCGGCGCGTGCGCTCCAGCTCAGCACCGCCGGTAGCCGTTGTTGAATCTGATCCGCTGCCAGCAACGACGGTTCCCATGCTTCACGGAGCACGGCCCGCCCCAGAACGGCATCGCGATCGATCCAGCAGCGGTAACCGTCTTCCAGCAGTTTCACCCAAAGTCGGTCTTCAAGGCTTTCCAGCAGCTGAAAACTGCGGCCTCTACAGGCCTGCGTCGTCAGCGCGCTGCCTTCCGGACCGCTGTAGCCATTCACATCCGTCAATAGGGTCCAGCGGCTGCTGGGAGTTAACAGGTCGGGAGCAAGCAGGGTGCTTAACGTCGCCATGGCTGTTGCTGTTGCTTTGGCGTTCTACCGCCCCGATCCCGCCATGGCCTCGCGCCTGGATTCTGTGCTGGATCAGCTTGATGCTGAAGGTCGCCCCGGTTTGCGCAACAGCCTTTCGCTGACCTGGATCCGTTACTCCGAGACATCACCTGAGTGCGGTCAGGGGTTCGGAGCCGGTTGGGAGGAACAGCGCTGCCTTTATCCCGCCAGCGTGGTGAAACTGTTCTATGCCGTGGCGGTGGAGCAGTGGCTGCAACGTGATCTCATCCCTGATGGCGATGAGCTGCAGCGATCGCTGAGGGACATGATTGCCGATTCCAGCAATGACGCCACCGGCCTGGTTGTGGATCTGCTCAGTGGCACGAGCAGTGGCCCAGAGCTTCATGGGGAGCGTTGGTCGCTGTGGCAGCGCCAGCGGCGTCTCGTGACCGAGTGGCTAAGCGAGCTCAACTGGCCGGAGCTGGAGGGAATCAACTGTTGCCAGAAGACATGGGGCGATGGTCCCTACGGCCGCGAGCGTCGGTTTTACGGTGATGACAACGCCAACCGCAATGCCCTCAGCACCGCCGCCACCGCCCGGATGCTGGAGGCTGTGATGACCGGTGCCGTGGTGTCTCCTCCGGCGTGCCGGCGGTTGAGGACGCTTCTGGATCGGTCGCTGGATCCAGCCCAACGCCAGGCCGACCCCGAGAATCAGGTGGATGGTTTTCTGGGGGAAGGGTTGCCCGGAGATTGCCAGTTGTGGAGCAAGGCCGGATGGATGAGCCAGGCTCGCCATGACGCTGCTTGGTTCCATCAGCCCGGTCAGCCTCCGACTCTGCTGGTGGTGTTTTCAACAGGGACGGATCGCTCCAAGGATCAGCGTCTACTCCCCGAATTGGCACGTCTCCTGCATCAAGCCTCATCCGAGGAAGGCGGCTGACGATTCAAGGAATGAATTGGAACGGAGAGGGAGGGATTCGAACCCTCGACAGGAGTTGCCTCCTGTAACTCCTTAGCAGGGAGCCGCTTTCAACCACTCAGCCACCTCTCCAGCAGCAGATCAAGAATACCAAGTGCTGGGCGTTTGGTCAGACTTCGACACGCGGAAGACGCTTGCGGAACCCGCACAGAATTTCCCAGGTGATGGAGTCGCATTGGTGCGCCCATTCCTGGGGTTCGATGCTCGCTTCTCCATCGCGGCCCAGCAGCGTGACGGTGTCACCGATTCTGAGATCGGAGTGATCGCTGGCATCCAGCACAATCTGATCCATGGTGATCGCCCCCACCTGAGGCAGTGGGCTGCCCCGATGCAATGCGTGGATCCTGCCGCTGAGAGCCCGGATCACCCCATCGGCATAGCCGATCGCGACAATGGCCAGTCGGCTAGCCCCCGGTGTGATGTAGCGGTGGCCGTAGCTCACTCCCGTCCCTGCGGGGACGTCCCTGATCAGACTGACCCGGGCTCGGACCGCCAAGGCCGGTTGCAAACGCAGTTCCGCACCGAGATGCCTGGCCGGTCGCTGGCCGTAGAGCGCGAGTCCCACTCGAACCATGTCGAGGTGAAGCTCTTGACCATGGAGGGTGCCGGCCGAGTTCGCCAGATGGCAGCACAGATCCCGTCCATGGTCAGGCAGCGCGTTGATGACGGCGTTGAGCCGATTGTGCTGTAACCGTGTTGTTGCCTCTCCCTCAATGTCTGCACAGGCCAGATGGCTGTACAGCCCCACGAGTTGCAGGTTGGGCAGAGCTCGGATGCTTTGAACGAGTTCAGCGCCGACGCGCCAGTCCGCACCGAGCCGACTCATCCCCGTATCAACTTTCAGCTGGACAGGGAATGGCTCGCCACCTCTCTCCGCGCTGATGCGATCACAGAGGCTGGCCTCCTCCAAGCTGCTCAGTGTTGGCATCAATCCACGCTCGTGGCACCGGGTCAGTTCATCCGCGCTGTGCAGTGCACTGAGAAGAAGAATCGGGGCGTTGATGCCAGCCGCCCTTAGCTCAAGACCCTCCTGAAGGGTGGCGACGCCAAGGCTGCTCGCCCCACCCCTGAGGGCGGCTTTGGCCACAGTCACCGCACCGTGGCCGTAGCCATCGGCTTTCACAACCGCCATCAGTTGCGTTCCAGCTTTCAGATGATCGAGCAGCGTGCGGGCATTGCTCTCAATCGCAGCTGGGCTCACCTCCACCCAGGCCCTCTGGAGTGGACTCAGTTCCGACATGGCTGCAGGGTGTTCAGCTTGACCAAACCAGACTTGGCGCGCTCGTTAGCATGACTTGTATCTAGGGAGCTGGCATGGGCCAGGTTCTCGTTCTCAATGCGTCCTACGAACCTCTGAATATCACCACCTGGCGTCGGGCCATGGTGATGATGATCAAGGGCAAGGCTGAGAGTCTTGAGCAGGACACCAGTCGGGAGATCCGCCGAGGTACCCATCTGCCCACAGTGATCCGGTTGCGGCAATACGTGCATGTGCCCTTCCGGCAGCTTCCTCTGACCCGCAGGAATCTGTTTCAACGCGATCATCAAACCTGTCAATACTGCGGATCCCGCGATCAGCCTTTGTCGATCGATCACGTGGTGCCCAGGAGTCGCGGTGGCTCCGATACCTGGGAAAACGTGACAACCGCTTGTCTCAGCTGCAATGTGCGCAAGGGCAATCGCACCCCGAAGGAAGCATCCATGCCGTTGTATCGCGCTCCCCATCGCCCGCTGAGCAGCTTCAGTTTTGAAGCGTCGCGTCACATTCACTCAGGTCGTCACAGCGAGTGGTCCAAATACGTGATCGGCTCCTGACGGTTAGGCGTCGTCCTGTTTGCTGAGAGCTTCGAGCTTGGAGCGTTGTTCCTCTGCAACGCAGGCTCCAATCAGGTCATCCAGTTGGCCGTCGAGTACGGGCTCAAGCGAGAAATTTCGCCCCAGTCGGTGATCTGTTGTGCGGTTGTCCTTGTAGTTGTAAGTGCGGATCTTTTCGGAGCGATCGCCACTGCCCACCTGGGCTCTGCGGTCACTGCTCTCTCGTGCGGCAGCCTCCTGCTGCTCTCGTTCCAGCAGTTTTGCCCGCAAAATCTCGAGCGCCCGCTCACGGTTTTGAAGTTGGGAGCGTTCCTGGGTGCAGAACACCCGGATCCCGCTGGGTTTATGCAGCAGATCAACAGCGGTTTCCA
>QCUM01000068.1 GCA_003210735.1 Synechococcus sp. AG-679-D13
CAAAGCTGTTCAACAACTTCCTGTAATTGTAATCAATGCATTAACATCAACACCAAGCAACCGAGATGTGAGGGTGCACGATGAAAATGCATTGTTTAACTACAATGACGCATGTTTATTAGGGGATCTATTTTGTACTTAACTAAGAATGACCCTGGGATGCTCCATGAATGTGCTTTCAACCCTGGATGAAACTTATCACTCAACGCCCCTGCGACCACAGGGGCTTTTTATTTCTTTAATCACTACCTAATCACGCCTAAATACCATCTAATACCTGGCACTGAATAAACTTCACCCCGTCGAAAGGCGGGGTTTTTATTGCCTGTGCAGGACAGACGGCTTGCCCATTCGACGGATGAAAAGCCCTGAAACCGGGTTAAATGGGGTGCCACTCCAGTTGGTTGCGCCTCCCGATGGCTGAGTTCAACGCGCTGAAGGTCAGCAAGGTCTCCAAGGGTGCAGCAGCTGACCCTGATGCCAGCTTCAGTGTGGAAGGCATTGATGGCGGCACCTTCGCCATTGCATCCAGCAAGAAGGAACTGAAGCAGCTGATGAAGAGCGATGCGGATGTCGTCTACGACGAAAGGAAAGGAAAGCTCTACTTCAACGAAAACGGCGCCAAGAAGGGTTGGGGAGAGAAGAAGGATGGTGGCTTGGTTGCCAAGTTCAAAGGCAAACCCGAACTCTCATCAGACTATTTCGATGGGCTTTCTGCATACCAATCTGATGAAATCATTTGTGTAGACATCACCGATGGATTCGCGTCCTTTTGTGAAGGCTTAAGTGATGGTGAAGACATTAAAGACCAGATCACTTCACTTGGCGAGGAGTTAGGCGATGAAAAGATGTCTGAGCTTTACAGCGATACGGTGATTAACCCAAAGAAGGGTCTCAAGCGCATCATCAAAGCAGGCAAGAAAGAGGGTTATTCCTTCGACAAAGATGAACTTGCCGATGCCCTCAATGAGATGAATCAGGCTGGTGCATTTGTCAGTTTGGAACTCGATGATGCAGCCCTAACCACACTGATGGGAATGGGTGGCGCGCAAGCACATCAAAGTAGCTGCACAAACCACCCATGCAGCTAAATGGAATGCACTGACCCCACTCGCTTGGCGGGGTTTTGTAGTCTCCCAAAAGCTCCTTACCCCGTCAGCAATGGCGGGGTTTTTGCCGAGAAGTTAGTTTTTCGCTTGACCTAAAATTAAAGGGTCGTTAGGGACATTGCAGCCCGAAAATGATGACCTCAAAAGAAATCGAGGTTTTGGCGCAAGCTTGCAGAGCAGCAGGCATTGATGCGACCAAAATCAAGCCTGAAAATCCATTCACAAAGAATGGAGGCACCGCAGCTATGTTGCAGGCAGCGGTTGCTGAGTTTCACCAATCGCTTGCTGAAGCTTGGTCTCGAAATTTTTGACCAAGTCAGGCGCAACATCATCTATTAAATTAAAGAGCTCATAAGGATCCTCGCTTAGGTCATAAAACAAGTCCAACTCTTCTTTCCTCCTCACGTACTTGTAACGCCCATCAAAGAAGAGATCCCACGATTTATATCCGCTCGTAACACTCGTGCGATGCACAGAACTTTCACCCTCCAAGACCATCTTTAATGATCTCGAGTCAGTGCCACTCAAACAGTTAGCCTTGGCATAATCTAAAAACGTAGCGGATATATCCTGCAACGAGACAAGAGTATTCGATATTCGATTTTTGAGGATTCCTGGACCAGAAATTACTAATGGAACCTGAACAGACGGGGCAAACCAAAGCTGTTTACCCCAACGATCATGATCCCCCAACATCTCACCGTGATCACTTGTAAACACCACAAGAGTATTATCTAAAAAACCATTGACTTCGAGTGAGTCAATGATCTTTCCTATCAATAGGTCAATATTTTCAATCATCAGCGCATAATTTCTTCTCTTAACGAAAATTCCTTCTACATCCTCCTGGCTATTTGCCACAGGAGGTGGGATGAAATCCAAACGAGAGAAGTATCTTTTGCCCCTAAAGCTCATAAGCATTTCATTGGTTACATCATAAGGCTCGTGAGGTCCAGCAAAATTTACCGACAAATGCCATGGCTTGTTAGTATCAAAATAATCTATCATCTTGATAGCATTGTTGGCGATCCAATCATCACAATATGCATACTGTGGCAATTTCGTGATTGCCGAAAAATTCATCCAATGACCTCCATGGGCTCGGGGCTTATTGCGGCTATCCCAATGAGATAAATACATCCCAAGATGATCAGAAAGAAACCCTTCTTCCTTCAAGAAATTCATATACGGACCAACAACTTTCCCATGTCTAAAATATGAGACGATAGCATCCCCCTTGCCTTCGCTATCTATCCCCCCAGTAAATCCATACTCTTGTAGTTTTCTCGAACCATCTAAACCCCACTCTTGATCAGCTTTATGCAAGTCAAATTTACCAACACCCCTGACATCGTATCCACAGTCGCGAAGGTTTCTATAATAGTTGGCCTTCTCAAGGCTTACATTCTCGTTGTCTTTTGTTCCACAACTTCTATAATTATTTCCGTTAGCAAGACACGCCCTTGCCGCTGAACATATTGGAGAGGGGGTAAAGGTTTTTGCAAAAAAGAACCCATTCTCAATTAACCTATCAATATTTGGCGTATCAACTTTTGCTTGAGCAGAGTGGCCAATCCAGTCAAACCTAAGCTGATCAGCAACAAGGAGCAAGAAATTCATAAAACCAAAAAGCAATTCGAAAACATCAAAGTGGCTAGCATTTGCAAGACAAAACGGAAGAATTCAAAGCATGAAATCAAAATCAATACCAGCCTGCTCCTTCAGCAAGCATGTTGATTTCCAGAACTTTTCCATTATTTTGACTTTGTCAGAACCAGATACTTCTTGCAAAGATGGGATATTACTTTGATCTCTAAAACCAGACTTTGACTTTGAAATAATTTCAAAGTCCTTAATTCCAAACCTTGTTTTCATCAGACGAGGAACTTCTTCGTTCAACGAATCGTAATCAATAATTTCATGGCAAGCCAGTCGCCCCTTATTTGAATACAATAAATAGTCATCTATCGGCAGCAAATCGTCACGATCCACAAATTCCGGAAAAGTTAGATCGGCGAAGGCCTTATTATGATGAAGTGAATTTTTTATCATGGCATAATAGGACAGCGATTTAAGAATAGGATGCCTCTCAACGGTCCAAAAATAGTACCCGCAGCTTTTACCTCCCAAGTAAGTTCTGACTAAATCAGCCGACATGTGATTGTAAAAAAGGACGGTTTTCCCGTACAGATAATTCCTGGGCTCATGAGATTCTTCTTTCGGAAAGATTTCCGAAACTATATCCGTCGCTGGCAACAATGTAGACAAGGAAACCTCTAAGGAAGTGCCAGCCGTTTTATGAGTCTTGATAAAAACAAATCTGTACTCATGGCTTACAACAACCATTTGTCAATCACCAAACCACTTTCACCTTGGTTGTAGATCTGGAAGTGTGAGTTTGGCAATGAGAAGCGGCAACAGACTGAACCAATCCGAGAGAACCGAATGACATTGACCCGTGAGGTGTCGCTGCAGACGTTGGCTGTGCTGGACCAAGCCGAAACGGACAACGATCGGCTGATGGGTTCGAACCAGCCTGAGCAGGTCGCGACGGCCTACGGGTTCCTGCTGCGGTTGCTGACCAGCAGCTCATCACGGCTGCAGGTGGGGATGGCATGAGCACTGCACTGCAGCGGTTAGAGGGGCAAATAGAGGTGGCAAAGATTTTGTCTGAGCACCCGCCTGCTCGATATTTCTCGACCGGGAATGGATCAGGGCTGCTGCTCGCGATTGGCCAGGGCATTCAAATCACTCAGCAATACGCCTTGGCGTGTGAAGGGGTCTTCGGTACGACGAAAATGGCCCGCCACACTGGAGGCTTGCGACCGAGCGCCGATGCCAGAGGCCACCACGTCCCGTGTCGAATTGACTTGTCTGCAGGGTCTGGCGGATTTGGAACGACTGGAAGGGCCGTGGGCGCAGACCATGACCACTGGTGACCCAGAACCGGTTACAACGGCACTGAGACTGCTGTTGGCCCATCTGACGGTGCAAAGCGACCGGTTAAACAAGGCGATGGTTCTGGACCGATTTGATGCGGTGACTGCATCCAAGGAAGTCGGCTGATTTGAAAGTGGTCCCGCGCCTGAAAACGGGACCACTATTGCCACTTTTCAGGGAACCCCAGGGCGCCC
>QCUM01000069.1 GCA_003210735.1 Synechococcus sp. AG-679-D13
TGCTGCGATTGTTGCCTCAAAAATTCCCGGAGGCAGACAAGCAATGAACAACTTCGTGCAAGACAACGAGCAGTCCTTACCGATTCGCGCAAAGGCTCGGATCTTCCGCGATCCGGAGAGCTACGAATCGATCTCCGATGCCTTGCTCGACACCATCTACGACATCCGCGCGCCGGAAGAGAGCACCGAGCAAATTTTCCAGGACCTGCGGGAGTTGCGCTGATGCTTGAAGCTCTGGGCCGGGAACTGATCACTTGGTTGGGCTACCTCCAACGCACCGCGGTGTTGGTGCAGGTGGCCATTGTGGTGATCGCAATCGTTCTGGATAAGAGGAATCGTTGGACCCGAAGGTTGGATTCCGAACTGCTCAGGAGCGGGTCGAAGCTGATCATTCCAGGATTATTGATTCTGTTGGGCGCCGTGATGAAGTCGCTGGGCGTGCCTGGTGGTTACCTGCAGTATCTGGCCCTGATGTGGCTGGTATGGCGATTGTTCAAACCAGCCAACCTCCTGCTGCAGCGGCGGTTCCCGAAGCTTCCGATTGAGGAGCTCGACCGATCGCTGTTCCGGCCGTTGCTGCTGGTCGTTGCTGTGCTCAGCTTCTTCGAGATCCTGGGCAGTCGCCAATCGCTCTCGATCATTGAGCTGGGAGAGGTCTTCGGCGTGACCCTCACCTTGGGAAAGCTACTCACCGCACTGGTCATCATTTATTTAATTGCGGCGTACGCGCGAAGGCCCGCTTCTTTTGTGGCCTGGATCGGAGGCCTTTTCCTGGGTCTGAAACCCCAGAGACAACGGGCTCTGGAAGTCATTCTCCAGTACTCGGTGATTGGAATCGGGGTGATGGGGGTGGCTTACTACGTCGGCATCAATGGCACCGCTTTAGTGGCCGTGGCCGGTGGTCTCTCCGTGGGCATCGGATTCGGCATCAAAGAGATCATCTCCAATTTCATCAGCAGCCTTTGGCTGCTGTTCGAAGGTTCCGTACGCCCAGGTGAAATCCTGATGATCAACGGTGATCCCTGCACGGTGCGAAAACTGGGGATGCGAGCCACCCAACTGCGCCGCGGCCGGGATGGAGCGGAACTGCTGATTCCCAATCAGAACTTTTTCACGCAAGAGGCCGAGTCGTACACCGCTGAAGAAACCTCCCGCCGGGATGCGGTCGTGGTGGGAGCGGCTTATCACCATGAGCCCTCACAGGTGATCGCGATCCTGGAAGCGGTCGCGAAGGATCACGACAAAGTCCTCCCATACCCAGCCCCCGGGGCGTTCACCGTCGATTTCGCCGATTCCTCGATCAACTACAAGCTGCTGTTCTGGGTGCGTAACCCCCTCGAAGCCTTTGCAGTGGGGAGCGACCTGCGCCAGGCAATCTGGACGGCTTTCGAAAAAAACGGAATCGGCATTCCCTTCCCGCAGCAGCAGGTGTATCCGATGGAATGGCCTCCATCAAAAGATGAAACCCTGCGGATCGGAGGTTCATCCCAGAAGCTCCAGGCGGAAGAAAGCGAATCAACCGGCGAGGCGCCTTAGATAGTCGCCCTGCCGTCCGGCATTGATCCAACCTGTGGCGATCAGTTTGCTGGCTGATTCACTCACCCTGCCGCGGTGAATGTGAGAAGGACCAGCGGGAAACACCACCAACTTGCCCCTCTCGGCCGGTTCATGGTGGTTCTGCCAGTGGAATTCGGTGCCCGCCTCATCCACGTCGTTGCAGTAGAGAATCCAGGCGAGCACACGGTGAACAGGTTCGGTGGCCTCATCGCTGATGGTCCAATCGCAGTGCCACCGCTTGAAGCCTTCGCCGGGGGCGTAATGCTGAAGGTTGAAGATCGGATTCACAAACAGGCTCTGGTCCGGACAGCACTCCTGGAATTTCGGACGTTCCTGCAGGTAACGCTCCAACCCGGCTGTGACCCCTCGCATCACCAACTGCGCCAGAGCGAAGGACTCGGGTTCGGAGCGATCGATCGCCACCAAGCTGATGTCCGTGCTCTGTTTGGCCGGTTCGTGATCCCCTTGGGCACCGAAGGCCACCCCAGCTCGCCGGAGATCCTCCCGGCGGCCATAGAACTCCGTTACCGCATCGGCAACTGCCTCAAAGCCGGCGTTGCAGTAGCGCCCGATCAGATTCATGCCTCAGCGTCCAATCGCGGGATCGCCACGACGGCATCCAGCAACTGCCAGCGGCTACGGTCCGACGCCACCAGGCTCTGCAGCTGCACCCGCTCGATCACCGCGGCAGCGCGATCGACATCCAGGGGAACCCCAGGCCCCATCGGCAACACCAGTACCTGTTGCTCGGCTGGATCGGCCATCACCTGCAGATCGAGATCCTCGAGCTCCCGTTCAAAGAACACCCGGCGCATCCGAGTGGTCACTGTGGGACCCAACGCTTCGACGAAACGGGTCATTCCCGACTCATCCCCCGAACAACCGCAGTTCAGCGACAACCAGATCAGCAGCTTCACCCAGCTGTCCAACGTCCACAGCGGTTGAAAGCTGTCTCGGTGCTGACGCACCAGTTCCGCGATGGCGAAATCAAACAATGTGGCCTGAAGGCCAGTGGAATCGGCGGAATCCATGCTTTCCATCTTCTCCTTCAAAAGGTCAGACTGAGACCACTGGCGATTCTCCCGATGGCCCTGGATCTGAACGATCCCGAACTCGAATTCTCCGATCTCGTCTACGCCTACCAAAGCTGGGTGATGGCTGTGATCAACGACGAGAAACTCGACAGCGACGACACATTGCTGACCGACGACATCGCCGAGGACGCCCTCAATGCCATGCGCTTCCTTCCAGGCGAGGTGACCAGCGCCATCGAAACCAGTCTGGCGCGCGTCTACGACGTGGATGCAGACGAGCTGGCTGATCTGCTGTTCCCAGAAGACTGAACACCGATGGGCTGGACCGCTGACGACATCCCTTCGCTGGAGGGTTGTGTTGCACTGGTCACCGGTGCCAACAGTGGACTCGGCCTGGAGAGCGTTCGGGCCCTGGCGGCTCGACAATCCACCGTGATCCTGGCCTGCCGCTCCAGATCCCGGGCTGAGTCAGCCAAAACCCGGTTAATCGAAGAGGGGTTGTCCCGCCTCGATCTGCTCGACCTGGACCTGGCCGATCTGGTCAGTGTCGAACAGGCCGCCGATACGGTCCGCGAGCGATACGGCCAGCTGGATCTGTTGCTCAACAATGCGGGAGTTATGGCACCCCCGCGCACCCTCACTGCGCAGGGTCATGAATTGCAGTTTGGGGTGAACCACCTGGGCCACATGGCCCTGACTCAGAAGCTGTTGCCACTGATGGCACAGAGACCCGACCCAAGGGTGGTGACGGTGACCTCCGGGGCCCAGTACTTCGGCCGCATCCGCTGGGACGATCCCAGCTGGAGCATGGGCTACGACCGCTATGGCGCCTACGGCCAGAGCAAGCTGGCCAACGTGATGTTTGCCCTCGAGCTGGACGGACGACTGCGGGAGCAGAACAGCCATGTTCGCTCTCTGGCGGCCCATCCCGGTATCGCTCGCACCGACCTGCAACCCACGGCGCTGGCCAGTGGCGGCAATCGCTTCGAAGCCCTGGCCTATCGGCTGATGGATCCCATTTTCCAAAGTGCAGCCATGGGTGCACTGCCGCAACTGCATGCCGCGACTGCAGCCACAGCCCAGGGCGGTGAGCACTACGGCCCTGGGGGGTTGGCTGGGTTGCGTGGGCACCCTGCTCTCTGCCGAATCGCTCCCGCAGCGCTCGACCCGGAGCAGCGCCAGCGCTTGTGGCAACTCAGTGAACAGCTGATCGGTGACTGACACATCAGCCGCTATGTCGCTTCTGACCCCCTATGCAACGGGGCGTCCTCAGCGAGGAGTTGTCGGCTCCAGCCGTTATGCCCAGCGGCTCCGTCAGGAGTTGATCAAGGCTTCCAAGGATCCGGAGAGCCAAACACTGATGATCCGCGGTGAACCGGGCCTGGGGAAAGACAACCTCGCGGCGCTGGTGCACTTCGGCTCCAGCAGGCGTCGCAAGCTGCTGGTGAGGCTGCAACCTGCCGATCTCAGAGCCAAGGTTGCCACTCTCCTGGATGCCGTTGAAGACAACACGCTGCTGGTGATCGGCGTCGACCAACTGGACCATGAGCTCCAGCAGCTCCTGGCCGAAATGGCGTCTGGACAACGCCCTGGTTTCTCCGGCCGAATGATCTTCACCAGCGAAACCTGCGTGCCGGAGCTGGATGCCGTG
>QCUM01000070.1 GCA_003210735.1 Synechococcus sp. AG-679-D13
GGCACAATCAAGCCTGTTTGATAGTCAGCAAGTTCGCCTTAAAAAGGCAGAAGTGAAAGAGGCTTCGGGTGACGCTAATTCATTGATGAATTTCAGTGTGGCAGCAGCTTTTCGCGATGATGCTGCTGAAGCCACCCGTTCCCGGCTGGAGGAGTTGGGTGCTGCTGGGCTTGCTAAGCGATTGCGTTTATTGGAGGCGGAAGAGCTTTTAAAATGACTAATTTTCAGAGTGATAAATCTGCTAAATCATTGACTTGGCTGTCGCCTGAACGGGCTTTATTCTTTTTGCCATTATTGGCCAGCGTTGGTATCGCGGTTGCTGTGATTTTACTTGCGCTTCTGCCGATGTGGCGTTTGATGCAAGAACGACAAGAGGTTGTGGACGATTTATTGATTAAGACCGCTGCGCTCCCTGAGCTCCAAAAGGATTTGGTTGAGCAGCAACGTGTTCGCTCGGAGCTTCAAGCGCAAGAAACAAGGCTGTTGAATGTGATTTCAGGTACGAAAGAGTTGGATACTTTACTTGGTGAATTAAATCAGATGGCTATTAGACGCCAGGTTGTCGTGGCCACGACTGAGCCCGGTGAGATCGAAACCTGGATTCCTGCTATGGATGAGCAAGAGGCTTCTGGCAGCGATACTCCGGGGTTATCTGCTGATCAATCAGCTGCATCGGATGCTTTGCTTCAGGAAGGGTTGGAAAAACGCATGGCTTCCTTGGCAATTAGAGGTGAATTTAGACAGGTTCTTGCCTTTCTTCAAGATTTAGAGAGTTTGGAGGTTTTTGTGATTACGAGCGGCCTTAATATTGAGGCTAAGACGAGTTCATCGAGTGGGGACGGTCAGCTTTTGGATACTGAGCTGGAGCTACAGTTGACTGCCTATGGACGCTCTCCACAGCGGGAGAACGATGCTGATATGACTGCTTTGGATGAAGGATTACAGCCATGATTTATTTCTATGCTGGATTGGGTGCAGCCATGCTGACCGGCATCATGGTGTTGTTTGAGGTTGGCTTGGCTCTTACCGGTCAGTCACTGTTTGTTGATGGTTCTCAAGCCGATAATTATCGTGATGTCGTCAACGCATCTGATCGGCTTTTTCAGAGAATGTTGACGCAGCAACAGGATCTCAAAGCGATTGGAACTGGACGTTCTGGAGATGTGCTTTGTCAGCAGATTCTGTGCCGTATTCAGGGGATCAATTGTCGTTTTGGTAATTCAAAGAATCCCTCTTATGTCTCTTTAGATTCTTACTCGACCCCAAGATATAGCCTCCCTTTGGGTACTTGGTCGTCCTCGTGTGCTTTCGAGCGTGAGCTGGATTGTGATATTGCGAGTGACCCCAATTGTATTCAAGCCCAGTTTGTTCACCGTCTCTTGATCAAGCCACATCGTCAGATGCTTGAGACTGGATATGGGTTGTATAGCTGTATCGTCGATCGGGAGATCGACGAGAATCGTTGTCTTTTTGAGCGTGGAGGCTGACTTAGGCGATGCTTGATGCTGTTGTAGGCGCTGTAATTATGGTGATTGCTACCACTTCTTTACTTGCAGCGGTGGAAGTGATTGAGAAATCCTTTGCTGATGCTGGTCGTCAGGAGCTTTCTGTTGCTGAAAAGCAAATTCTGGAAAGAGTTGATTTAACGGCAACCGAGCAGTCTCAATTTTGGCAGGATTCTTTGAGGACTTTGCCAAGACAAGTTGTCACGTCGGAATCGGAATGATCTCTCGTCGTCCGTTGCAACCGACTCACGACGGTATGACCGTATTGGAGCTTCTTCTTGCAGTCATGATGCTGCTCGTTTTTACTGGAGTGGTGGTGATGGTGAGTGGCACAATTATTCGTTTTTTGTCGCCGATTAATCAGGGTAATGCAAATGGAGCGGTTCGATCCAACGGATTATTGATTGATCAGATGGAGTTGCGTCGAACCATGCATCGTTTAGTCAGTGTGTTGGAACAACCTGGCATCACTCGTGCCCAGTTGTTGGGCTTTCAGTCCGGTGTTCCTGCCATCGCACACACTCAATCAGCCAATCCTGATGAGGTCTGTGTGATTGATCCGATTGGCGTTTGGAACTTGCCATTGCCTACAGGCAACCTTGCCTCTCTTCCGTCGGGGTATCGACTTTGCCTTTGGTCGACCTCTATCCAGGAACCAACTCTTCAGCAACTCCAAGAGGGTGCTTCACCCGGGGTCTACGTGCTGCAGGCATTGCCCGAGCAGTTGACGACCCGCCATCTGCCAATCAGGCTCATGTTCTGTAGGCCAAAACCGTTCTGTTAATCCAATGACAGCAACTCCCGTAGTCGGTTCTACCTTCTTTGGCCTGGATGTCTCCGGATTGGGTAATGGTTTCCAGACCATTGGGCGTCGTATTTCTCGTTCGACGCTGCTGATCGAATTCGGTCCGCGAATGTTGCAACTTGCGGAGGCCCGGCCCAGGTCTGAAGGGGTCGAGATGAAACATTTATGCCGTGTTGATTTACCAGAAGGAGCCCTCGAGCGTTTCGTTCCAGCTGATCCAGCTGTTATGGCTCAATTGTTAGGCGACTTTTGCAAAGAGAAGCGAATCATGTCGCATCGAGCGGCAGTTGTGTTGCCACCAGAACTTGCCTTTCAGAGGTTGGTTCCGCTGCCGGAATCATTGTCTGTTGAAGAGGCACGTGAGTACTTGTTGGATCCAAGTAATGGTGTGGTTTTGCCATTCCCCTTGGCACAGACCGATTTTGATCTAACTCCTTTGGAGCTTCAGAGCCTCTCTCGCACTGACGGGCAGACGATGTATCTGCTTAGCGCGATTCCTGATTCTCTTTTAGAGCCAATTTTGACGATGCTCAATTTGGCGGGATTTGATCTCCAGTCTGTTGAGCTGGGAACTTTCAGTACCTTGCGTTGCATTAAAGACGAATTATTGCAACTGCCTGAATCTGCTGTTTCGTTGGTATTTGACTTTTTACCTGAAGCAACACTTGTCACTGTTGTCGGTTCTTCAGGGCCTATCGAATCCGAACGCTTGCCTTCAATTCGTGAATTTCCGCGTTTTGAACTTGCGGAAAATGCTCGCATGCAGATTCTCGAACGTAGCAAGTCTCTCGAAGAATTAACCATCGAAGATGATCGTTATCTGCCAGTTTCTGAGATGGACTTGCGAGCATTTGATATTAATCTAAAACAATTTCTTGAAAGTTTTGAAGGGCGATTTTCAGATTTACGGTTAGCTCGAGTCTTTTTGACCGGTGAAGGTAGTGCTCACCCCAGCTTGTTGAATGTGTTGCAGGACAAGCTGAAGCTTCCTGTGCAACAGATCCGTCCGCTTTTAGCCAATGGTTTACGGGAGTGGTCTTTAGATGAACCTCTGCTTCAGGTTGGTTTGGCACGATTGGTTGGTCTTGCTTTGGGTCTTCTACCTGCTGGTCCTGCTGCCGTACCAATTGCTTCAAAGCCTGAACTCTATGACTCTGATCTTTTATCTGATGACTCGGTTTCGAAAACTTTTGATGATCAAGAACCTATCGAGGCAGTGATTATTGAGCCAAATTCAACTGCACTCAAACCCGATGCACTCGATTCAATTGAATCTGTGGCTGAGGAGTTGGCAGAGGAGGTGGTTGAGGAGGAGAGTGAATGGCCGAGCATGAAGCTGGGTACTGGAGATGAGGTGGTTGTTGAGGAAGAAAGTGGAGTGAGTGACGCAGTAGAAGAGGTATTGAGTGAGGAGTTAGTAGAGGAAGTGGTTGAGGAGGAGAGTGAATGGCCGAGCATGAAGCTGGGTACTGGAGATGAGGTGGTTGTTGAGGAAGAAAGTGGAGTGAGTGACGCAGTAGAAGAGGTATTGAGTGAGGAGTTAGTAGAGGATGTGGTTGAGGAGGAGAGTGAATGGCCGAGCATGAAGCTGGGTACTGGAGATGAGGTGGTTGTTG
>QCUM01000071.1 GCA_003210735.1 Synechococcus sp. AG-679-D13
TCTCGATGAGGTGGTGCTGCGGCGCCTCGAGGCTGTTGAGCCATTGCCTCCAGTTCAGATGTAACGTCCGCCACGATGATGAGCTGAGTTCATCAACCGGCGTATTCGACTCCGGGCCTGCAAGGTTGCGAGCCAGCGGCGGGCTGATGCCCTGATAGGTCTGCTGAAGCGCTTTCCTCAGAGGGAGAGGCAGCAGACGGAGACGATCGCGCCAGCGTTCGAAGCTTTCATCGCTGCTGGGCGGGTGGCCCTGCAGGGCTGGTGGTGGCGCATACCGATCACTGGTGCTGATCGGCCGAACCCTGGATTGGTGATCGCGGACCTGGCGCCCCAAAGCAATCACGCGTCGCTCCTGATCAAGCAGCAGCAGATTGCTGTGACGACCCATCAGCTCCAGCACGATCACTCTCGAGACGGCATCACCTGGACGCGGCGCCAGCTGGAACTCGACCACGCGTTCATAGCCCTGTTGCACCAGCCCGATCAGGGCCATTTGGCGCAGGCTGTGCTGAATCTGCTGCGCCAAGGTGCTTCCTGCCCCCTGGCGAGGTGGCGCAGGGATCTGAACCATGCGGGCTGCTTCCGCTTGCCAGCTGAGTTCCAGCCAAATCATTCCCTTTAGACTGCGAAATCCCAGCTGAAGCGTCGCGCTATCGGGCTGTTGGGCTTTCTCGAAGCGGCTGGGCAGCAGTTGCGGCCGCAGATCAGTCAGCACCGCCCGCAGGGTGGTGAGATCCATTGGCTGCAGCTTTGGCTTGGTGCTCACCCGAGGTTGAAGAGGACTGACTACTCTGCTGGGCCATGCAACGGTATCGATGGTCGAGGGGCAGGGCCAGCTCACCGTGATCACCGGTCCCAGTGGTGTCGGTAAAGGGACTCTGGTCCAACGTCTGCTCGAGAAGAATCCCAAGATCTGGCTGTCGGTCTCGGCCACCACGCGTTCCCCGCGAGAGGGCGAGCGGGATGGACTCAGCTATTTCTTCCAAAGCCGGGAGCGGTTCGACGCTTTGGTGGCGGATGGTGGGTTGCTGGAGTGGGCCGAGTTCGCTGGTAACTGCTATGGAACACCGCGTGCCCCTGTGGAAGCACAGCTTTCAACAGGTCGACCTGTCCTGCTTGAGATCGAGCTGGAAGGAGCTCGGCAGGTGCGTCGCAGCTTTTCTGATGCAGTCCAGATCTTTCTGGCTCCTCCCAGCTTCAAGGAGCTGGAACGTCGGATCCGCGGCCGAGGGACTGATCCGGAGGAAGCCATTCTGCGGCGACTAGCCCGCGCTCAGGAGGAGCTTAAGGCCAAGGCTGAGTTTGATGCCGTTGTTGTCAACGACGATCTCGACCAAGCCTTGCTGCGCTTGGAACAACTCATGGGTCTTCGTTAAACAAAGGTCAATAAAAAACCTCCTAGCCGAGAGGAGGTTTCTTCAAGAATTTGCGTTGATTTCGCTTTCACATTGGGTGGAAGAGTAGATCGGGGAAGAAGCGATTCCACTCGATCAATATCCCAGCAGTCATAGTGAAAAACAGAGCAGCGACAACGGGTGCTGTTGAAAGAAATTTTTTCATGAATTTGGTGAGATTAGGATACGTCGAATGAACTATTTATCGAGGTGAGATTGTTACTTCCTTGTCGGACACAACCAATGTTCCATCCCGCAGTTGACCGAAGGCTGCCACGGGCCAGGTTGAAGACTTCATGAAGCACTTGATCGCGAGGCCAGTATCAATTTGAATTTCCTGCATCGCGGCATCCTTGCCACGGGTTGCTATCAGATATTCGCGGCCTGCCCAGCCAATGCATCCGGCGATGTACAAGAACATGATTCCTGGGATCACGAAGTCGCCGGCATGGCTCCAGCGGCCATCAACGACCAGGTGAGGCAGGCCATCTGCGCCGCAGGAGGCATTGCTGTACATCTCGAAGCGAGCTTTAGCCTGGGGTGTGGAAGCTGCTGCAGCGCGCTGCTGAAAGCGTGCGCTTTCGGAGCAAGGGGTGAGGCCAGCAACGTCAGCTTTAACGACGGGAGCGAAGCCGAACACCAAAAGGGTCGAAAGCAGGATTGCGAAGAGACGACGCATCGGAACAATTCCTGTTGGTTGTTACCCCTGAGAGGGGAGGATGTCACATATGAACATTAGGGGAGGCCTAAGACTGAGATGACTTCGGTCCTTGCCCTCGAAACAAGTTGTGACGAGTCGGCTGCAGCTTACGTGCGCCGGTTGAACGACGGTCGATTGGTCGTTGTTGCATCGCGAATCGCTTCTCAGGTCGCAGAGCATGCGCGCTGGGGAGGGGTTGTTCCAGAGATCGCCTCCCGTCGCCATGTCGAAGCACTGCCGGTCTTGATTGAACAGGTGCTTGAGGAAGCAGGGGAGTCACTGGATGGGGTTGATGCCGTGGCAGCAACGGTCGCCCCTGGCCTTGCGGGAGCACTGATGGTGGCTTCGGTCACCGGCCGCACCCTGGCAGCTCTGCATGGACGTGCATTCCTGGGGGTGCATCATCTGGAAGGTCACCTGGCCTCGGTGCAGTTGGCGGAGCGGCAGCCGAAGCCTCCCTACCTGGTTCTGCTAGTGAGCGGTGGACACACGGAATTAATTCGTGTAGCCGAGCAAGGGGGTATGGATCGGCTCGGTCGCAGCCACGACGATGCGGCTGGAGAAGCGTTCGACAAAGTGGCGCGATTGCTGGGGCTTGGTTACCCCGGAGGCCCCGCCATTCAGTTGGCCGCCGAAAGCGGAAACAGTCAGCGTTATTCCTTGCCGAAGGGTCGAATTTCTCTTCCTGGAGGTGGTTTTCACCCCTATGACTTTTCCTTCAGCGGCCTGAAAACCGCCATGCTTCGCACCGTGCAAGCTGAGACTGAGGCCTGCCAGGGCTCAGATCTGCCGTTGGCAGATCTCGCCGCCAGTTTCGAACAGGTGGTGGCCGATGTTCTGGTGGAGCGCAGCTTGCGCTGCGCTGTGGATCAAGGCATTCGCGAGCTGGTGATGGTGGGCGGCGTGGCTGCCAACAAACGTTTGAGAACCTTGATGCAGAAGCGGGCTGCTCAGAAAGGGATTCGGGTTTCGATCGCTCCCCTGGAGTACTGCACGGACAACGCCGCGATGATTGGTGCTGCTGCTCTGATGCGTTTGCATTCCGGTGCGAAGGGAACCTCCCTTCAGATGGGTGTCGCGGCTCGCTGGCCTCTGACGGATGCTGCAGCTCTTTACGCCAGCTCCCCTGTTGTTTTCTGAGACAGTTGTTTTCTGAGACTTTTGTTTTCTGAAGCTGTTGTTTCCTGAGCCTGGGTCGTCGGAAGACAGCGGCAACTCGATCAATCGAACTAGCATCCAGCCCCCTCCTTAGATCCAATTTCATGGCTGAGTCACTCAAAGCTTCGGCTAGGGAGCCGGAACTCGTCGGTGCCGACGAGCTCAATGCCTGGAAA
>QCUM01000072.1 GCA_003210735.1 Synechococcus sp. AG-679-D13
TGATGACATCGCCATCAGTGATGGAGAAGTCTTTGATGGTGTCTTTCCCTTTGGAGAGTCGGAAGGTGTCTGCACCTTCCCCACCTTTGAGGATGTCTTTGCCCTTGCCACCAAAGAGGGTGTCATCCCCGACGCCCCCTTGAAGCAGGTCTTGGAATTGCTGTCCTTTGAGGATGTCGTTGCCGTGGGAACCCTTGAGGGTGTCGCGCCCTTGTCCGCCGGAGAGGAGGTCATCACCAGAACCACCGATGAGAGAGTCGGCCTGGGGACCGCCTTTGAGGGTGTCGTTGTCTTCTCCACCGGTGATGAGGTCACGTCCGCGAGCACCGATGAGGAGGTCATCACCAGCGGCTGAGCCGATGGTGTCGTGGCCACCACCGCCATCGAGGGTGTCGTCGTCTGCACCGAGGACGATGGACTGGGGATGGTCATCGGCGTGAACAACGTTGCTGCCGGTGCCACCGGTGATAACAGCGGGCCCGATGATCACCGCGAGCTCGATATTGTGGAGCTGCAGCTGAGTGGCGGTGCTAGCAGCCGGCATCCGGGTGAGATCGATAACGAAGGCTTCTGTTTGCGAGCTCTTGCTAGAGCTGCTGGTATCTGAATCAGTATCGGAATCGTCGCTGGATGTTGGAGAGGAACTTCCTGTGATGACGATGGGTTGCCCCTGTGAGGCGGATGTAGTGGTAGGGATGATGCTGCGAACGTCAACCTTGTTGTCCTGCGGCAACGAATCGAGAAAGTTCTGCGCTCGCTGGATCAGTGATTGTTCGGTGTCTGGTGCGGTGTTGCGGTTTTGAATTGATTGGGTGAGTGACTGTTGGGCCTGCTCGGAGGATTGAGCCTCAGCCGATCCTTCTGAGGCGATGGAGACACCTGGTGGGAGAGTTGCGGTGACGAGATTGCCGTTATTACCTGAGTTTTGAACGAGTGGAGCTGTTCCGGATTGAGTTGAGGAAGTATTGGTGATGGTCTGTGATACGACAGGTCGAACCGAACCTGTGTCAGAGGTTTCACCGTCGGATGTTTCACCGTCAGTTGCTGAAGGCGTGGGGGTGATGACGATGAAGCCTTCGCTGACCTCTGCGTTTCCGGTGTCTGATTCCGTGGTGGTATCAGGAGCGGGAGTGGTTTCCGGAGCGGGAGTTGGAGCAGGTGTTGGAGCGGGAGTTGGAGCAGGTGTTGGAGCAGGTGTTGGTGCAGGAGTTTCGTCAGCCCCAGTGATGGAGATGGCGATGGCTTGAGTGGAACCGTCTGTTGCGGTGAGCGTGAAGGAATCGGTGAGGGTGTCACCGGCGTCTAAGGCGTTAACGGTTGTATTGGAGTTGTCGAGTGTGTAGCTCCAGGTGCCAGAGGAGAGAGAGAAGGAGCCGTAGCCGTTGGAGGTTGCGGTTGATGTGACGTCAGCAAAGGAGGGAGAGTCATCGGCGTCGACATCGGCGATGGCGATGGATCCAGTGGCGGTGGAGGTGTCTGAATCTTCTGTCAGTGAACCTGAGGTATCACCTGTGATGACGGCAGGATCATCAACAGCGGAGATGGACAGTGATATGGCTTGGGTTGTGGTGCCGCCAAGGTCGTCGGTGACGGTGACGGTGAAGGAATCTGAGCCGTTGAAATTGGCGGTTGGTGTGTAGGACCAGGCCCCGGTTTCGGGATCGATGGAAGCCGAGCCGTTGCTCGGCTCGTTGCCGCTTTCGATTGAGAAATAGGTGCTGTCGGTCAGACCCTGTGGATCCGTTGCATCCAGGTCTCCGGTGATGGTCGTGTCTTCTTCTCCCGTGCCGGAGATGTCACCAGTGATGGTGCTGGCGACACTGGGTCCATAAACCAGGCTGAGGTTTCCCTTGGACCAGGAGGAATTGGAGAAGGCAACTTGATAGAGATCGGTGCTACCGCCGGCTGTAGTTGCGGAGACATCGGAGATGGTGACGGGCAGCTTCAGGCTGCTGATGGCACCTGATTTGCTGACGTCGATGTACGTGCCGCTGTGGTCGGAGTCGTTGTCGACCGAGCTGAGGCCAGAAGCAGCAAAGCCTCCGTCGATGGCATCAAAGTCGACCTCGAAGGTGCGCTCGAGGTAGTCCTTGCTGAGGTAGAAATCGAAATCAATGGCATCGCCGTTGCTGCCGTCGATGTTGATGCCGGGGCAGTTGTCGGAGAATTTGTAGGTGGGATCGTTGGCACTGATGTCGTTCCACCAGGCCTCGGTGCGGAACACGGAGGCCCCAAGGTCTGTGGCGGTGCCGACATCGGAGCTGCCGATGGTGTGGAGGATCAGTCCGAGGATGTTGCTGCCGCTGTTATCAGCAACCGATCCACTGATGGACGGTTGGCCGGGTATGAGGTTGAGGCTGAGGGTCCAGATGTCATCGCTGAGATCTGAGGTTGTACTTGCGCCAGCGGTCTGGGAATAGGAGTAGCCGTTGGTGGTGGCCAGATCACCGCCGGAGAGGGAGATGTGGCTGAGCTGTTCACCGCCATAGAAGTGGGTGGTGAGGCTGAGGCCGGAGGCGGCGTCATCACCGGTGACATTGAAATCAGCGAATCTGGATGGATTGGGTAAGTCGTTATTGGCCAGACCGATGACGTGATTGGTGTACGGACTGCTGCTGGAGCTAATTGGTACGAGATAGGAGGTTGTGGCATCCGGTGTGGCATCAGATCTGTAGGCAAAGGATGGTTCTTCAAAGCCAAAGACGACTCCGGAGTAGGCCGTGCTGTTGGAGGTCAGGCCGTTTTGAGTGATCAGATAGGTGTTATCGAGTGCATCGCTGCCGGTACCGATTAACGCCGAAAGGTGAGTGGAATTAAGCCCGAGATCGGTGAGCGTGAAGGATTTAGCGCCACTTTGAGCGGTGATGTTATTGATCCAGTCGTAGCCCGAATCATCCCTGGCATCGGCGAGTTCCTTGGTGGTGCCTTGGATGCCGTAGTAGGCAAAGGATGTGCCGCTGAAGTTGGCTTTGATCGATTGAAGATCGGAAAGCGCAGTCGGAGATGTGAAGCTGTCAGAAACCGTCAGTGTGCCGGTGATATTTCCGAGATCGGTGCTACTCAGCGCTTTGAGGTTGGCGGCGGTGCCGGAAACATTCGTGTAGGTGTAAGCACTAGTGGCATCAAACGTGATGCTTTGGGCTGTGTTGAACGTGGAGAAAAAGGTCTTAACCGCATCCAGAGCAGCGGTGCTGGCGAGGGTGCCTTCTACGAGGTAGTCATCACCAGCGGCATAGGTTGCGCTGCTGAGATTGGTT
>QCUM01000073.1 GCA_003210735.1 Synechococcus sp. AG-679-D13
CATGTGGTTTTCATGCTACATGACATCCTATTTTATTTATATAAAAGCTTGATTATTCTAAGTTAGAAAACATAGCATATCATTGAAGTGTTGAGGCAATATTATTAATGATATTTTGCTCTTGAAGAACGTTGATTGCGGAATATAATGCTGCATCTACACCTTGATCGTGACTATGTATTCTGATAAGAGCTTGTCTTATCAGTTCAGCAAGCAATTTTTGAGTTTGATCTTCCAAAATTTCCTATTCTTTATAAATACACTACAGCTTCGGACAAACTTAACATTGCATTTGCTTCAGCAGTATGTGTCAAAGCATCTATCCCCATGGCCAGGTAAGATGCAGATATTTAATCAAAAGCTGCCAACACAATGATAAATATGTATGTGATCAGCGACAGGTTGAGTTAGGGTTTAATGGCATAAGATTTAAAATGAAAAGCAAAAAGTTTCTCTCCTGGATCCAAACAACACTTATAACATCTCTATTTTTGGTAGGGCTAATTTTTGCACCTTCCGTTTTGGCTATCTATCCGAGTGGTGGTGGACTGCCAGACCCAGGTCTTCAAAGGAGCCTGCAAGATAGTAAGAAAATAACTGATTCCTTTAAAGAAGAATTTCCCTTCTACGAAAGAGATGAAAATGGAAAGCCAATCACGTCAGAATTTGTCAAATATGACTTGTCAGGCTATGACCTCTCAGGGGTTGATTTAATGGGTGCACTATTCAGCGTCACGACTCTAAAGCGTGCCAATCTTGAAGGTGCCAATCTTGAAAATTCAATTGCATATGCAACCCATTTCGAAGAGGCCAATCTGAAAAACACCATACTTAAAAATGCTGTACTCTCTAAAAGTTTCTTTGAAGCTACAAAAATAGATGGGGCAGATTTTACTGGTGCAATTATTGATGATCCACAAAGAGAGTCTATGTGTAAAAGAGCCTCTGGAGTGAATTCTATGACAGGTGCAGATACCTACGAGAGTTTAGATTGCCTCAGTCTTGATATTAGGCCAGGTAAATAATCTCAATTCGAGTGATTCTGCATAATTATCTGAAATTTATATTTTTAAATTTAACTTCTCAGATAAAGGATCTAAGCTCTGACGAACTAATTGGACTTCAACAGATTAAACAATGCTTGCCTGACCGCAGAATTGTAATTATCAACATTTTTTAGTAAAATATATATCCTTTGATTTTGATCAATTATCAAATCCCTGTCTCGAACGAAAGACAGTCATCCGAACAATAGTTCAAGAAAATATTGAAAATATTGAATTCAAAGTAGACGTTAATAGCACAAAACTTCCTATGGCAATAAAAATCCCGATAATGATCGCAGGGTTTGGAGAATTACCTTCGACGCCTGTATTGTCCAACTGGTTATTTTCAGGCATAAGATTGATAATTTATTCGATAATAGTATGCTGACACCTAAAAGGCATGCGCCACCTTTGTTTGGTATATAATTGACGAGGCACATGAATATTAAGTTCATTCTGATCAAATCACTTGTGCCAAGAGCTTCACATACGTTAGTTTATTAAAAGACAGATTTTTTATGGCTCATTATCCCATTGCACTTATTATCGGTTACCTTGAGATAAGTAATGCTAGTGCAGCCTTTCTCCTGGGGATTTCTATCCTCTTTTTAGGAAGTTTTGTACTTGTTTCCTTAAAGAATGACAATGAAGGGATGATGAAGTGGATTTTTGAAAATAAAAAATCAAACGAAGATTAGCATCATGTAATCTCATTAATACGTACTGGGCTGTCAAGCAATGCAGTGCATAGCTGGCTAAAATTTAATTCGAACAAATTCCGGATAACATGTGTATGATAAACTTCTGCCCAGGATGTAATTATAAATACAGGTTGAAAAGGTTTACTTATCCAGTAAATACAACCACCGCCTAAATGATCGACTTGTCAATTGCGATTGATCATTTCTGGCGCTCTGATTGATTTGTCAGCTGTTGAGTGAGTTGAGCATTGGCTTTTTCTAGCCGACAAACCTCGTGTTCTAGGGCTGCCATGTACTTTCCAATGGATGGGTCAACCCCCCGAAGGCTCTTCCGTGCTGATTTCTGCAGTTCTTTGTCGACGTTCATCGGTTTCGCACAACTTCAAACTACATTCTTACCAACTTTGACTTCTGTTCGAGGTGTTCTCATCCGCCGGCAGACAAATGGTGGCGGAATAATCCCGAGAAGTCATCTTTGCCAAACCTGGGGGTCAGATCCGACAGAAGGTGGTAATGATCAGAAATTGAGCTGGCCTGCAAGCCACAACTCCTGCCAAGAGAGAGGGGCGGACGAATTCAACGCCAGAAAGCATGTCGTGAAGATGGCTCCAGTGGTCAGACCCACTCCCATCACAATCAGCGCCGTAAGCGCTTGATTGTGGGTCAATGGACGGTCATCAATAAATCGACGCTTAGCCATTGAATGGATCCTGCTACTTACGTTCTGCACCTAATAATGCCAAGTGGCAACAGTGCTTTGCACTTATCAACAGAGTGACACTGCATTGATGGAAGCTTCAAGGAACAAGCAACCATCCTGAGCAAAAGCTACAGCGATGCCATTGGACTACCACTAGAGATATTGTCGATAATTTCGTCCTATTGGGGTCTTTGTTGATAATGATGCGACCCAGACTTGCTCACAATGCAAAACACCATTTCATCAATCATGATTGATCTCTCAAGCAGCTTTTACGCCTATGCAAATAACCGAGCCAACAATAAAGATGATTTTAATAAGTCAAAAACCTGAAAAGCTTCAACGCTGAATAGAGCTTGACCGCAAGGAGTTTGAACAAAACATCGGCAACCATGATGGCCAGTCAAGCTGACATCAATCACAGAAAAATCGAGTTAAGCATGACTGTAAGGATTAAAAAAAGTCCCCGTTAGGGGACTTTTGGCAACAATCTTGATCGCACTGTCCAACTATTGCCTGATAAAGAGGGATTCGATCAAGCGTCGTAGTACATGGTGAATTCCATATCGAATAAATAATACGCCTAAAAGCGTTGCTATTACTGGATTCTACTTGCACGGGCGAAGTCTGTTTTGGGGACCATTTTGGGGACAGTTTTTGGGGTGATCAAAAGTCATTTGTCGTGACCGATAACGCTTCACTCCCAGCATGAAATTCCAATGAAACGGATCAACAAGAAAA
>QCUM01000074.1 GCA_003210735.1 Synechococcus sp. AG-679-D13
AACGCTCATTGCCTTTGGGAGGGGAATCAAACGATTGTGGAGATGGCGTGCCTGGCTCCGGGAGGAGTTCCGCGCAACGCACAAACCGAGATTGTCCTGCCGAAAAGCAGGCAGCTCCTGAAAGTGAACCAGCAATGGAACCGACAACAACACGCCCAAAACCTTTCATCGGCTCCAATCGTCTGACTACAAAATCGCTGAAGAGTGGGGTTCGCTGCTGAACAAACGTGTTGTCGGACCCGTCCAACTCATCAGCACCGGCACCAGTAAGTATTTATTATTTAAAAAGATTCGCATCTTGCTCAAGAATTTAGGTTAAGTACTTAGATACAAAAAACGGTTTTTGCATTATCAGTAGAGAAGTCCAACAAGGAGGTCACATGAAGGGTTTTCTGAAATGGTTTGGCAATGCCTTAGCTCATGCGATGGGCGCAATTGACGCAGAAGAGAAAAGCCATATCCCCCCTCCAATAGGCACGAGTCCCTATCGAGACAGGCCGACAAAGGGAACACATGATTACTGGGATTATGCTTAACGGGATTGAGGAGTAGCCTCCTCTTAACAGAGTTTATTTATATCAATGATCCTACTTGCCTCCTGCCCTCTTTCCGGTCAGGAGGCATTTTCATATCTTGCGAGTCGGTCGCAGTCATGCTTTGGCCATTGGTTGAGCAGCTGCTCTGGCGACTAAACCAAACAAACCTCTCAACGACATCACCATCGAGCATCAGGCTTCTATCGCCTGCCTGGATGATCCCAGGCACGTCTGTGTGAGGATGGGTGAGCTATTCGCACTGTTATTGAACGGCACTTTTCAGTCATCAAGACAAGCCCTGAGGAACAGATCTGATTCACAGCCGTTCATTGATTGCTTAAATCATATGGGCACAAGTCTTTTTACAGACTGCGCCCAGTGTTTTCAATGGAGTCGTCTTAAAGCCCCAGGAACATTGCTGGTACACGATCGAGCATGTGGTTCCCTGATATTTGTGAGACCACGTTAATCATCATTCCTGCCAGGTGAGCACCGCCGACCAAGGCCAATCCTCGCCATAGCTTCTCGTAATTCGCAGGAGGCTTACCTCCAGCCCAAGCCATTGAAACTTGCGCATATCCGGGCACACCCGGCACAACAATCTTGATTGGCAATGCTGCAGCAAAATTGCTACGTAGCAGACTGTCACTGCCTTTTGAGCGATCACTGGATGCAAAACTCTGTTCGAGTGCAGCAATTCTTGTAAAGTTGGCCATCGTCATACCGCTTGCTGAAGTAAACGAGCGTATGTACGGAACAGTGCTATCACCAAAGACTTCTGTGTATTCAGCGGAGTCGATGATGGAATCGATCAATGCATCAAAGCCTTGCTCTGATTGGATGGCAGTTGCAGTTGCAATTTCCTCTTGATCAAGCGGAGGGCGTCCGAGCAGGTGCTTGAAGTTCAACTCAATACTTCGGTATGCAGAGACTGCGTAGAAGTAACGAGATTTATACAATTCACTTTTGGCCAGATTGCGAATGAATTCCTGGGTGGATATACGCCCGTCCGACAATTGTGCTTCCAGAACATCACAACGTTCATGAGCCATGATGTGTGCATTGCCTAGGACTTGTCGATACGCAGCAGCAATGCATTCAGCTAAAGCATCATTATCAGACGCGACTAAACGATCAAAGGTGACCCGATGTGGACATTCAGCGTGATCACGCGGACCCATCGATATCCGCATCTCCCGGCAGGACTGACGCAGGAATTCAGCGTTTGTGAGGGCAACTTTCTCTTTTCCGTTTTGATGGCCTGCAACTGAAAAAGCCGATTCTGATGCTTTGGACTCAGCACCAAATCTGAACTTGGGTGAGAGGGACGCGTTCATTGCTTGCCAAGGAATTAACAGGATTTGAAACGCAATGCACCGCGATCAAAGATCTTTTGCGATGCAAATCAGAGCGATCCAAGCCTGAGGGTAATCTTCTTGAATCCAGGATTTAACTTTTTCGAGAAAAAATTCTATTAAAATATGAATAGATATATTTTGTTTTCTTGATGCTGCAGCTTGAGCTCTCCAATTACTCCAATGCATGGCGATCCACTCGCCAGGGCAATCAAACGGCCTTCCCATCAACATCAGGGATTGAATGTGGCGAAATCCAGCTGTAAGTCCGCACTGACAGCCACTGATCATCGTCTGATGATGCATCTGGCTTGAACTGGTTCAGCAGCCACCCTTCACCGCCGGCTCCTGCGCTGGATTGATGGAGCGGTCTTTGATCGGCATGGCGCCGATTCTGTTGACCAACCGCATCAAGTGAGCTCAGGTTTGGCTCCAAGATCGGTTATGCCTCAAAACCCGGCAAGGTCCACACTGTTGTTATGGCAAAAGACCAGATCCAAATCAGCATCCCTGCTTCTGACTACTCAAAGTTGAGAGCAGCTCTTTGCAGGGTCGGCTGTGGCAATACACCCGACAAGGACGAGGCAGCTCTGCTGCATGAGCTGATGAAAAAGTTGGAAGCCAGTCGCGGACAGCTGCTCAGTGCAAGCCTCATGGACGGGCTGGGCTCTTGAAGTGACCCAACGCTGCCATCGTTGGTGCATGACCTAGCCCTGGACGATGATCTGCACGGCAATTTTGTCGGCGTTTTTTTACCGACCTTGCTACTGGTGCCAGCTTGATGCGTTGATACGACTGCATCAGAAGCAGGCAACGATCGCGATAACGCGATCGCGTCCTGCATTAATTAAGTGTCCAAAATCAGGACATTTTGGCAAACAGTTTTTTGTGGTAGTCGACCACATCCTGACAACCAATGACAGGAGTGAAATCCATTTCGATGCCGAACTGAGCACGCCATGGCGCAAAGTGCTCAAAGATTTGAGCATCACTCTCGGCCTTAAACAGGATGGTTACCCGGCCTGCTCCAGGAGCATGCACACGGAACAACATCTCAAAGCCATCGAAGTTGTCCAATTTGGCCATCTCGCCTGAATCCCATAACTCACAAAAGCTTTTGTAGGCAGCTAGTTGACCGTCGATCTCAGGAAAAATGCAATCCGCGAGATACATCTGCATTGGAGGCCGAAAAGAGGGGGCATCCAAGTCGTAGCCACCATCAAGACTTGCCACTGTTCAAGTGCTCATGCT
>QCUM01000075.1 GCA_003210735.1 Synechococcus sp. AG-679-D13
AGAAGTGATAATCATTTTCATTATTTGCCTAAATTATGCAACTCTCAGGCATTTTTCAGGCACTAGATATCTGTTGACTGCTATAAGTGGCTGAGATCCAAAAAACTGATGACGACGACAATCGTGAAGTGTGCCTGCCCCAGCTGCAGCTGTGATGTAAGCGGTTCATCAGCCGTGTTTAAAAACAGTCAAAGCTTTTGTTCAGATGCCTGTGCGAACGGTCACCCCAACAATGAGCCTTGCCATGACGCCGATGGCGCCTGTGGCTGCACCTGTGGTTCGTGACCTTCTACGATCTAAAAGATAAAAGGCCTCTCCACTAGCGAATGCTGTGATCGCATAGAGACCATCCAGGATTATGCCCCTGAGCGGTTTCTCTGAACCCTCGAAAGGGATCAACAACAACCCGAGAAGTGCATGATCAATCGCTGAGGTCTACAGGAAAGTGATCTTGGTCATCATTCATGGCACTCGAGAGAATGAGTCAATTTGTCTATATCATTGGTGCTCACGTGAGCATGAACAGGAAGATAACGACAAACTCTATTTATTTGCCAATCAAAAGAGAATTAAACGTTATTGATTGCTGTTCCTACAAAGCACACAGAGGTGATAAAGCTTTCAGAGATTTACTCACTAATGTCGATCTGAATCTCCAGAGTAGTTACAAGCTGCTGCTCTCAACCTCTGCAGAAAAATCCCATGGTTCCTCTTTCTCTTTCTGCTTACGCCTCAGCCAAGCATCGAAGCTGTCTTCGTCTTGTTGCTCAACGATTGGATGGTCAGCTGCATAAATGCCCATAAAGGCATTGTAGAGATTTTTGCTGGCGACACAAAAATCGTTACGAGCGTTCAGAGACGAGTCTCAGACAGGGATTTCAGCTTCGATGTCCCAACCCTGTTCCCTGAGCTGTTCCACTCTCGTGGGAGCGTCCTGAGAAGACACGTCAACAAGGTAAAACTCGTCTGATTGGTTGCAGTAGATCCGAGTGAGACCGATCACGGCGAAAGGCTTCAAATCGTCTAACCATCTTGGTACGGCAAACCAATTTCGGCATCGGTGATTGCACTCAACAAGGTCAGCACCCAGCCGTTCAGATTTTGATGAATCACCTATGGCGTGAATTGGGCAGCCTCCAGATCAAGACAACATTCATCCGTC
The DNA here is from genome assembly GCA_003210735.1 of Synechococcus sp. AG-679-D13. Taxonomy (GTDB): domain Bacteria; phylum Cyanobacteriota; class Cyanobacteriia; order PCC-6307; family Cyanobiaceae; genus Parasynechococcus. Next base: position 1,163 of record QCUM01000075.1, read on the forward strand.
AAGGGACTATCTCTCCACCAACAGATCTCCGAGAGAAAAGAAGAAACGTCGAATCAGACACCATGATGTATCTCCCCTTTTTGCGCTTCAAAACCTTGGGCATCAAAGGGATGACGAAAATACATGTCAGATCGGAACTCGAAAAACCTGAAAGGACAGCCAAGAGACAGCGCAACACTCTGAATGATGGAGCGAGGGTTCTCTCGGCAAAGCAGCCGCGGTGTTCTGCCTGTTGTGAAGAGAACGTTGGCAAAGAAAAACCAGGGACGGGGTCAGCGTCTGGCTCTCAAGGACATCTTGAACCTGTTGAACGGTGAGTGAGAGAAAATCCCTCTCAAACGGAAAAGATGCCGGCTGATTCAAGTACCAGACAAGGGTCCGTACGAAAACGAATGATGTAAAAGGTCTGCAACATAGCGCCGACCAGCTTTCTGGGCTTCTCTGACTGTTTTGAAATTGCCAACAAAATCGTACTTGCTGCCATCAACAGTCGCAGAAACCGCGTATAAATTCTGACTCACTTTTTGGACACTCCAGCGCAGGAAGCAGACCGGTGAGCTCACTGAAGAATTCATAGGACTCACTACTTAGGGGCATAGACCTTATGCTTATCCGGGGCAGATAGGCAGAAAAGATTATTATTTCGCAAACAAGTATTTATTTTTTATTCATCTTTCTAGCCTCGCGCTTGGTGCTGCCATGCAGTGAACAGCATTTCACAGCAACAGGAACATAGAACTCGTTGAAGCTAATCCTATGCAGACGAGGAATGCAAAAAACAACAAAAGGGGCTGACCTTAAAAACAGGGCAAGCGACCAATCTCGTCTAAATACCAAATAAAAAGGCTGAAAAGATCTCTACAAACGCACGCTAGGCAGCACGCCTGCGTCGTACAGCATCAAATAATGAGGCTTGATTCCAGACCTGCAAGAAGCAGAAACTGAATGCATTGAATTACCAATGCAGGTCATCAGAGCGAATGACAATCAAAGCTGCATAGGCTGATCCATTGGATTCCAGGATGACAGGCATCACTCGCCGACATGTGGGCAATCAAGCCTGTTCATGTGCTGCCGTGAAGCGAGGGGGACCAACAAAAATTGCTCACGCTGAACTCAAAAGCAAAGCCATAATCAAACCAACTACAAATGCGTCACGTTTTGATGGCGGAAGTTTATCAATTTCGTGAGAAAGTAGGTGTGGTAAACCACCCAAGTTCCAATGACCTTTTTGATGCACTGGTCTTTCAAAACCGGATATCACGAAATTGCTGCGAGGAAATTCCTTGCGACTGGTGCTCCTTTCCCTGAGTGCAAATCATGGAAACGTTTCCATGGACCTGGCTCTGTTGAGGGTTGGATTTTGGTCGAAGCAGATAGTGCCGATGCTTGTTATGAGCATGCTGCTGAGTGGGCGGAATGCCTGGATTGGGAAGTCACTCCAGTTCTGACTGATGAACAGGCTGGTCCCATAATGGCCAAGGTCTACAACTGAAACTCAAGCGCTCCTAAGGGAGCGCTTTTTTCAACGAATGCCTCTAAGAGACACCCATGACAGTGATTAGATCTTCAAGCTCATCAATCTGAATTGGACTTCTTTCACGATCATCGACAAAAGTAATCTCGTAACCATCCCAATTACTTACAATATCCAATTCATAGAGATTACCATTCAGAAACATCCTGACGTTGATACCCCAATCCGTGTTCTGAACCAACAGGGACTCAACCTTGTCGTTCTTGAGATTCTCCAGCTGAGATCGAATGATCTCCTCTTTTTGCTTATCGTTCATTGAAGCCAAAATTCAATTCACATCTAAATCTTAAGGGCATTGTCTAGACACTCTTGAGCATTTACGAACATCCATGATTTTAAGACTTTCAGCAATGAGCTACGTTCTCTCGAACTGAAGCTGAGTTCCATCATAAGAGTTGAACGTTGGCTGATCGTGGATCGCGAAGCCTCACACAAA
>QCUM01000076.1 GCA_003210735.1 Synechococcus sp. AG-679-D13
TGCCTCATGAGTGACACTATTGTACAAATAGTACTGAATATTGCTATCTGGGGAAGAATCTTCTCCATCGTCAAGATCAGACATCGAAGTAAATTCATTATCAGGATCTAAATAATCTCCTCCATCACCACCTGGCGTTGAGTCATAGCCATCACCACCCGGCACCGTGTCATAACCGGTATCAGGATCTAAATAATCTCCTCCATCACCACCTGGCATTGAGTCTCCATAGTCAGGCTCTTGATACGAGTCGACACGCCTGATCGCTAAGACATATCCACCCGATGCTGTTCTTTCAATTGCATGAACGAGAGATTGATGAGAGCCATATTCCCATTCGTCGGTGAATTCAAGCTGAGGCTCCCAGCCTCCTTGATCGAGGATTTGCTTACGGTCATCGCCATCTTGCAAGTAGATGGAACCAGTTGAGCCATCCCGCCAAGATTCAACCCCAAAGGTATCTGTTTCAATCTGAATAAGATTAGCTTCATTAAAGCCAATGAATGCATCACCGTTTAAATCAGATTGAAAAATTGCCTCATAATTAACGATATTGGCGTTCCATTCAGCATTGTCCCAATTTAAAGCCCCCTCACCATCGATAGTATAAATTACCCATTGTTCATCAACGGTTTCCTCCCCTCCCCAAGTATTGCTGTACGTTTCCTTGACAGCCAACAAATAGACATCATCAGAAGTATCAGAAGGTGTTCCATCTGAGTCGTAGCGCTCAACTTGTACAGCTTGCCGCGACCAATAACCATCATCAGAGGATTCATCAAGGAAAACATCGCCTCCCCAGCTATCTGTGAGACGAATAACTTCACCATTGTCTTTTAAAATATATAGGAATCCTTCATCATTAGTAGCAAGGCGATCGCCAACACTATCAGAGGCCTTGGGCGTAAGGTCGTCAGTATTAATGCCAATAAAACCGTCTTCGTTCAAATCTTCACCAAATTTATTTTCTTGATCAGAAATATCATCAGTTCCACGAGAATCATCCCAGTTCAGCTGTCCCGTAGCAGACACATCAACCAGTTGCCAATAAAGTTGACCGCCATGACTTTCCTTGATTACTAGTGAATACGTTCCATCCTCGTTAGAAACAATTGCATGCGCTTTTCTAAAACCTTGATAAGCAGGATTTTCATCTTCTCCGTAACCCCATTCGTCATACAAATGAGCTGGATAGCCTTCATCGCCATCAGTCAGCAAGATTGGGTCTGATGAACCTTCTGGAATAACAAAAACCGTATTGTCATTTGGATCTAAATAAAGCTTATCTCCAACCTGAGGGAAATCTGTTTCAACACGAAGTTCTACAAGAGAATCAACGGTTCTACCGATGTCGCCATCACCATTGAGATCATGACCAAATTCCTCTTCGTACCCAAGGATTGGTGCGTTCCAACGCATAGTGTCTGGGTTGATGACCCCTGATGCTGATACATCAGCTACAACCCATTCTCTTCGAATTTCATCACCATCATTCCAAACGTCCTGAATAGCCAGGCGATATCCACCACCATCAATTGAAACAACTCCGCGAGGCGAATACATACTGTCATCATATTCAGACTCATAAAAGATTCCATCTGCCCAATCACGCCCATCCTCTGTAATCAGGATTGGGGTGTTGGATGTATCATTGTCATACAAGATAAAGTAATGACCTGCATCGTCACGATAAAGTCCGTGGTTAAACTGTTGATCTGATTCACGAGCACCAACAAATGTCCCATCAACAACAGCAAAGTCAATGGCCATCACAGAGTGTGATGTGCAGAATGCGTTAATAACTTGTGTTGTGTACGGCTCTACTTCGTCCGAGAAACTCAGCGTGAGGGATTCTGTTCCAACAATTCCTGAATCAACAGATCCATCTCCAGACAAACGTATATCAAAAGAGCTTGAAGATCCAATTCCCCTGTCACTGAGATAAAAAGGATGCGATGTTGAATCACCGAGCCTTCTGAATGTGTAATCAGTGCTAATATCTAAAGTCAGATATTCGAGCTGCTGAGTTCCTTCAGGGTCTGTATAAAATGTGTAATAAGGAGCCGTTAAACTGCCACTATCCACATACAACGTCTGAGAAAAGTTGCCATTTCCATCATCTGGACCATCGAAATCATCATCGCCTGGATAATCTTCATTATAATCAGAGTAATCCGTCGTAAGAGTGAGATTATCAATACTAAAAATATCGCGAGGTTCATCTGCATCTTCATCAAATTCTTCAATTAAAGAGAATTGGGCAATTGGTGCATCTCCTTCTGCAACGGAGAATGTGATGTATTCGACAACTACTTCACCTTGGGCGAGAGGCTCAGAGGTGATCTGAGAGAAAATCGTATCGCCATTAGTATCAACAATACTCAAACGAACATCACGTTTTTGCTCCCGTCCAATCAAGTAAAAACCAAAGCCAGTAATCGGGTTATAAAATTCTTCATTTGTAGCAGATATTCCTTCAAATGAAACAGTCAATCCACCTTCAGAAGTATTACTTGGGAGAATTTGCAGGAACTGATCACGCGGTCCTCCGGCAACAGAGTCAATGCCGTTAGTGACATTAATACCCCTATCAATATTAGATCCGGAATTCAAGCGAGCCAGATCAGGCTCATCGGGACCAGCATTATGACCTACATTCGTGAAGGAAAATTGAACATGAGCAGCAGCATCTACATCAATTGGATGAATATATTCAATTGTTCCTGATGCAGTTCCATCTGAGTGAGATCCACTACCCATACCAACATTGGTTGTACTTGCATTGGCACCAAATGCAGCAGGACTAAAAGACGCATATGGACTGGTTGTTCCAGCCAAAAATTGTGAAGACGAACTTGGAATAAAGCTAGGATTGCCATAAGCCCCATCAACATCAAGCCAACCATTATCGGCTTCAAAAGTAATAGTCAGTCTATTTTCTTCTGAATACTGGTTTAGAAAATTCTCTTCAGCCCAATAAGCACTGTAGTAATGATCGTTAAAGTTAATCGAAGATGCTGGAATTGACTGATCAACTTCATCGTAGG
>QCUM01000077.1 GCA_003210735.1 Synechococcus sp. AG-679-D13
AAATGGATCTAGTTGGGAAGTTCCAGGAAAAGACAGTGTTGGCGAATCTTGGGTCGAATCAATTTGCAGTACGTCGAGTGAAAAATAGGAATGAAAATATTTTAAAATAGAAATATCAAAGCAATGGTAAAATTTTCAAACTCTAAGTTTTTTGATAATGCGATAGGAAGCATCATTGGCGTTCTGGGCTTGGCAGCCTTTGCGGGCTGGCAATATCGGGATGAAATCACTGCCTGGCATTTACGCAACACCGGAATTGTTGACAAAAACTACGTTTATATTGCAAAAGCACGAGATGATTCATCCTATTGGTTTGCCCGCCAGCGAATGCGCTACGGAAAAGATGAAAGTATGATAATAGTTGATATGATTGAAGTAAATAATAACAAAATATCAGAATCAGTGATACCTTTGGACTGCAGTAGAAAACGCTTTCGGACATCTGTCGGTGTCTGGCATGATGATTACAAAATGATCGGCATGGAAGCAGTTCTGAAAATGTGTAATTAATACTTTTAATGCCGAATTTTGGCTCCCCCTGGCTCTCAAAAATATCGGCAAAACTTAGGTAAGCACTAATTCCATCATGACCCTGGAAGCCACAAGAGAAACACAACCTGATCTGTGGGTCATTCGATTAGGAGTATTGAGACTTAGTTATCCAAAGCCGCGAAATTGAACAGGGGTTCGATCAGCCTTGGCGACAGGCATCAACCGCATCGCCTGAACCAACCGATCCAGCAAGCTCAAAAGGAAACGACAATGACTTAAACGACGCCGACGAGCTCAAGGAGCACATCAGACGAATCACAGAGGCAGGAATCAATGCAGCCGGTCTATCTCAGTTATCCGATAACACCACTAGCGACGAAGTCGTTAGCACCGAGGACAGCACAGAGACCCTCGACGACGAGGAAAGCTAACGGTCTGAGGTGTCAGCTGGTGACTGGGTTTTGCTGGTCACCACCACACCACTGACGGGAATCCTAGGGCGCAATTTTGCACTGATTCCAATGTCATCTAGGTCTGATTTTTTCGAAGATATGGCCGCAGATCAGAGGCCAGAACGAGTCCAAGTGTGGCCGATGCCTGCCTGGCTCCTCAACGTCGTTGGTGAGGGCGAAAACGCTCACATTCGCCGGGAATTAATCGCGTATGCCACCTCCGAAGGCCGCAAGCTTTATCCGGACTTTTACTGCCGCCAGTTCGGAATAACGATCGACATCCTGAAAGGTGAACTGATGGAACTCGCTAAGCGAGGACTCCTCACAATCACTGATGGAAAAACCGGCAAGGGTCATCTTTGGCTTGAGGTGATCGGCACTCCAGATCTTCAAAGCGCGCTCTACGACGCACGCCAGGAGGGACGAAGTAAGTGGTCCGACAAATCTTCGTAGCCTGAACAGTTCCCCTACAGGCCGCTAACGCCTCGGAACACTTCTAGTGGCCAGACCTTTCTATTCATTGGCCACTTAACCCCTGGAGTCATGCCCAGGGCCAGGAGAGCCAGTTGTGAAGGGGCCGCAAGCCCTTGTTGATGCGCACAACTGGTCGGCCTGGTTTCCGACGCATTAACACCCCGTGACCACCACAGCATTAGGGCTACAGCCCACACCAAGTACCGAAAAGAAAGTCCGCGAGGAGATCAAAAAGATTCCCGACTTTCTGAACGCAATAGGTATCGGCACTGAAGCCGTTGGTTTGACTCTTTACGGCGGCGATGGTGGGAACTGGCACAGGGCAAAGGTCCAAGACACATCGCACTGTCAGCCCGTCAACTTGAACGCGGTTCTCGACGACCTGCCGGCCTGGTCAATCGACGGCCATCGGCGTAATCGCCATCAGCTTGGTTTCTATCCGCAACTTGGTGGCAGCACCAAGGCGCAATCACAGGGCTCACCTTGCCTGAAGGTTGAATGCGACACGCTCTCTAAAGATGAGCAGCTGGCAGCGCTACGAGCGTTTGAGCACTGCTACGGCGTCCGGTTCACGATCGTCGACACCGGAGGCAAGTCCGTCCACGCTTATCTCGCAGTGGCCGAGGTGATCACTTCTGATCGCTATGAGCTGGTCTGCCGTTGCTTTCACCAGTTGCTGGCCAACGCCGCACGCATGGAGGGCATCGAATACGAGGCCGATGAGGCGGTCAGTCGCATTACTCAAGCCATGCGACTCCCAGGGGCAATTCACCGGAAGACAGGCGAGGTCGCAACCGTCCTGCAGCTCGGTAAGCGTTGCTCGCTCGATCAGATCGAATGCAGCCCTGAACACGTCGATCAGTTCCGCAAGGAATCAACCACTCGCAGGGCGCTTGCGGGCACCTGTCAGGACGGTCGTGTCCTTGGTTACGAGGGCGACGAAGCGACACAGATCCTGGTGTCGATTGCCCATGTCTGGGACAAACGCATCCCTGGGGCAGGCACCTATCCGAAGGTGCTGCGACTGGTCGCCAACCTCACCACTGCGCTTGGTGTCGAGAAGGCTGCACAGCTCCTCTACGACACAGGCCACAACGACAAGAACGGTGGGCACAACCTCAAGGGCCTACTGGCTTGGTGTGGATCCTTCACGGAGCTTGGTGACCCTGCAAGTGCCACAGCACATCTGATCTCAGTGGCGGAGAGCCACTACGGATGGGAACGGCCCAGGGCATCCATAGCGATCGTTAGCGCCCCCTCTACCGAGTACATCAACACCGAGGAAGAGCTGAGGACAGCGATCCAAGGGCAATCGGTGCTGATCAACTGCCGGACTGGCAAGGGCAAGTCAAAGCAAACGCTTGGTGAAGCACGAGCCCTCTACGACGAGTCCCGGCGGCGCAACGGTTGCCGATCGAAGTTCTCCGCTGGGGTTATCAGTCCCCGTCAAATCATCAACGCTCAGAACGCTCAGCTGACAGGTGGCCGCGACGTCTCCACGGGTCGCGGACATCTCGAGGATTTCTACCTTGCTTGCCTGAAGTCCTGGGGGCTGGATCACAAGCGTCACGGGAACCAATTGCTCTGGCG
>QCUM01000078.1 GCA_003210735.1 Synechococcus sp. AG-679-D13
ATGGCATTTAAAATCTGGGGCCAATCAAGGCGCAAATGTCCAACAAGCATGGTTGCAGACTGCCAATTCAGGCGAGCAAATATATGGAACTGGAGTATTAATCGCAATTGTTGATGATGGACTTAATCATGATCACGAAGATCTTTCTGCAAATTACAACGCGGAAGCATCGTATGACTTCAATTTCGATGATTTTGACCCAAGCCCCTCAGGTGATGATGCACACGGCACAAGTGCAGCTGGTGTTGCTGCAGGCTATGGACATAACGGGGTGGGCATAAGTGGTGCCGCGCCAAACGCATCATTAAGTGGTATTCGACTTATCGCAAGAGGGACTACAGACAGCACTGAGGCGGATGCACTCAAGTACGCATTAGATAGTGTTGACATCTACAGCAATAGCTGGGGACCAGATGATGACGCAAGCATTCATCCGATAGGACCTCAATTAGGCCAAGCACTAGAATATGGTGTAATAAATGGACGTGAAGGCAAAGGGGCTATCTACACATGGGCAGGAGGCAATGGGCGCTATAGAAGCGACGATAATTCGAACTATGACGGGAGTGCTAATTCACGTTATGTGATTGCTGTAGCTGCTATTTCTTCTGATGGAACATATTCTTATTACAGTGAGCCAGGCGCCAATCTTCTGGTTGCTGCTCCCTCGGACAGTACGACAAGTCATCCTGGAATCACCACGACTGATATTGAAGGGAATCGTGGTTACAACTCTGGTAGCGGATTGAACTCCAATGGGATTGCAAATCTCTCCGACAATAATTACACCAATGACTTTGGAGGCACGTCTTCTGCGACGCCGCTTGCTTCAGGCGTTATCGCGCTGATGCTTCAAGCCAATCCTGCTCTTACATGGCGAGATGTACAGCATGTTTTGGTTAACTCGGCATCGACGGCTGATTCAAGCTCTTCTGGATGGTTTGTTAACAGTGCAGGCCATTCATTCAACCATGATTATGGATTTGGAAGGATTGATGCTGATGCTGCAATCACTCTTTCAAAGACATGGACTAATGTAGGAAGTGAAGTGAATTTTACAACAGCAGAATCCGTGGATATTGCCATCCCTGATTCAGGAGGTTCGTCAATCACAAGAATAATCAATGTTCCGCAGGATATAACTATTGAAACAGTCGAAATTCCATTCACTTCCGATCATTCCTATCGAGGAGATCTAGAAATTATTTTAGAATCTCCTTCAGGCACGAGAGCGACCCTTGCTAGCCAGAGAGCCGATTCAGGCTCATACAACTTTAAATTTACTGCAAAAACTTTTTGGGATGAATCTAGCAAGGGAGATTGGAGACTGATAGTCACAGACCAAGATGATGGAATCACTGGAAATCTTAATTCGTGGGGCTTAAATATCTATGGCACACCCGGAACTCAATACAATTCAATGATTGATAATATTGGAAGCATTGCCAGAGATACAATTATTGGAGAGAAAGGCTTTACCTACGCCAGCTGCGAAGCTCAAGAAAATATCCCCGAATTGACCAACTACTTGCACCACTTAGATGAATATATTGACGAAGATTTTACGCCGAATGCTCATAACTGGATAATTGGCACAACATCCCGAAGCCGTAGAAGACTCGAAAAGCACGCATCAAACATTCTGGACTATCGCGTCAACAATTCAACGCAATTCAATGCAACTAATCACATCTACGAAATAAATTTTCATGCCTCTTTTTTAAACAAGAGTGCATCAATCGTTGGATCACTTATAGAAGGATTTAGCGACAAACTTTCATTCGCTTATCCATCAATAGCAAACAACAGAATTTCCCGATCTATAACTGCAGAACACTCGAATAGCCACTTCATTTGCTGAAGCGATTATTGTTTTATTAATATCTCGCCTTAGTCTTGAATTTCTGCCGATATTAGTAAAGCCAAATATTTCATAGCAGCCCTAGGGACTGATCCTGATTGCTCTCCTCATAGACTTGATAGAGCTTGTTTTTACGTAGCTCACTTTTAACAATACTTATGCAAGCCATATTTGAATAGATTATTTGCTAGATTATGAATTGCATTTATGCTAGCAGCAAGCCCCTTTGGGGTACAGCGCAATATTTAGTCCATAAAATTTTTCATTTCGCTACACTAGTTGACTGCAAGAAGAGGCCTGGAGCATAGATCTGTTCCCGCTAAATAGTACGACTGACTCAGAAGTACTATAAATTTAAAAGTTATTCAAAAACACTTTATATGCAGATTTCACTTGTGGCAGAACACAAGCTATCCTTGATCAAACAGTCCGTCATCATCACAGTAAACTATTGCACACATCCATATCTCGCAATTTCGGAGGATTCTTCTCGGCGTAATGACGCTAGTAGACATAACTCGTGTGTGGTGGTGAAGGCCGGATATCCGGTCCTTCATTCAGAATGGGAACGCAAGCCTTGTTTTACCAACGGGGCGGATACTCACAACATCCAGGACTGTCCCTTGTTGCGGGGACAGTATTAGTGGCAAGAACTTATCTGCTGGAAGTTAGTTAAAATAACGACTAAACTTCTGGCTATCCGATATCCCATTTATGCCTTCTGCTGCTGAAGAGAAAACAGACATCACTTCTGGCTTCAGCACTGCTGCACGGAACCTGGTCGCCAAGCGAATGCTTGATGGTCGTGGCCGTGGCGAACAAACCCTGGTTCGAATGACTCCCGCCGTGAAAACAATACTGGAAGCCGCCAAGGAACCCAAGCAATCCATGGCTGAGTTCTTACGCGAAGCCAGGAGCACCGTCGCACTTCTCCACCTTAAAGCTGGAGATTCTTAGTCAGCAGCTGATCCTTTCTGTTCCAGGAGTTTTCGACACTCTCCAGACACAAAAAAGGACCAGAAGGAAGAAGATCCTCTGGA
>QCUM01000079.1 GCA_003210735.1 Synechococcus sp. AG-679-D13
CGGCACAACTGGCGAAGGCGGTGAATGGAACCTTCTCCAGGAGAAAGTTCAGGCCTGGGTCAACGACAACCAGCTTTCAGCGCTGTGGCAGCAGGTGAAACTCCCTGCTCAGATCCTGGTTGCCTTGATCCTGCTGATCCTTGTGCTGCAGGTCTACGGCGGCATCATTCGCACGATTTCAGCTGTTCCTCTGGCGCCTGGCTTGCTGGAGCTCGCCGGCGTCGTCGCGGTCGCAAACTTCTCCGTCCGCAGATTGGTCAAATCCAGTGAAAGGAAAAAAGTTCTCCAGACAGTGCAAGACCGTTGGGGTCAGTTTGTTGGGCGCTGATGTCCAAACCTCTGCATGCTGATTGGTAGCTTGATAAGTCCTGATCAGCAGCGCGTTGGACATTCAGCTCGGACGCTCCAAGACCGTTCGCCGGGCCTATGGAATTGATGAAATCGCTCTTGTTCCAGGTGGGCGAACTGTTGACCCTGAAGTAACGGACACCTCCTGGACCCTGGGGGGTGTGCAGCGGGAGATTCCAATCATCGCCAGTGCCATGGATGGCGTGGTGGATGTGCAGATGGCCGTTCGTCTGTCAGAGCTCGGAGCACTTGGAGTGCTGAACCTTGAAGGAGTTCAGACCCGCTACGACGAGCCCAACGCGGTTCTGGACAAGATTGCAGCTGTCGGGAAGGACGAATTCGTCCCTCTGATGCAGGAGATCTACAGCCAACCCGTCCAGGAAGCACTGATCCGACAACGCATCCAGGAGATCAAATCAAAGGGGGGAATCGCAGCCGTCAGTGGCACTCCTGTTGCCGCTCTTCGCTACGGAAATGCCATCGCCGAAGCAGGAGCTGACCTTTTCTTCGTCCAGGCAACGGTGGTTTCCACCAATCACATCGGCCCCGAGGGTCAGGAGACCCTGGACCTTGAGGCGCTATGTCGGGACATGGGCGTTCCGGTCATCGTGGGCAACTGCGTGACCTATGAAGTAGCCCTTGAGCTGATGCGAGCCGGTGCAGCAGGGGTGATGGTTGGCATTGGCCCAGGAGCAGCATGCACATCCCGTGGGGTGCTGGGCGTTGGTATTCCCCAGGCCACGGCAGTCGCCGACTGTGCGGCAGCTCGGGTTGATTACGAGCGGGAAAGTGGTCGTTATGTGCCGATCGTTGCTGACGGCGGCATCGTGACCGGCGGCGACATCTGCAAGTGCATCGCCTGTGGCGCAGATGCTGTGATGATCGGATCACCCATCGCTCGGGCTGAAGAGGCCCCAGGTCGGGGCTTCCACTGGGGCATGGCGACTCCGAGTCCTGTCTTGCCTCGCGGCACCAGAATCAATGTGGGCAGCACGGGTTCCCTGGAACGCATCCTGCGGGGACCCGCCAAGCTGGATGACGGCACGCACAATCTCCTGGGATGTCTAAAGACATCCATGGGAACCCTGGGGGCCCGCACCATCCGAGATATGCAGAACGTCGAGGTGGTGGTGGCACCGTCGCTATTGACGGAAGGGAAGGTATACCAAAAAGCTCAACATCTTGGGATGGGCAAATAAGTCGCGGCTAGTGTGAGGTGTGTGTCGGGTTCAGGCCCACACACTCCTCACACACCATGGCCCGGCGCGTTCGGGCTTTCACTCTTCCAGTCGTAAGCATCACAGTTCCCATCAGGGCCGAAGTCGACTGTGTTGGCTACGTCTGATATTGCTAAGTTCTCATCAAATCTTTTCGCTCATATGTCTAGCGCCGCTGCGGTCACCGACGCCTCTTTCGAGCAGGACGTCCTCCAGAGCGACGTTCCTGTATTGGTTGATTTCTGGGCTCCCTGGTGTGGCCCCTGTCGCATGGTTGCTCCAATCGTTGAGGAGATCGCCAAGGAGTTCGACGGTCAAATCAAAGTCTTCAAGCTGAATACCGACGAAAACCCCAACGTCGCAAGCCAATACGGCATTCGCAGTATTCCCACCCTGATGGTCTTCAAGGGCGGGCAGAAGGTCGACACCGTTGTTGGCGCCGTTCCCAAGGCAACCTTGTCGGGAACCATCTCGAAGTACCTCTGATCCAGCCCTGAGTGGCACGGAGGCCAAGGGATTGGGGCTCAAACTTGGCCTGATTGATTACGGCATGGGCAATCTCCACTCCGTGGAGTTTGCTTTGTTGCGTTTGTCTCAGCCCTGCTACCGCGTGCGGTCCTCTGATGACTTACAAGACTGTGACGCCCTGATTCTTCCTGGGGTCGGATCCTTTGATCCGGCCATGGAAAATCTGAACTCAACAGGATTGGTTCCCGATTTGCTTCGCTGGGCCAGCGACAACAAACCTCTGTTGGGAATTTGTCTGGGTCTGCAACTGTTGTTTGAGTCCAGCTCCGAAGGTCGCCTCGATGGCCTTGGTTTGATCCAAGGACATGTGGAGCGACTCCCTGACGATCAAAATGAACGCATTCCCCATATGGGGTGGGCACCGCTGGACCTGAAGAATCCAAGCCCACTTCTCAAGGAACAGCAGGCTGCCCCTTGGATGTATTTCGTCCACAGCTATGCCGCCGTTCCAGCGCAGCCGCACACATTGGCCGCAACAACGCAGTTCGGCGATCGGGAGATCACAGCCATGGTCTGGCAGAACAGACTCGGCGCTTGCCAGTTCCACCCGGAGAAGTCGTCTGGTGATGGCAGTGCCTTGTTGAAGCACTGGCTCCAATGGCTGAATCGTGGAGCCCCCTTCGAGTCATGAGGGCATCCGGTCAACTTC
>QCUM01000080.1 GCA_003210735.1 Synechococcus sp. AG-679-D13
GATGGCTATCGAATCCGAAGCTGATCAGCAGGCGCGTCGATATCAGCACAACAGCCTTCGCCATACAGGATCCCTCGGTCTGGGTGAGATTTGGTCGATTTTGAATCCCTTTTCAATCGTTCAGTTTCTGCGATTCTCCATGGCCGATGTGTTCTGAAATGTTTGTTGACTGACTCATTTTTTGGTAGGCAATTCTTCGTTTGGATCGAATTGCGCCACCAATTTGTTTGTTGCAGTGAGGATGCGAACCGGACGGCCAATCTGCCTGCAGATATCTTGAGCGCGATGTAACGCATGTTCCTGGCTGTTGGCAGAGCCATGCAGATGCCACTCTTGAAACGGATTGAGTTCTTCAATCTTGAATTCTGAATCTCGCATGGTGTGTTTCGTTCATGGCTCTGGCGAGAATCCTTTGCTCAGGGTTTAAATCCTGTTGGATTCGAGATTGATCCGGTGTCTTCAGTGGTGTTGACCACATCTGGCGGACTATTTTTTTGTTCCAGTTGACTGTCGATCCAGCGAGAGAGGATGTAAATCCCAATAAAGAGAGGGATATAAAAGGGTGCTGCTGAATTCTGGTTCAGATCCATCAGGTTGACTCCAGTCACAGCTGCCGTGCTGAGAACCAGGTAGATGGAAACCCTTCGGACTAGTGGTGATCGAATCATTGGCTTTGCCTGGTGAACGGCGTGTTGCCTTCCTTCGAGGAAAGCAGGGAAGGGGACCCTCGACCCTTCCCATTTCCACAGACTCCACCAGTAGAGCCTGTTAAGTCGATGCTACACCAGATGTGGTGTTGTGGCTTGACTGTACGCCGCAGATCTGTTGTGCTTGAACGTTGGGTTGGGCGAAACGCATCAAGTGTTGTTGTTTTGACAGCCGCCGTTGAGGGTCTGCTGAACAATCAACAGATGACTCTGGACAACATCAAGCACACGCTTCCCCAGTGGCGTGGTGACGAATCGGCTCAGCGCAAGCGTTTCCTTAAATCTGAAGAAGCAGCGTTAGCTGAAAATTTCGGTCCGAATTGGCGTGATTTGCTCGCTGAGCAGCTTTCTGACGAATCCCTGGATGACTGATGCGGCCATCGGCTCGCGTTGGCCCACGCTTTACTTTTCCTTGAAGATGCTCGGCCCCTGCTCCTGGATTCCTGTCGACTCTTCGGACCTCAGGGGTGTCGCGAACCAGACATGGTGCAGACCCTGATACGGGCCGAGTTGTCGATCCTTCAGCGAGCAACAGACCAAGATCTTTGTTGGTGTTTTGCAGTGCTGAAGGAATGGTTCTGAGGCTTCAGAAGCAGAACGGCAGGAACTGGGTGCGGCAAGCGGCGTAGCCATCAACCAATGGGCCGAGTCCGATTTGATGGGCAATGCCGGCACCGGTGAGCCCTTCGGTGATGATGCCGATCACGATTCCGAGCATGGCTGCACGGCCGTTAAAACGCTCTGCGTGCTTCAGCTGATCGAGATGAATGTCGCGAGCTGCTGTGTTTTGAAACCAGTTTTCGTTGGCCTGTGGCATTGAGCTGCGAGCAGATGTAACAAACAGTAACATCAACTTTGCTTGGCGAGTAGAAGTCGCTCTCCGGGGATCGGATCAATCCAGTTGATGCCTGCCGGCAGTGCCTCCCCGGCTTCCTGAGGTGATCCGTGCAGTTTCAGGATTCCGCTGAGGGCGCCGTTGAAGCGGACATCACCACCTGCGGTGCTGGCCAGAATCGTTTTGGGCTGGAAGCGTTCCACCAGCTGCGGCACAACGCTGCAGCCCTTAACGAAGGCTCCAAACACAGGTAACCCCAGGTCGACCATCGGCGTGATCACTGCATCCAGTGGCTGTGGCCTCACCGATGGATCCAAAAAGCCATGGGGTTCCAGGTAAAGACAACCAGCGACGTGTTCGAGCACGTAGCCGTTCTCCACTTGCGGCACCGGTGCCCCGGCGGTGGCGCGAATCACCAGATCGCGATGTTGGGTCTGTTGCCCGGGCCGCAGAGCCGTAACGGTCTGGAATCCGATTTGTTCCGCCACGCGGACGGCACTGTTTGAGCCGATCACCGGCAGGTTGCGGGGGAGTTGGCCAAGGGTGGCCGGGTGGGCGTGGTCCGCGAGCCCCTGAGTGAGCAAGAGAAGGTCCAGCTGATCGGGGACGGCCCGATCGTGGGGTAACTCCCCTTTCAACAGCCATTCCCCAGGAGGGAAGCTCAGGGTTCCTGTCAGCCAGGGATCCACCAGCACCCTGAGATTTTCGAATTCCAGCAACCAGCCATTGGCTCCGAGGTAGGTGGCGGCCAGGCTCATGTCAGGGAGGTTTGCCGGTTGCGGCAGTCGGTGCAAATACCGAAGAACTCAAGCGTGTGAAACAGAAGATCGAAGTCCCCGACGCTTTTCTGCGGCACATCGATGGCGTGAATGGGGCAATGCTCCAGCGGTTGTGTCTTGCCGCAATCGACGCAGGTGAGGTGATGCTGATCGCGTTCCACGGGGGCGTAGAGCGCTTCGCCACTGGGCAGATGACGGCAGCGCACAAATCCGCGCTGTTGCAGCACCCTCAGGTTGCGATACACGGTGGCCAGTCCCATCGGGGACTGCTTTTCAAGGTGGCGATGCAGCTGCTGTCCGCTCATCTCACCACCACTGCTGCGTAGGGACTCGAGCAGCGCCTGCTGGCGG
>QCUM01000081.1 GCA_003210735.1 Synechococcus sp. AG-679-D13
GATCAACGCAATCGGCTGGCCGCCTGCGATGACAGCCATGACCTGCAACAACAGGCAGACGCCCTGCTCTGCCTTCGCAGTCCAAGCCGTGAGGAGGTGGATCAGGCCCAGAAGCTCTACCGAAGGGCCCGAAAACTTCGACGTTCCGTTGCCGTCCTGGAGGGACGGATTGCCCATCACACGGAACGGCTGGAATTGATCTCAGGCAGTGGGGCTTTCATTGAAGATCTGCGAGCTGCCGCATGGCAGGACATGCCCAGTCGTATCGAGGCGCTGACAGGGCTGAAACGGGAACTGGAGGATCTTCTCAACCCGGTTGGCCGGCAGGGGCAGCGCCGACAGCAACAGCACATCCCCCAGCCCCTGGAGCTGCAGAGTCCGGCAGGTCTATCGATTCAGGTGGGCCGCAATCATCGCCAGAACGAATGGATCAGCCTGCGACAAGCCCGCAGCGGAGATCTCTGGTTTCATGCCCAGGAATGTCCCGGCAGCCACGTGGTGCTGAAGAGCTCAGCGGGTCTGGCGGACGAGGACGACCTGCAATTGGCCTGTGACCTTGCGGCGTACTTCAGTCGCGCCCGCGGCAACGTGCGGGTTGCTGTGGTGATGGTGGCGATCGAACAGCTCCAGCGCATCAACGGTGCTGCCCCTGGCACGGTGCGTCACAGCGGCGGAGACGTGCGCTGGGGAGATCCCCAGAACGGGGAAGCACAACTACGTCGCAGCAAGGCCCCTACCCTGACCGAACGTGGGGCCTGATCCAACGCCCTGATCCCTGGTCCATCCAGTGCCTGACAGCTCCGACGGCCCCGTACTGAATCCACCGCCTCCAATCCGTATCCCGCGGAAAACAGGCGACACCGAGCTGCCCAATGAGGTGGAGATGCCGTTGGTAGATCACCTCGAGGAGCTGCGTCAACGCGTGTTGCGCAGCCTTCTCGCCGTCGTTATTGCAGCGGCTGCTTGCCTTGTGGTGGTGAAACCACTGGTGAGATTGCTCGAGGCTCCAGCCAATGGGATCCATTTCCTGCAGCTGGCCCCCGGGGAATTTCTGTTCGTGTCATTCAAGGTGGCCGGATACGGGGGGCTCACCCTGGCGCTGCCGTATGTGCTGTTTCAGGTCCTGGCATTTGTTCTGCCAGGACTGACGCTTCGAGAACGGCGCCTGATTGCTCCGGCAGTTGCTGGATCAGCGGTTCTTTTTCTTGCAGGACTCGCCTTCGCCTGGTGGGCACTGGTGCCGGCGGCCTTGCGATTTCTGGTGACCTACGGGGCTGATGTTGTGGAGCCCCTTTGGTCGATCGAGCGCTACCTCGACTTCGTTCTTTTGTTGATGCTGGCCACCGGCCTTGCCTTTCAACTTCCTGTTCTCCAGCTCCTGCTTGGGGTTCTCGGACTTGTGCGCTGGCGCACGATGCTGGGGGCCTGGCGCTGGGTGGTGCTGAGTGCTGCTTTGGCAGGTGCGGTACTGACACCCTCCACAGATCCAATCACGATGTTGCTTCTGGCCGGAGCGATCACAGCCCTGTTCATGGTGGGAGTCGGTCTGGTGGCTATGACAGAAACGGTGCTCAGACCAGAAACTCCTTGAGCAGACTCTCGGCCTGTGGGCCTTTGGCCTCGAGCTGCAGGCTCAGAGCTTTTCCAAGACGAGGCTTGTCGCGCGTTTGCGCAAGCCATTGGCGAACGTCGCCGGCCAAACCAAGCCGATTCACAACATCCAGGACTTCGGCCAGGTGCTCCCTGTAGGCCGATTCGTCCATCGGGAACGACTGTTGCTCGAGGAAAGCCCACATCACCTGCAGGTACAAACGACGGCGGCGAACCACAAGCTGAAGGTCGTAGGTCGCCCGCCATCGCTGTCGTAGACAGCTGATCAGCTCCTCAACACCGAGGGGCTTGGGCGCTGATTCAGCAGTCTGTTGAAGCACTTTCGAGTGTGGTGGAACGGATTGTGAAAAACCAGTCGTAGCAAAGTCTGGCAGCCGTCTGAGCGTCCATAATGGCCATCGCAACGTGCTGAATGACCGTCTGCCATGACCCAACTTTCCTCGAGCGATGTGCCCGGAATGGGTCGTCGGCAGTTCATGAATCTGCTGACATTCGGCTCTGTCACTGGTGTTGCCCTCGGTGCTCTCTATCCGGTGGTGAATTACTTCATTCCGCCCAAAGCTGCTGGGTCCGGTGGTGGCACGAGTGCGAAGGATGAACTCGGTAACGACATCACTGCCAGCGGCTGGCTTTCCACTCATCCAGAGGGTGACCGCAGCCTCGTGCAGGGTCTGAAGGGTGATCCCACCTACCTCATTGTTGAGGGCACGGATGCCATCGGCAGCTACGGCATCAATGCCATCTGCACACACCTCGGATGCGTGGTGCCCTGGAACAGCGGCGCCAACAAATTCATGTGTCCATGCCACGGCAGCCAGTACGACGCCACGGGAATGGTTGTGCGTGGCCCCGCCCCCCTGTCCCTTGCTCTGGCGAACGTCAGCGTTGAGAACGACAACGTGTTTATGAGCCAGTGGACAGAAACAGACTTCCGAACTGGCGACAAGCCCTGGTGGGCCTGATTCCGCTTCTTCCCATCTCCACCATCTTTCTCACCGTTCCATGCGTCGCCACCTATCCCTGCTGTTCGGATCGCTGATCCT
>QCUM01000082.1 GCA_003210735.1 Synechococcus sp. AG-679-D13
CGGTCAGCATTTCGATGTTTACCTGACTGGTGTTGCCAGCGGTATTCGTTTCCACAACAGCCGGATTTCAGCTCTGAGGGATTACGAGCGCGGCTTCGTGAAGGAGGGAGTAGGCGCTGGCGCGCTTCTGTTGCTGGCTCAGCTGCAGGGCCACACGCCATCCGCATTGGTGGAGGCGTGTGAGCTGGCGGTGGATCAGCTGCAGGCGTCCCCGTAACGTCGAACCGACATGCGTGTGGGGTTCATGGCTTCCCTGAGCCGGCGGCATCTGCTGCAGCTGGGTGCGGGAACCTGCCTGACACTCTTGTCCGGCTGCCGTTCCGGGCTTCGCCCTTCGAAGCTTCTCTCTGCCAAAGGCACGCTTCCCAAGGCCTGGTTGAAGCAACTGCCATCAGCCTGGGAGTCGACGTTCACCCAAGGCTCGGAGGTCTGGCCAGCTGAGGGTGCTGAGCCGGTTGATCTGGTTGCCATGGGTGATGGCTGGCTGTCGACCGTTGCACAGTCTCGGTTGCGGAATCTGGATGCGCCCGACCTACAGCGGCAGATGGATGGTCAAGCGCAGCGATTCCTGACACAGCTCGGGCCCGAGCAGGCCGCTCGGGTTTTGCCCGTGGGAGTGAGTCCCTGGGTGATGTTGTTTCGCGATGGTTCCTCCTGGATTCGAGCGGCCCAGGAGGACTGGAATGTCTTGCTGGACCCCGCTCTGAAGGGGAGGGTGGTGTTGCCGGCAAGCCCTCACTTCGTGATGGATCTTGCGGATCGAATCGGTGGAGATGCGGTTCTGGATCGACTGCGTATGCAGCTACTCACCATGGATGACCGCCAGGCCACCAGCTGGCTGTTGAAGGGGAAGGCGCGGGTGGTTGTGCTGCCGTTGCAGCGCTGCATGGCTTTGCTTCGCCAGGATCCGCGCCTCACGGCCGTGCTGCCCGATGCCGGTGCCCCCCTGCACTGGACAGTGCTGGTGCGACCGGCTGCGACGCGGGATCCGATTCCCCAAGCCTGGATTCAGATGGCTTGGCAGCAACCGTTGAGCCGCACTCTGCTGCGGGATGGCTGGCGGTCTCCAGTTGCTCTGACGACCGCTAGTGATTCCTTGCCTGAACCCTGGCGTGACCTTCTGCACCCTTCGGATGCCATTTGGGACAACTGCTGGTCGTTGCCTCCGCTGGATGAGAAGGATCAGAACGTCCGAGTCGAGCGCTGGCAAGCTTCAACTCCATAGCCGCCGTCTGGGTGTGGCTTTCAGACGGCTGTGGGTGTCGGCGAGCAGCTGTGGGATTGGCAGATGATGTGGGCAACGGGGCAGACAGTCCCCGCAAGCATCACAGGCGCTTGCGTCGATCTCCTCCCACCAGTGGCCAGCTCGCCCGATCAGGTTGTAGCGCTCTTGGCTGAATTCGATCAGATCGTGGCCCAGCACCAGGTTGCGCAGGCGCAGCAGCTCAGGAATCGGCACCTCACTCGGACAGGGCAGGCAGGCCTGGCATTGACCACAGAGTTCGGCTCCGAGCCGATGGCCCCGGCGCTGCTTCAGGGTTTGGATGCACTGCTGCTCCTGAGCGTTGAGTGGTCCGCCCCGGTGAGCCAGCTGGCTGGCCAGTTGCAGATCTGAGGCTTGCGCTGCCCCCACGGTGAGGCTTGAGACCCCGTGGGACAGCAGATAGCGATAGGCCAGTTCCAACGGTGCGATCGGTGTGCAGTCGTCGATCAGCTGTGCGCTGGGTGCTTGCAGCCTGCCCCCCTTGTCGGCTGGTGAGATGGCCAGAACGCCCATTCCGCGATGGAGAGCTTGTCTGGCCAGGGGGAGTCGTTGAGGATCGAGCAGGTGCAGATGCAGGCTGCAGAAGGTGAACAGCTCCAGATCAAGAGCGGCTGCAATCAGTTGCTGACTGCCATGGCTGCTGAAACCGACCTGATCGACCAGTCCTGACTCCATGGCCCACTCCAGAAGAGCCCGACCTTCTCCTTCCTGAGCCCAGAGAAGATGCTCCGGCCTGTTAAGGCCATGAACGGCCAGATTGTCCAGCCGTTGACACTGCAACCGCTCGAGAATTCCGTGCAGTTGACGTTGTCCTTGCTCAAGGGAAACACCTGGCAGGAGCTTGCTGGTGATCACCCAATCCCCTTCAGGCCGATGCTTGCTGCGTTGAAGGGCTCGGCCCAGAAAGTCTTCCGCGGGTCCGTAAGCCGGTGCCGTTTCCAGGTGATTGATGCCTGCTTGGACAGCGGCCTCGAGCACCTCGGCCATCTGATCGGCTGAGCCGAGGGCACGCATGGTGCCCAAGCTGAACAAGCTGATGGCTCTTCCCCGCCCGAAGGTTCGTCTCACCCGTTGTCGACGTCGTTGTCGTCGTTGTCGGTGTTGTCGTCGTTCGGGTTCTCTGGGTCGTCTGGACCGCGACCTCTGAGGTGTCGAACCAGGGCGGCAGGGCTCAGTTCGTCCACAAAACGGTTGAAATCGCTCTGATCTCTGGCGTCCGCTTCTGCATCCACAGCGATGGAGGCTTCCGCGACAACCTCCTCCAACATCCAGATTCCACTCCCGG
>QCUM01000083.1 GCA_003210735.1 Synechococcus sp. AG-679-D13
TTCACACCATGCCCTGCAGAATCAACGCAGACCGCTCGAGTGACGCACATCAGCGTATCAACAATTACAAAACAGCCTCGCAACAGGGCCAGCAAACAGCAAACACAACGAATTCAAATCGCTGAAAATTGCCACTTACCGAAAATTTCGTAACACTGTCTACGAAATGAGCAGCAGCGAGGTGACAAAAGATCGTCCAGCAAAAAGGAGTGTTAACCAGTTGAAAGCAGAGTGCTCACCCCTCATTACGGTTCAGGAGTCGACTCTTTCTCGAAAATGCAGTCTTATGGCAATTCATCAGTCAGTTATGACTGGTGGGCCGGCAATGCAGGAGTAGCAAAGCGATCAGGCTCGTTCATCGCTGCCCATGCTGCTCATGCTGGCTTGATCATGTTCTGGGCAGGAGCCTTCACTCTGTTTGAGCTGGCTCGTTACAACACCGCACTACCGATGGGTGAGCAGGGCCTGATCCTGATTCCTCACCTGGCCGGTCTGGGCTTTGGTATTGGAGAAGGTGGAATTGTTGTTGACACACAGCCCTACATCGCAACTGCTGCCTTCCACTTAGTTTCCTCCGCCGTGCTTGGTGCCGCTGGCATCTGGCATACCCTCCGCGCACCCAAAGACCTTGGCGAAGCAACCGGGCGTGCACAGAAGTTTGATTTTCAGTGGGACGACCCCAAGAAACTCACTTTCATCCTGGGTCACCACCTGATCTTCCTGGGCCTCGGCGTAATTGCCTTCGTCGAATGGGCCAAGCGTCACGGCATTTACGACACTGCCGCTGGTGCAGTTCGCACCGTTGAGCCCAACATCGATTTCGGCATGGTCTGGGGTTATCAGACCAGCTTCTTAAGCATCAGCAGCCTGGAAGATGTGATGGGCGGCCATGCTGTTCTCGCATTCATTCTGACGATCGGTGGCGTCTGGCACATCATCAGCAGTCCGTTCGGACCATTCAAGAAAGTACTGATTTACAACGGTGAATCAATCCTCTCTTATTCATTGGCCGGCATTGCTCTGATGGGTTTTGTCACCAGCATCTGGTGCGCACAGAACACCACGATTTACCCCACTGAGTTGTATGGCGAGGCACTTCAACTGAAGTTTGCCTTCTCTCCTTACTTCAGTGACACCGTTGCTTTGGCAGACAACGCCCACACAGCTCGGGCCTGGCTTGCCAACACCCACTTCTATCTTGCATTCTTCTTCCTGCAAGGTCATTTCTGGCATGCTCTGCGTGGCATGGGCTTTAACTTCAGAAGCGTTGCCAAAGCTTTTGAAACCATGGACACAGCCAAAATCAGCTGAAAGAAGTAGGAATCAAAAAGTCACTTTTTCCAACCCCTCACCTATGAGGGGTTTTTTCATGCCTTAGACCATACGGCTTTGGATCAAAGCCTCATGAAGTAACGAATCTCACCTACCTAAAGATCGTAGATCACCACAAAAACTGAACTCATTTGCCATAATCAAGTAGTCGCCCTTGGACGGGGTTTGACGGGTCAATTACAGGTCATCTCTTGCTTGGTGAATGTGAGAGGTGACTTGACCCTTTTGTCTTTCAAGCGCAATCTATTTTTTACGACCTGGCAACAGGGAAAGTAATGCTCCTTTCATATCGTTTGTTCTAGAAATAAAAATAAAGCTTCCAAAAAAAGCGATTGTAGCTATGGACAATACCAACACAGTTGTGTTGTCCAGGACTAAATTACCGAGCGTCAGACTCGCAACGAGGGTCATGATTCCCGTAATGATTTCGACTGAAACTCACGATACAAAGCACCTGCTTCCTCCAAATAACCTGATTGGATTAGCCTTGAAATTCTTTCCTCCCACCAGGGATTAATGCGGGCCTCGGCGACCAAGAAAAATGCACTTTTATCCAGGAAATTCTGGGAATCACATTTTTCAGGATCAGCAGGTTGCATTTATATCGAATAAGTTCGGGAAACAATAACTCCACAACATGATCAGGCTGTGACGATTGCATCAGCCTTCATGGCATAAGGCACACCAGCAATGAATTTCCAAAGAAACTAGAGCATCGGTAGTGTCTGGATGAGCAACAACACTGACCATTCCCAACCAAGGCCTCAGCTGAATCGCATGCTGAAGTCGAGCCAACGGCTTCGGGTGACCGGGGCACTGGTGGAAATCAGATCAATCCCGGTGGCGGCATAGGCCTTCAGAGCCTCTGGCTGCACTCCAGAAGCCTCCAAGACCACACCAGTGCTGCTCAGCTGCCGCAACCGAGGCACCAGGTCCCTGAGCTGGTCAGGCCCGAATTCATCCAGCAACACCCCATCGGCACCGGCCTGCACCGCCTCGATCGCCTGAGCGGCAGTTTCAGCCTCCACGATCACCCGGGCCGGCCACGGCGCCCGCTGCCGGACGGCCTGAATGGCG
>QCUM01000084.1 GCA_003210735.1 Synechococcus sp. AG-679-D13
CCCCATTCGCTCGCCTCGAGGGCTCTGGTCTTCAGCGACCGAGAGCCGGTCACGGTGTTTCCGGCAACTCCTGAACGGCTGATGATGGTTGTGGACGGAAGCGCCGGTTGCTATGTCTGGCCGGAGGATCGCGTCTTGATCCGTCGCAGTGATCACCCGGTGCGTTTTGTGCGTCTAGCCGACCACGAGTTCTTCCAGGTGCTGCGCAACAAACTGGGCTGGGGCCTGCCCCACATCGCGAAACCGGACAAGGAATGAGCACTGAGCCTTTGCTGCTGCTGGCCGGAACGTCAGCGGTGGCGTTGGCTCCCCGTCTTTCGGCCTCCGGTTACACAACCGTGGATTGGCTGAGTGCGGGAGTGACCTCCAGTTGTGGGGTTGTTGGAGACGAACCGCTGGCGGCTGTGCTCGGTGCCGACCAGATTGATCTGATCGCTGAGCTGCGCCAACGCTTTGGACCCATGACGATCTTGCTCGATCTGGAGCAGGACAGCGTTGAGGCCCGTTCCAACGCCTTGCGCTGTGGAGCCGATGACTTTTGGTTGTCGGGTCTTGGCCCGAGTGATCTGCTGCTGCGCCTGCGCCTGCATCGCACCATCCAGGCCCGGGAGGGTGGCCGCTCTCAGCAGTTGCAGTTGCAGGATCTCATCCTGGATCCTGTCACCCGTCAGGTGAGGCGGGCCGGTCGTGAGCTGGCTCTGACGGCCCGGGAATATGCCCTCCTGGTGGTGATGATGAAGCGCCCCGGCCACGTGTTCAGCCGTGAACAGTTGATGCGGGAGGTCTGGAACGATGAAAGTGCCAACAGCAATGTGGTGGAGGTGTATGTGCGCTACCTGCGCCAGAAGCTGGAGGGGCAGGGTCAGTCGCGGCTTCTCCTGACGGTGCGTGGACGGGGGTACAGCCTGGGCCCCATTGCGGCAGAGAGCTGAGAATGGATCTTCCGGCACCGCAGCAGTTACCGATCACGGCGCACTGGTGTCTCGACCAGGACCGCTGCATCGCTCTGGAGGTGGCGTCGACGCCGCTGCAGAAGCGCATCGGTCTGATGCAGCGCTCGGCTCTGCCACCGCTCCGGGGGATGTGGTTCCCCTTTGATCAACCGCAGCCACTGCGGTTCTGGATGCTTAACACCCTGGCCCCGCTGGACATGGTGTTTCTCAGGGAGGATCGGGTGGTGGGGATCGAAGCGGCGGTGCCGGTCTGCCCAGCCCTGCCCTGTCGGGGCTATGGCCCGAAGCAGCCCAGCGATGGGGTGGTTGAGCTGCGGTCCGGTGAGGCACGACGACTTGGCATCGATGTCGGCGACAGGGTGCTGATTGAGACTGATGACACAATTCCGTAATAATTACGTGTATTTATGGGTGTGATTTCGTGCCTTTCAGGATCAGGGTTGGGTTCATGGGTGCCAGTCGGGTGCCGTCGCTGAGCGGTTGACCGCGCCAGGCCTGCAGTTGGCTGATCTGTACCGCCATCCCCTGCTGTTCCAGCAACGGCCGCAGCTCCGCCAGGGCCTCCAGCGTGGCCAGTGGGATCAGCACCACTCCGCCGGGTTGCAGCAGTTTCAGCACCTGCATCAGCAGAGCTGCGCGGCTGCGGCCACCACCTCCAAGCACAACCCGATCGGGCCGCTCCAGGCCAGCCGGCAGCCCCTCGGCGATCAGGGCTCCGACCTCGCGTTCCAGCACGGCCGCAGCGGTCACCCCCAGCCGCTCTGCATTGGCTTCGATCAGCTGAGCACCGCCGGCGCGTCGTTCAACCGCCATCAGCTTCAACTCTGGCCGCAGCCGCAGTGCTTCCAGGCCAACACTGCCCGTGCCGGCCCCGAGATCCCAGAGCACACCTTGTTTCGGCAGATCGAGGTCCGCCAGCAGCTGGATTCTCACCTCGCGTTTGGTCATCAATCCGGGATGGTCTGCGTGCTGCAAAAACAGGCCGTCCTCCAGGCCAAACAACGGCAGGCGCTCCTCCGGGGGCGCCGCGGACGGCTCTGCGATCAACAACACCGTGAGCAGTGATGCCAGGTTCTCCGGCAACGGATCGCTGCGTTTGAGCTGCAGCACCCGCTCGCTGTTGTGGCCAAGGTTCTCGCACAGCCAGATGCTGTAGCTCGCTTCGAGCCCGCTGCTTCGAAGGATCCGGCGCACGGTTTCGGCACCACCCTGCTGTGGATCGGTCAGCACCGCCAGGGCTGGCGGTCGTTGTTGAAGGCGAGGGGCCAGAACGGCTGGATCACGGCCATGCAGGCTCACCCAGCTGGCGTCCTGCCAGGGACGACCAATGCGTGCAAAAGCCAGCTGCAGTGCCGTTGGTGCTGGATGAAAGCGCAGCTGTGCACCCCCCAGCCGCGCGCTGAGACTGCGGCCGATCCCGAACCAAAGC
>QCUM01000085.1 GCA_003210735.1 Synechococcus sp. AG-679-D13
TACGCCTGAGGAGAGGGAAGAGGAAACGTCGGATGAATCTCCTCCAGAAGACCATCCCCAGGTGATGACGGAACCGTCTTGTTTCAATGCCGCAAAGGCATGTTCATTCTTGTGTTCTTGATGTGTGTTACCAGGGAACGATTGAAGATTTGGAGTGTTTGTTGTGAAGCCACCAAGCTGATGATTCCAGGCCAGTTGTTGGCTGGCTTTGATGGGTAATGCTGGTGCACCAGTAGATCCTTTTGTTTGGCGTGTGCTTGAAAGGCTCCAAGATCTACTGCCGTCACCCAGTCGACCGAGTTGTTGATTGCTCGACCACAGGGTTGCTCCAGTGAGTTCCTCGAAAACACTGATAAAACCCTGATCGGCGCCGGTGGAGCAGCTCCAGAGGGCAATGCTGCTAAGGCCCCAGCGCGCAAGGTTCTCAGGGCTGGATAAAAGGGCCTTGCTGTCTATTCGGGTGGAGCCAAGCTGCAGCTGGCCTGGGCTGCCATGGCTGACCCAGTGCAGGGTGGCCACCGGCTGATCAAGGTTTCGGCGCTCAGCCAGGGCTTGGCCCACTGCTTGCAGTGGCTGCTGCTTCTCATCGAGCCAGAGCACCGGTGCATCTGCTGAGGCTAGGAGTTGCCGGATCTGCGGACAAGATCCATCAGCAACGATCAATGCAGCTGGTTGATCCGGCCTGTCCAAAACTGAGGCTTTTAAGCAGTCGAGTTCACCTGAAATGCGAGGTAAGTCGATACCGTTAGAGAAGGAATTGTTGTTAAGGATGGTAAAATTTACAGTCAACACCTGTGAATAATTAGTCAAGTCAGCATGGCCAATAGAAGGTAATTGTATCATCGGCACCACTTTTCGAAAAAGTATTTAATGCTACAGAAAATCAAGGTAGTTGTGGTATGTCATTACAGATAGATCATTAACTAACGATTTAAGATTTGAGAATTTTGTTTGAATCAATGGCTGAGTATTGCCTTGCTTTGTCGTTGTAATTGGATCTTCTGTTGTGATGTTGTGAGTTAAGTAGCCAGCATGGGCGGGGTAAGCATCGGATTTTTGTTGCTTGATTGAAGGACTACTGATATTCAAGTGGCTGTTGTTTGGGCTGTTCGGTTTGGCTTATTTTGTTGACATGCAATGGTTTTTGTTTCTCTTGAGTGTATCCTCTGCAACAAAACGCGTTGACAGGCATCTTCAATAATGTTTTTGCGTGGTCTTTGTGCGACCAAGATTTTTCCGTTCTGCCTTTAGCAACTTTCTTTTTTACTGATTGAAGATCACATAGCTTTTTCTAAAAAGATCTTGGCCGTTTTCATGTGCAGGTTCAGGCCTCTATGAGGAGTTTTGCCAGGCAGGGCTTGAAGCCTCTGCCTCTGGTGTAAACATTCTGTTTACTGCGTAGTTTCAGCCCGTCTGGCAGGCGGGAGCCAAGGCTCCGTATGGTTTGGTTTGGCTTTTGTTTTGTGGCGGTGCGGTGGTGCTGTTTTGCGCCGCGGCCGGTGCTTTGCCCCTGTGCTGATCCATTCCTCTGCAGAATCACTGCATTGACGGGGAGCGTGGTGGCTGGAGATGGTGTGAATCCTGTTGACCAGAGCTGGCCCTGGTGGCCGCTGCTGCCACTTAGCTCTCAGTCGCAGGAAGTGGTTTGAGGGACTTGTCCCTGAGTTGTCCCAGGAATTTTGTGCAAGTGGGCTGGATTGTGGGCAAGTGAGGGATGTGTTTATTGGTTTGAGGGTTGGTTGCTGAAAGAGGTTTGTGTTTTGTGTTGTCAGATCAGATCAGATCAGATCAGATCAGATGAGATCAGATGAGATCGGGCTGATAGGTGATGAGATCGTCGCGATTGATGTTGAGGAGCGTGGTTTTGATGTTTTGGTCTGAGTCTTTGAGGAGGAGGTGATTGCCGCGTTGGATCAGTTGAAGCTTGAGGTTGTTGGGAGCATCGATGAGATCGCCATCAGTGATGGAGAAGTCTTTGATGGTGTCTTTGCCCTTGGAGAGCTTGAAGGTGTCTGAGCCTTCACCGCCGGTCAGGGTGTCTTGGCCTTTGCCGCCAAAGAGGGTGTCGTTACCTTTTCCTCCTTTGAGTCGATCGCGGAAGGCTTGGCCTTTGAGCAGATCATGACCTGAGGAACCTTGGAGGGTGTCTTGACCTTTTCCTCCGAAGAGAAGATCGTCGCCGCGACCGCCATGA
>QCUM01000086.1 GCA_003210735.1 Synechococcus sp. AG-679-D13
GAGTGACTTGTATGAAGGCGTTCTGGCTTCTCTGAGTCAAAAAAACTGGATCAATCCGAACGGAATCGTCGTGTGTGAGCACCGATCCAAAGCAACGCTGGATTTAGGTTCGTCGTGGATCGTCGCCGACCAGCGCAGATATGGAAGCAGCAGCGTGTTGCTGCTCAGCCGCCCAGAGCACCGCCGCGGCGATACTGATTCCATGCAGCAACAAACAAGCCAAGAAGAGTGACAGGGATCAGACCCAGAACAATGCCGCACAGCAGAGGTTCGATCATGGGGTCGCGTCGTTTATCGATATCAGCCACAATTCTTCCACGGTTATTCCCCTGTAGTGAGCGAGCCGACATCAACTGCAGCAGAACAACGCGAGGGCGGCCGCGGCCTGATTGCTGCGCTTGTTGTCCTGGCGGCTTCCGCCTGTGCTGTGTTGCTGCTTTGGGTCATCAACAGTGCTCAGCAAGATCCTTACATCAAGGCCACGCTTGAACTCCACGGAGATCCCGACCATGGAGGCCAGCTGTTTCGGATCAACTGCGCCGGATGCCATGGTCTGGCAGGGCAGGGCCTGCTGGCTCCGCAACTGGTGGGTGTTGGCCAGCGAAAACGGGATCCGAGCTTGATCCATCAGATCGTCAGCGGAGAGACTCCCCCAATGCCAAGCTTCCAGATGGAACCGGAAGCCATGGCTGATCTTTTGAGTCACCTACACCAACTGAACTGATTGGTTGTCGTTGTCCTGGTTGAGCCAGCCGGCCCGCTGAACATCGGCAGCGTTGCGAGACTCTGTGCCAACTTCGGAGTTGATCAGCTCCGTTTGGTGAATCCCCGTTGCGATCCAAAGGGGAACGATTCGCTTCGCATGGCCGTTCATGCTGTCGCCCGCCTGGAAACAGCAGTTCACTACTCAACATTGGAGTCCGCCGTCGCTGACTGCTCCAGGGTCGTTGCCACCTGCGGTCGACTGGATCACGGATCGATTCCCCTTCAGACGCCCGATCAGGCCCTCAAATGGTTGACCGCCGGGGACGGCACGGTTGCCGTGGTATTTGGGCGAGAGGATCGTGGCTTGAGCAATGAAGAATTACGGATCTGCCACAGGGTTCTGACATTGCACAGCGGTGATAGCTATCCCTCCCTGAACCTCTCCCATGCCGTCGCCATCGTGCTGCACGACATGGCCCGACTCGATCACACGACACCTCCCGATGCTCAGTGCAGCCCAGATCCGGCATCCGCGCCTCAGCTCTCTGGCCTGATCGAAGACGCTGCTGATCTGCTGTTGGAATGCGGTTTTCTTCTGCCCCACACCCGTGAGGCCAGGATGGCCAAGGTGCGCGATCTCTTGCATCGCGCTTCAAGCAGAACAGAGGAAGTCGCAATGCTTCGTGGCATGGTCCGCCAGCTCAGGTGGGCGATGCACGCAAAACGCTCCTAATCTCTGCTTCATCTAGTTTTCAGGCGCTTGTCCAGCAGCCGACCCTCCCGACGTTCCCTCAGCTGGGGATCCCCGATGCGGTTGCTGTTCCGTCTGCTGGTGATGGGGGTAGGGCTTGGTTTGCTGACTGGTTCAATGCTGCGCTGGTTTGCTCCGGACGTACGTCGCCAGACCCTCAAACTCCCAGCCTGGCTGGAACGCCAGGTCGGCATTCCTTCCGCTTCAACGAAAGACAGCACGTCGACATCCACGCCGCAGCCAATGCCTGTCGGCAAATCGTTTCAACCCAGTACAGAGATCAAGGCTCTTTCGAGCCGCTGGCGTGAAATCGCTGCGACTCAGAAGGATCTGATGGCGAGTGCGTACCTTCTGATCCTCGACGATGGGCGCTATGCACAGCTGAATGCCAACCGGCCGATGCCGGCAGCAAGCTCGATCAAGACACCGGTCCTTTTGGCGTCCCTCGAACGCATCGATGCTCAGGATCTGTCTTGGAACGAACCGCTGGAGCTGACTGAGGATCTGGTGGGCGGTGGCGCTGGCTGGATGGCCTCAAGACCAGTCGGAAGCCGCTTCCCGACCTATGAAGTCGCTACTGAGATGATTCGCATCAGCGACAACTCAGCCACCAATCTGCTGATCGAACGGGC
>QCUM01000087.1 GCA_003210735.1 Synechococcus sp. AG-679-D13
TTGATGATTCCAGTCCCGAGA
Source organism: Synechococcus sp. AG-679-D13 (assembly GCA_003210735.1). GTDB lineage: Bacteria > Cyanobacteriota > Cyanobacteriia > PCC-6307 > Cyanobiaceae > Parasynechococcus. Next base: position 22 of record QCUM01000087.1, read on the forward strand.
TTGACGCAGCCTCCTAGAGATCCTTTGCCAGCCAGGCCGTTGGCGCCGGTAGCAAGGACTTGGATTGTTTTATTGGTGTCATCTTTTTCGAGATCTGGGTATGTGAAATTATCTTTTGTTGCTGAGCTGATTGCGCTTTGTGCAGCGGCTTCGGCGTCGTCAATACTTAGGTCTTGTTGATAATCTGCATATGCAGATTTAAGGATGGTGGAGAGGGTTTGAGTGCCTTCTGTAGCCCTGGCTTTGTCTTGTTGTGACAGGAAGTTAGGCAGAGCAACTGAGCTCAGAATTCCAACAATCACAATTACGATCATCAGCTCCACGAGGGTGAAGCCCTTTTCGATCAGATTGCGGCCTTTCTTGCGGTTCAGCATGGCCAGCTGCAGTTTGGAATTGAGTGAAGTCATTGTTAAAGGTGTTGATTGTTGATGTGCACCTGGGGTGCCGACATGACAACCATGACCTGATCTGTTGGCCCACAAAGAAGCTCTGGCTAAAGCTTCCCTAAGAACGCTCTTAGTTTGTTTCTCAGATTCGTGGCGCTGCGCTCTCTTCCGTCTCTGCGGGTCTGGTTGCAATCCTCCTCACTTCTGGCGGTGGTGGCTGGATACAGCGCTCTGTTCGCTTTTGGTTCCTCATTGGCGGAAGCGGAACGTTTGGAGCGTCATCAGCGCCTGGTGGAGCAGATCAGCACTGGTCTGAGTACTGGTGCCCTCTCGCTGCCTCTGCCCCAGGGCTTTGGTGTCCAGGCTGCATTGGTGCTTGGCGATCAGTACCCGGAGCGTCCAGCGCTTCGTCTCGTTGATGACTCCTATTGGCTTATCAGTCGTACCGTCTTGCTTTCGCCTGCTGACAGCATTGTGCTGTTGGAGGTGCGTCAAAACATCACCGCGTCGATTCAGAGCCAACGGCGGGATCAATTCCTGCTGATTGCAGCAGCAGGAATGTCTTTGCTGCTGGTGTCGTTGCTGTTTCGACTGGTGCTGTGGCGAGGCCTGATCAAGCCGTTGCAGTCGTTGGCTGGTGAACTCTCCCTTCTAAGTGCCGATTCTCTGGGTCAACGGACTCTGGATCCAGTCGGTCAGTCCCGGGAATTGCAGCCGATCATCGAAGCTTTCAATCAGCTCCAATCACGGTTGGCGGATGCATGGCATCGGGAACGGCGCTTTATCGATGGCGTCGCCCATGAATTGCGTACGCCGATCACCGTGATCTCCGGCCATGCCCAGAGTCTTCAAGCTGAGGTGCCGGCAGAACGGAAAGCGAAGGTGGCTCTCATCGCCGCGGAGTCAGAGCGCCTCGGGGAACTGGTCACGGTGATGCTCGACCTGGCGCGCAGTGATGCCGGAAGACTCTCCCTTGCTTTGGAATCTCTGGATCCCGAGCTCCTGTTGGTGAATGTCTTCGAGCGGTTGCAGACCCTTGCATCGGATCGGTTGCGTTTGGCACCCCCTGCGCGGGTAGAACTGCCTCGCATCACTGTTGATCCCGAACGGGTGCAGCAATGCCTTGTTGCCCTGGTGGACAACGCCTTGAAATTCAGTGAAGGCCCTGTGCAGTTGGCTGTTTCTGCATCATCCGATGCTGTCACCCTGCATGTGCACGATCAAGGGCCAGGTATCCCTGAAAGCGAACGCATCCAAGTGTTGGAGCGATTTGTTCGTGGCAGCACTGCCATTGGCACCCGCGGCAGCGGCATTGGCCTCACCACCGTGAACCTGCTGATGCAGGCGATGGAGGGTGAACTGCTGATTGGCGATGCACTGGGTGGTGGTGCCGACATGCAATTGCGCTTCAAGCCTTCGGATCGCCCACCCGCGCCATGAAGCCCACGCCGCGCACCGTGTGCAACAACTGCGCTTCTCCCTTGACCTCTACCTTCTTGCGCAGATAGCCCATATAGACATCCAGGGTGTTGGGGTCGCCAACAAAAGGAGCTCCCCACACCGCATCCAGGATGGTTTGCCTGGATTGCACGTCCCCGGAGTGCTTCACCAGGAACAGCAATAGTTCAAATTCCCGCTGCGAGAGTGCGATGGCACGATCCCCTCGTTGAACGAG
>QCUM01000088.1 GCA_003210735.1 Synechococcus sp. AG-679-D13
GTGAAGGGGGCCACTCCCCATGATCTGGGGGCCCCGAATGAGCAGCCCTGGGATGCCACCAATTACACCGCATATCAGGACTGCAACCTCTGGAAGGACCTAGCCAGTGACTTCGTGCTCCAGGTCTGGCGAACGTACAAGCTTGCCCCGGGTGGTCAGGACGTTCGTTTTCTGGCGGAGTGCTGGCCGGCAGCGGTGGAGGCCCTGCGCTACCTCAAGAGATTCGACGCCAACGATGATGGTCTACCCGATAACGGCGGGGCTCCGGATCAGACCTTTGATGACTGGCCCCTGCAGGGAGTGAGCGCTTACTGCGGTGCCCTGTGGATCGCGGCCCTTGAGGCGGCCCTTGCAATCGCTCAGACCCTTCAGCTCGCCACCGGTCTGGAGACGTCCGCTGAACAGCGGGAATTCAGCAGTTGGCTGGAGCAATCGCGCAGCAACTTCGACAGGCTGCTCTGGAATGGCGAGTACTACGACATCGACGCCGAAAGCGGTACGCCAGTGGTGATGGCAGACCAGCTGTGCGGTGACTTCTATGCCCGCTTGCTTGAGTTGCCCCCTGTGGTGAGCGAAGCGAACAGTCGCAGCACCTTGAAAGCCATTCGGGAGGCCTGTTTCGAGTCCTTCGAAGGAGGACGTCTCGGTGTGGCGAATGGTTTGCGACGCGATGGCACACCTTTGGATCCCAACGGCACCCATCCATTGGAGGTGTGGACCGGCATCAACTTCGGCATCGCCAGCTACTTCCGCCTGATGGGTGAGAGCCAGACGGCAGAAGCCATCTGTTCAGCTGTGGTGGATCAGGTTTACAGCGGTGGATTGCAGTTCCGCACACCGGAAGCCATCACCGCAGTGAACACCTTCCGGGCCTGTCACTATCTGCGCGCCATGGCCATCTGGGGGCTTTGGGCCACCGACACAGGTTGGCAGCGGATTCCGCTTGCGCCGGAGCGTTGAAGCGTGGAGCTCGGTGCCTCCCCGAACAGGTCTCGATAGTCCCTGGCGAAATGATTGCGGCTCTGGAAGCCGTAATGGCTGGCCACCTCCTGCACGGTTCGGCAGCCGATGATTGCTCTTTGATCGGGGTTCAGTAAAGCGTTCTGAACCTGTCCTAATCGGATGCGTTTGAGCAGTGCCATCGGTCCGATGCCGAAGAAGTCGGTGTAGCGGCGCAGGGCCTGGGTGCCGCTGGCAAAGGCCGTGACCGGCAGATCCCAGCTGATCACCACAGGAATGTCCAGGCTTTCGCCGGGGGCCAACCGGCACTTCACCGCCAGGGCTGCACTCAGGGGGTCATCCGCCCCGCTGCGGCGATCGTTGTTGCTGTCGGGGAGCGAACCATCGGCACTGAAGCTGCCCCAGAGCTCATCGCCATCACCGGCGGGGTTCCATCGACTGCAGCGTTGAATCGTCACTCCCGGCTGCTGGTTGGTGGCCAGGCACCACTGCCCCTGCCCCTCGGCAACCGGGGTTGAGACGTTGCCCTCCAGAACGACACCTCGGAGGGTGCCATCGTCCACCCAGAGATTGCGCTGACCACGGGTGGCACCGATGGCGGGGGCATAGTTGTGCTCCGGGCTGCCGTCATCGCGGAAGTGCACCTCGGCCGAGGCATCGGTGTTGGTGAACCAACCGGTGGTGTTGCGCCAGCTGAGCAGCAGCGACAGATCGAGTGGCCGGCTGGTGGGGTTACGCAGGGTCCAGACGAACACCGCCACCGGATAACTGCTCCGCCTGTAATCGCCCGGGAGAATCGGGCTGAACGCCTCACAACGCACCTCGGCATCGAACACGCCCTCGTAGTGAGTCCAGCTGAGCGGGTAACGGGCGGAATAGGTGCCGGTGCTGTGCTCCGGCGTGCTGGCCGGATACCAATCCCAGGCCTGCAGAGGTTCGCCGGCTTCCGGACAGGAGGCATCCGCGCTTGGCTTGACCGCCAATGCATGGGAGCGCCGATGTTGCCCATCGCTTTCAAACAGGGCGAACTGGCAGTCGGGCAGCACCCCGAACCAATGCTCTCCTCCATCGAGATGCCAGAGGTTCATCTGGCCATCCGGAGCACG
>QCUM01000089.1 GCA_003210735.1 Synechococcus sp. AG-679-D13
CCAGCGAGGTCCCGAGGTCGGGCTGGATGAAAACCAGCAGCCAGGGGATGGCGATCACGCCGAGAGGGCGAAGCAGATCCACGGGGCGTTCCACCGGATGGCGAGAAAGAACCGCAGCCACCAGCAAAATTGCTGCGATCTTGGCGAATTCAGAAGGCTGCACATGGAGTGGTCCGATGCTGATCCAGCGCTGAGCTCCCAGGGCGGTGGTTCCGATCATCCGCACGGCGATCAGGCTGATCACGGTGGCGCCGTAGATCGGAATGAGCTGAGGCCGTAACCGCTGCAGCGGGAGCCGCTTGAGACCAAGGGCAAGCACGACCCCCACCGCGGCGGTGATCCAGTGGTGATACCAATCGGCATAGTCGGCCTGGCGCTGGGTGCTGGCGATCAGCAGTCCCGCAAGCCCCACCATGGCCAGCGGTACTCCCAGGAGAATCCAGTCCCTCGGAGTTTGCTGTCGGCCGGGTTGGGCACGCATCGTCACACCGTCGTTGCCACCTGTTGCATCACCGAATCAGCCAGGCTCAGGAACGCGGCTGAGCTGGCGGAGTTGGGGCGAGACAGCACGGCGGGTCGGCCGGAATCACCACCTTCCTGGACCGGCATCTCCATCGGGATCTGTGCCAGCAGGGGTACGTCGTAGTCACCCGCCAGTGTTGCTCCGCCACCACTGCCGAACAGGGCATATCTGCGGTCAGGCAGGTCGGGAGGAATGAAGCAGCTCATGTTTTCAACCACGCCCAGAACAGGAATGTTCATCTGGCGGAACATCGCCAGTCCGCGACGGGCGTCTTGCAGAGACACCTGCTGGGGTGTGGTGACGATGACGACACCCGCCATGGGGACGGCCTGAGCCAGGGACAGCTGGGCATCGCCGGTGCCCGGAGGTAAATCAACAACCAAGACGTCCCGTTCGCCCCACTCCGCCTGATAGAGGAACTGCCGAATAATCCCGTTCAGCATTGGACCGCGCCAGATCACCGGCTGGTGTTCATCGATCAGCAGGCCCATCGAGACCATGGCGATGCCGCACGATTCGATTGGAACGATCCGCTGCTGATCCCCACTGCCCATCACTTCGGGGGTCTGGTCGGCAACCCCAAGCATGGTCGGTGCGTTGGGTCCATAGATATCGGCGTCGAGGAGGCCGACCCTCAAACCCTTCTTGGCAATCGAACAGGCCAGGTTGACCGCAACTGTGCTCTTGCCTACGCCACCCTTGCCACTGGAAACTGCAATGACCTGGCGTACGCCAGGGATGGACTGGCGTTCAGCAGGTTGCCCGTGACCGGCCTGGCCGATTCCTCCCTGGCTGGGGGGCTGGCCGATTTCAATCTGGACGTCGTCAATGCCGTCGAGGCCTGTCAGCAGCTGGCGGGCTTCCTGAACAATTCGGTCGCGTTGCCCCTGAGCGAAGCCCGGCAGATTCAGACGGAAGACCGCTCGGGCATCGGCGACTCGGACCTGGTCGATCCAGCCCAGCTCCATGACTGGCTTGCCACTGCCGGCGTCGGTCACCTGCTGCAGTGCCTGAATCGCCCGCTCGGCCGAAATCATGCCCGTACTGGAATTGAGCCGGATCCTAGAGGTGGCATCCCGTGACAGTCCCTCACGGAGGCTTGTCGTGGACTTGTCTGACCTGTTTAGGTTTCTTGATTGATTCAAGGCCCTATTGCCATGGTCCGCTCGCTGATTCGCCGCGTTCTCGGCCGCCAGAAGAGTGGACCAGCGCTGCCATCACTGGAGTTACCCCCTGAAAACTCCCGTGACAGGGCTCGATCGATGGTCATGGGTCTCCAAGACGAAATCTGCGCCGGCCTGGAAACTCTCGATGGCGAAGGTCGTTTTGTGGAAGAAACCTGGGAGCGACCCGAGGGAGGTGGCGGTCGGTCGCGGGTGATGCGCGAAGGCCGGGTGTTTGAGCAGGGCGGGGTGAATTTTTCGGAGGTTCAGGGGCAGGAGTTGCCCCCCTCAATTCTCAAACAGCGCCCTGAGGCCAAGGGACATCCATGGTTTGCCACCGGCACGTCGATG
>QCUM01000090.1 GCA_003210735.1 Synechococcus sp. AG-679-D13
ATCTCCGGAAGAAACTCGCTGTCGTCGTCAAACACCAGGCCACCGGTATCCACCACCTTGAATTCACGGTCCCCCCAGTAACCGTCCTGATAGGTCCGGTCCCGGGTCACACCGGGCTGGTCATGGACAATCGCCTCACGACTGCGACAGAGGCGGTTCACCAAGGTGGACTTGCCAACGTTGGGGCGTCCGATGATCGCAACGACGGGACGCGCCACAGGGCGAAGCTCCGCTCAATCTTTGACCCTACAGACCCAAGAAACCAAAGACTTTCCTTACGCGAACATGAGACGCGAATGCGGGTGCCAGGTCCGGAGAAGTGAAACCTTCTTGATGATCGATCTCTCCGATCAGCGCCTGACCATTGACGACGAGAAAAAGCAGGTGGTGCGGGTTATTCCGTTCAGCACCGGAAAAGCCTCGACACCAACACCAATTTTCGAGTCCAAAGTGTTGACGAAGCAGCGCTCGGTCACCATTCGAGGGCGCCAGCCAGGGCGCGTTGGCTGTTCAACAACACACCAACGGGCACCACGTGAGCATCCCGGCCCAAGCGTTCAGGTCACCGGCAGATCGCCGGGATGGCCGAAAACCGGATTCGACGGAGCGGGGAGCTCAGGGGCCAGAGGCCCCTGCTCCATCAGTGATTCACTGCGCTCCGCCAGCCAGGCCAGCAACCAGTTCACCGCCGTAGCCCGGCGGGTGCGCCGGGGGTAGAGCTCACCGATGCGATACCCGGAGAAGGCCAGCTGCTGCTTGAGAAGCTGCTTGTGGGGCTTCGCGATCGAGCGGGTCAGCCGAACGGAAGCCGGGCGTTCAGCAATCAACTGGGGGGCTTCAGGAAAAGCCTTAAACCACTCCGCGGGCGTTTCGGGTCCGGCACCCCATACCCCCGCCGAGTCCTCGCCGTAGCCCAGCCGCTCCCAGATGCGCTCGCAGACAAAGCGATCACTGCAGCGATCTTCGAGGATCTGAACCAACAGATCACGGCTGAGAGGCCAGAGGTTCGTCACATCAATCGGCAGCATGGACCCATGCTTGCCTCTCCAGCGATCCAGCTTCCCGGGCGCGGCCGCGCCCGTGAGCTCACCTGTCGCGTGCTCCAGTCCCCGCTTGCGGGCGTCAGCGACAAGATCTTCCGCCGGCTGGTGCGGCGTTGGGCACCCGAGGCGCTGCTCTTCACCGAGATGGTGAATGCAACCAGCCTGGAGATGGGACACGGCCTCAGCAAGGTGGAGGAGCTATCCGAAGAACCAGGACCGATCGGTGTTCAGCTGTTCGACCACAGGCCGCAATCGATGGCCGACGCAGCCCGCCGAGCCGAGGCCGCTGGGGCCTATCTGATTGACATCAACATGGGATGCCCCGTGCGCAAAATCGCACGCAAGGGAGGCGGCTCCGGCCTCATTCAGGACCCCGATCTGGCCCGCCGAATCGTTTCAGCAGTGGCGGATGCCGTGCAAATTCCTGTCACGGTGAAGACTCGTCTGGGCTGGTGCGGCAGTGACGCTGATCCAGTGATGTGGTGCCGACAGCTGGAGGATGCCGGCGCGCAGCTGCTCACCCTGCACGGCCGCACCCGTGAGCAACATTTCAAAGGCAACGCCGACTGGGGCGCGATCGCCGCAGTGAAACAAGCGCTCACCATTCCAGTGATTGCCAACGGTGACATCAAAACCCCCGACGATGCCCTGCGTTGCTTGCAGCAAACCGGTGCAGCGGGCGTGATGGTGGGCCGAGGCACCATGGGAGCCCCATGGCTTGTGGGCCAGATCGATGCCGCCCTGGCCGGTCGAGCGGTGCCGTCCACACCAGGCCCTGCGGAGCGGTTGCAACTGGCGAAAGAGCAGCTGCTGGCTCTGGTGGAAGCCCGTGGGGTGCATGGTCTACTGATCGCCAGGAAACACATGGGCTGGACCTGCGTTGGTTTCCCAGGTGCACCGCAGCTACGCCATGCCTTGATGCGAGCCCCGACACCCGCCGAAGCTGTGAACCTGCTCGATCGTCAA